>URNC01000024.1 GCA_900549065.1 uncultured Collinsella sp. | reverse complement strand
GTCGGCAGCGTCAGATGTGTATAAGAGACAGGATTATGAGCGACTTTGCAGAGCACAACGTGGAGCAGCATGTTAAGACCCGCCTGACCGCCATTACCGACGAGGGCGTGGAGGCTGTTCGCACCACCGAGGACGGCGCCGAGGAGCCGGTGAAGATCGCCTGCGATTACGTGGTGATGGCCGTGGGCTCCAAGGCCAACGCGTTTGACCTGGATGGCGTGACGGTGCCCGTGACCTGCGTGGGCGACTGCTCGGGTGAGCGCACCGCCGACATTGCGAGCGCCATTCGCACGGCGTATCACGCGGCCAACGAGCTGTAGTTGAACATCGCGGCCAGGCGGGGCGGTAGCACGGATCCGTCTCGCCCGGCTGTGTCCCGTCGGGTGTCAACCGGTGCGGGGCCTGCAAGCGCAGCAGGTCCCGCCCTTTTTGTTTTGCTCCGATGAATGGCAATGCGCGGTAATCATGAGGAGTGAGGACGTCTACTGCCTTGCAGATCACTCAAAAATATTGGGGGAGGGGTTAATAACTATATCCTCTATGCCAAAGGACATAAAGAGATGCCAATTTTGTTGACAAGCGAATGACGATTAGCTGCGAGTCAGCTACCAGCGTAAATAATCGATAAAGAAATGTCGTAATTTGGTGCCAAATGCCCAGATAACGCCGCGTCTATTTTAATTAACTGCTTTGAGCAAACAGTAAAATGCTACTATCTAACTTGCACGTAAGAAAGCGGATTAACGTCTAAGGCTAAGAAGTGGCAGGTATGTCGGAAGCAACTAGGACTCGCACGCATGCGCCCGAGGTTAGGCAGCGCGCCGTCGAGATCCTCCAAGAGGGGGTCGGTCATCGCGCTCTCGCCGCGGAGCTTGGCATTCCCCAGGCCACGGCTCGTCAGTGGGCCCGCGCGTATGCCGTGGGCGGTGCCGACGCCGTTCTCAATGCCGGTTCGCATCATCACACCTATTCGTACGACGTAAAGCTCGCTGTGGTTAAGGACCGTCTGGAAAACGGCTTGACGGTTCGCGAGGCCATGATCAAGCACAAGATTCCCAGCGAGTCTTCGGTCAAGGCTTGGTGCCGTCAGTACCGCGAGAGCGGTGAGTCCGCACTGGTCGATAAGCCGCGCGGTCGCAAGCCGCGCGTTAAAAAGGCGGAATAGCAAACGGGATGGTGCGCCCACAGGGGCGCATTTTTCTTGCCGCCTCTCTGCTCCAAAGCGGACGTGCCCTTGCCCCGTACGCCTAAAACTCCCCAGTTGACCGAAAACCCGCCGCCGCTACTCATCAATTGAGCTATAACGTTAAACAATTGCAGCGTTTTTGCATGGGGGAGTGATGGTATGACGCTACTGTATTTCCTTACCCTGTTTCCGCTGGTACCGGCGCTGGGCATGCTGCTCGCGCGCGGTGACCGCGCCCGCGATGCGGTGGGACTCATAGGCTCCGGCATTATCATGGCGGTGACAGTTGTAGTCGCCGTCATGTTTTTTTGCACGGGTCCGCAGAGCTTTGAGATTGCCCCCGGTACCTCGCATGCGCTCTCGATCATCAGCTCCGTCATCGACGTAATTCTGTGCGCCGTCATCCTGTACAACGCGCACAAATATAAGAGCGTGCTTACCACGGTGCTCGGCATAGTCCAGCTGGTGGGCTCGCTCGTCTTTGCGGCCATGACGCTGCCTGCGGCCGAAGCCGTCACGGCGACGCCGCTCTACCTAGACTACATGAGCGTGATCATGGTCCTCGCCGTCGGCATCGTCGGCAGCCTTATCTGTATCTACGCTTTGGGCTACATGAAGGACTTCCAGGCCCATGATGAGCACGAGGCCGCGCTGCGCGGGCAGACCGCGCCCGACCGTCGTCCGCAGTTCCTGGCGCTTATGTTCCTGTTCCTCTCGGCCATGTTCGTCATCGTGACGAGCGACAACCTTGAGTGGCTGTTCTGCGGCTGGGAAATCACCACCGTGTGCTCGTTCCTTATGATTGGCTATACGCGCACGCCCGAGGCCATCAAGAACGCCTTTAACCAGATCATCCTCAACATGCTGGGCGGCATCGCGTTTTTGGCCGGACTCATGTACCTGCACGTTAACGGCATGCCGCTGACCATCTCGGGCATGATTGAGCTTTCCGGCGCCGGAACCGCGCAGTCCGCGCTGCTGGTGATGCCGGTCATCCTGTTGTCGCTCGCCGCGCTCACCAAGGCCGCACAGATGCCGTTCCACACTTGGCTGTTGGGTGCCATGGTTGCCCCCACGCCCACGAGCGCCCTGCTGCACTCGTCAACCATGGTCAAAGCCGGCGTGTTCCTGATGGTCAAGCTGAGCCCGCTCTATGCCATCTATCCCGTGACCGGCTTTATGGTCACGAGCGTGGGCGCCATCACGTTTTTGCTCGCTGCCCTTATGGCCATCTCGCAGAGCAATGCCAAGCGCGTGCTCGCGTACTCCACCATTTCCAACTTGGGCCTCATCAGTGCTTGCTTGGGTGTCGGCGCGCCCGAGGCCGTATGGGCGGCCATCTTCCTGATCCTGTTCCACACGGTGGCAAAGTCGCTGCTGTTCCTGTGCGTGGGCACGGCCGAGCATCATATCGGCAGCCGCAATATCGAGGACATGGACGGTATGTTCAGCCGCATGCCGCACCTGACGCGCCTGATGATGCTGGGCATCATGGGCATGTTTGTGGCGCCGTTTGGCATGCTCGTGTCCAAGTGGGGCGCTCTGGTGGCGTTCGCGCAGACCGGCAACGTGCTCATGATCATGGTGCTTGCCTTTGGCTCGGCCGCGACCTTCTTCTTCTGGGGCAAGTGGCTTGCCAAGCTTTCGGGCGTCGACCCCACGGCTCAAAACGTTGAGGTCAATGTCCATAAGACCGAATGGATGGCCCTCAACACCATCGCCGCGCTGCTGATTCTGTGCTGCGTGGCGTTCCCGGTTATCTCGAGCGGTCTGGTGTCGCCTTACTTGGCCATGGTGTTTGGCCGCGTGCCGTACGTTATTGGCAAGGACGCCATGTACCTGATGGTGGTTATCGTGGCGTTTATCGCCGTGGTGCTGCTGACTTCATTCCGCGTGAGCAACAAACCGCACGTCAACGTGTACCTTTCGGGCGTGGGGACCGACAAATATCGCCATTTCCGCGGCTCGATGGGACACGAGGTGAAGGCCGAAAAGCGCAATTGGTACTCGGAGGACGCCCTTGGCGAGAAGCGTATTGGCCCCGCGGGTAGCGTCGTGTGCTGCAGCATTATCTTGTTTGCGCTGCTGTGTTGCGCGTGGATTGGGCCCGAGCGACTTGCCATGAGTGCGCCCTCGGTGCTGCGCGGCAAGTATTTTGAAGGTTCGGGCGTCGTGGGCATTTTTATTGGCACCGTGGCATTTGCCTTACTGGCGCCGCTTGTGGGCGGCCTGATCGACGGCGTTGACCGCAAACTTTCGGCCCGCATGCAGGGCCGCGTGGGCCCGCGCCTGCTCCAGCCTTTCTACGATGTGGCCAAGCTGCTGCGCAAGGCCCCCGCCAGCGTAAACACCATGGACGATACCTACATGGCGTGCGCGCTCATCTTTACCGTGGTGGGCGGCGGCATCTTTGTGTCGGGTTCCAACACGCTGTTGTGCGCTTTTATGGTGACCCTCGCTGCGATCTTTGTGGTGTTGGCGTCCGCCTCGACGCAAAGCCCGTTTGCCCAGGTCGGCGCCGACCGTGAGCTGCTGCAGGTCATGAGTTACGAGCCCGCCGTTTTGCTGATGAGCGTGGGCCTGTACCTTGCCACCGACAGCTTCGATTCCATCGCCGTGACGGGGCAGTCGGCCCCCATCATCGTGTACAGCGCGCCCATTTTCCTCGCGCTGCTCGCGGTGCTCACCATCAAGCTGCGCAAGTCGCCGTTTGACCTTTCGTACTCGCATCACGCGCATCAGGAGATCGTCCAGGGCGTCGCCACCGAGATGAGCGGCGGCACGCTGGCCAAGATGACCCTTATGCACTGGTGCGAGACCGTGCTGTTTTTGATGTGGGTGGGCATGTTCTTTGTTTGGGACAACCCGGTGAGCTGGGTCGTAGCCCTGGTCGTGATGGCCGCGACGTACTTTGTCGAGGTGCTGATCGATAACACCTTCGCACGCAGCACCTGGCGCAGCTGCTTTAGGCTCGGCTGGGGCGTGGCGCTGGTGTTTGGCCTGCTCAACCTTATGCCCATCCTCGTCGACGTGTTTATTTAGGAGGCGGCATCCATGGATCATAAAATGTCGCGCTCGCCGTGGGTTATTCATTATGACGGCTCGAGCTGCAACGGATGCGATATCGAGGTGCTGGCCTCGCTCACGCCGCTGTTCGATGCGGAGCGCTTTGGCGTGGTCAACACCGGCAACCCCAAGCATGCGGATATCTTTTTGGTGACGGGGTCGGTCAATGCCCAGAACCTGCCTGTCGTGCGCCAGATCTACAACCAGATGCTCGAGCCCAAGTGTGTAGTGGCATGCGGTATCTGCGCGTGCTCGGGCGGCGTGTTTCGCGATGCCTATAACGTGATCGGCGGCGTGGACCGCGCGATTCCCGTGGATGTGTACGCGCCCGGGTGCGCCGTTCGCCCCGAGACGGTGATCGATGCCATCGTGGAGGCGTGCGGCATCCTGGATCAGAAGGAGGCCGTGATGCGTGCTGGCGGCGATCCGCTTACCGTGGGCGGCGCCGCTACCTGGGATGGTGGCGTTGAGCTGGGCGAGGGCGGGTTTGTGGCTGCGGGGGCCGGGGCTGACGATGCGCCTGCTGGGACGTCCGCGGCCGGCGACGCGCCCGCCGCTGCAAAGGAGGGCGAGTAATGCAAAAGGCTATCTATACTACCGTCGGGATCGATGAGCTCCTGTCACATGTCCAGGCGCTCAAGGGCGTCGGCGCGCGCTTTGTGCAGATGCATGCCGAGCGCTGTGTGGACGACGGATCGTATCGCTTGGTCTATACGTTTATCGACGTTCGTGCTGCTCAGGAGCATATTGCGCAGGACGGCAGCTATGCGATCGAGAACCTGGTGGTTGAGGGCATCGACCAGTACCAGGAGATTCCGTCCATCAGCTCGTACTATCCGGCGGTATTCCCGTTTGAAAACGAAACGCACGACCTGTTTGGTCTTGCCATCACCGATATGCAGATTGACTTTAAGGGCTTTTTCTACCAGGTCTCGACTGCCGAACCCATGAGCGTTATCACGCCCGAGGTGAAGGCCGCGCGCGAGAAAGCCATGAAGGTGCGTGCCGCCGCCGAGGCCAAGGCGCGCAAGGCCGCTGCCGAGAAGGCCGCCGCGGCTGCGGCTGCTGCAGGGGAGAGCGCTGCGAGTGCCGGCGATGCTTCGGCTGCGGCGAGCGCCGGCGACGCCGCGGGCGTCGCTGCTCAGCCCGCTGCGGCTGCCGGCTCCGATGCTCAGCACGATGAGGCTGCTGCGAAGGCCGCGCTCAAGGCCGCCGAGATGGAGGCAAAGCTCGCCGCCATGGATCCCGAGAAAGCGGCCAAGGTCCGCGCGGCGCTTGCCGCCAAGGTCGCCCGCGACAAGCAGAAAAAGGAGGCGTAAGGTCCATGGCACATCGCTCCGTTATTCCGTTTGGCCCGCAGCACCCGGTGCTGCCCGAGCCGCTTCATCTGGACCTGGTGATCGAGGATGACCGCGTCATCGAGGCAATTCCTCAGATCGGCTTTGTGCACCGCGGGCTCGAGAAGCTCACCGAAAAGCGCGACATGCATCAGTTTGGCTACATCGCCGAGCGCATCTGCGGCATCTGCGCCGTGGGCCACAGCTGCGGCTATGCCAGCGCCTGCGAGCGCATGCTCGGCATCGAGGTGCCTGGTCGCGTGCAGTATATCCGCACCATTCTGCACGAGCTTTCGCGCATTCACTCGCATCTGCTGTGGCTGGGCCTGCTCGCCGACGCCTTTGGCTTCGAGGCGCTGTTCTATCGGTCATGGACCCTGCGCGAGCAGATACTCAAGATTTTTGAGAGCACTTGCGGCGGGCGCGTGATTCTGTCGATTAACGAGATCGGCGGCCTTAAGCACGATATCGAGGACTCCGAGCTGGCGGGCATTGTCCAGACGCTCGATGCCATGCGTCCTGACTACGAGGCCCTGGTGCATACGTTTTTGGACGACAACAGCTGCGGCGAGCGCCTGCATAGCGTGGGCGTGATTAGAAAGAAAGACGCGCTGGAGCTTTCGATGGTCGGTCCGTTCGGCCGCGCCTCGGGCGTGGACTACGACGTGCGCATGTTCGGTGACGGCGCCTATGCGGACTTGGCCGCGTTTGAGCCCATCGTTGCTACCGATGGCGATTGCTATGCCCGCTGCCAGGTGCGTTGCGCCGAGGTCACGCAGGCCATGGACATCATTAAGGAGCTTGTGGGCAAGATTCCGCACGACGGGATTGGCGGGCGCACCAAGCTTACGCCGGCCGACGGCGCGCGCGGCGAGGTTGTGATTGAGCAGCCGCGCGGCGAGGCGTATTACTATGTGCGCGGCAACGGCACCAAGAACCTGGACCGTTTCCGCGTGCGCACGCCGACGTCGCAGAACTTGGCGGGTCTGACGCATGCGCTGCAGGGCGTACTCCTTGCCAACGTGCCCATGATTATCCTGACCATCGACCCCTGCATTAGCTGCACGGAAAGGTAGGCGCGGCATGAGTTTGCTGACATTTGCCAAGACGGCCTTGGGCTCTATGGTCAAGCAGCCGGTAACGGTGTGCTATCCGCAGGAGAAGCTCGCGGCACCCGAGCGCTTGCGCGGGCATATCGTCAACGACATGGACGTGTGTATCTGCTGCGGCATGTGTGCGCGTCGCTGTCCGGCGGGCGCGCTCGCGGTCGATCGCAAGGGTGGAACGTGGTCGATCGACCCGTATGCCTGTGTGGTGTGCGGTGAGTGCATCGAGAGCTGCCCCAAGCACTGCCTGACTATGGACACCGCCCGCACCCCAGTCGCAGCGGACAAGACCCCCACGGTAGAAACCAAGCCGGAGTAGCGCCGGAATAGAGCTGGGATAGGGGCCGGTGGGGCAAAAATGCCCCACCGGCCCCGCGCTTAAACGCGCGGTTGTGCCGTCGCGAACAAAACTATGTCGGTTTACGGGGCTGGATAGCGAACCTCCGACCATACCGAAAATCGCAAAAACAAAACCGCAGGTAGATTGCTTGCTGTTTTTTAAAAATAGGGGGTATGGATGAGGACTCCGACTTTAGCCCCGTAATCCGGCATAGTTTTGAAATAGCACCATATCCGTAGAAGCCCTTGATCTCCCGTGGACAGAGGGAAACGGATCATTTTTGCCTTGCGAGGGCTGCCGCGTGACCCGTCTGCCACGAAATGGGCCTATCTACTACGTTTAGGCGGCAGCCCTCGACCACGTCAAGTAATGCGAAATGAAAACCGCAGGTAGAACGCTTGCAGTTTTTCATGAAAAGCGGCTATGGTCGGGGGTATCGAGTCAAACGTAGTAGATGGCCCGATTTCGTGGCGAGCGTTACCAACTGATTCCCCGGGGACGGAGGAAAACGGATCATTTTTGCCTGATGGCTCCGAGTCGCACCCGTTTTCCTGCGAAAACTCTCGTGTCCCATCTTTGGTGAGACATTTGTCTCACGCCCAAAATCAAATCTGAAACGTGTGTCACCTGCCCTAATTGTGTCTCATTTCGTAACTTTAGGCTGATGCAAGGCCTGAGACCGCGAGAAGGGAGACACGATGGGTAAGTACACGAGGGGTCTCTTGGCGGTGATACTGGCCGTAGTGCTGGTGTTGCCAGCCGCAGCATTCGCCATGCTGCCCGAGGCCAACGCCAGGTCCAGCACAGGAATGGACGGACCGATAATGACCGGAAAGGTCGTCGACCCCGATACCAGCGGACGCTGGGAAATCTGGGCGGCAGGCCACGGCGGCAATAAGGTAACGACCCAAAACGTCGGCCGAATCTGGACCGATAAGACGGTCAAGGCAACCGGGGAAAACGAAGAGTCGGACTTTTTGACCACGCTTTCGGCGATGTCCTCGACGTCTAATTCAACCGTGACAGTCACCACGCCACTTGACATCGTGATGGTGTTGGATGCCTCCGGCTCGATGGATGATCCTATGGGTGGCGGAGATCGCACCAAGCGTATCGATGCACTGAAGAGCGCTGCGAACAGCTTTATCAATACCATCGCCAAACAAAACGAGGCTATCGAGGGCGTTGATAGGCAGCATAGGGTTGCCATTGTTAAGTTTGCGGGTGATAAGACTGATAAGGTCGGCAATGACACGTACTATCAAGGCCAATACAAGTACAACCACTCGCAGGTAATGAAGGGTTTGACCGATTGCTCCGGCGGCAACGTGAAAGCTCTTAAGGATACAGTTGCTGGAATCAAGCCAAGCGGTGCTACGCGTGCCGACTATGGTCTGGAACTGGCCGGGGATATCACTTCTGGTCGCGCAGATGCCAAGAAGATCGTTGTGTTCTTTACCGACGGCAAGCCAACGAGCTACAGCGAGTTTGATTCTGGCGTCGCCGATGCTGCCGTGACGGCTGCCAAGAACATGAAGGACAGCAAGGCCACCGTTTATACCATCGGCATCTTTAGTGGAGCGGACCCCGCTGCCGATCCCTCGAAAAAGGGGACAAGCGACGTCAACAAGTTTATGCACGCCGTGTCGAGTAATTATCCCGATGCCACGTCGTATGCGAGCGACGAGCTTGGCACACGCGCGGAAAACTCCGACTACTACAAGTCGGCGACCAATGCTGAAGAGCTCAAGAAGGTCTTCGACGACATCTCACAGGCCATCACATCGGAGCCGCCTTATCCGACCGAAATCCATAAGGGCTACGACGAGACCAAGTCCGGCTACATCACGTTTACCGACGAGCTGGGCGACTTTATGCAGGTCGACGGATTTACCGAAGTCGTCATCAACGGCATGTCGTTTACCAAGGCGAGCAAGACGGTCAACAAAGAAACCAATACCGACACCTACGAGTTTTCCGGCAAGGCAAAAGACCTGCTCATCACCGTGCAGCGTGCTGGCGATGACAATCCCCGGAAGGGCGATATCGTAACGGTTAACATTCCTGCGTCGTTGATTCCGCTGAGTCACTTTAAGACCGTAGACGGCAAGCTTTCGGTCGACAACGTTAAGCCCATTCAGGTGAAGTATGCCTCGAGCGTGAAGAGCGCCGCACTTGACAACCTGTTTACGCCCGAGAAGGTAGCAGGGCTCAAGAACTACATCGAGCATAATACGACTGTCGTTGACGGCACCAAGACCGTGAGCTTCTACGCGAACAAGTGGAGCGGTGGTGCGCTGGGTGATACGGTTGCGACCTTTGAGTCGGCCGACACCAACCGCTACTACTACTTCCAGAAGCAGACTCCCATTTACGCGGATAAGGACTGCACGCAGCCTGCAAAGAATTCGCTGGCAGATACTGGCACCTATTACTACAAGGATGAGTTTGAGGAGCGGGGCTCGAACGGCGAGGCCAAGCCCGCCACTGCTGTCATCGAGTTTGTCGGCGGCGACGCAGCGAAGTTTGACGGCGCTCTTGTTGCCGACGAGGACGGCAACCTTTCGTTTAGCGTGGGAACCGCGCGTTTGGCCTTTATCGATGAGCTCCACACTACCAAGGGCAGCGTGGGCGGCAACAGCACTGGTACCGCGACCGACGTTCTCAACCCCAAGTGGAACAACGTGTCTGCCAAGGCGACCGCGACGCATGTCAATTCCTACCTGGGCAACAACGGCAAGATCAGCTTTGCGTATGACATGACGCCGGCAATGGTGAACACCAAGGCCAGCTTTGGCCTGACCAAGGTGCTCAAGGGTCGCGACTGGACGAATGCTGACGCGTTTGAGTTTGGCCTGACATCCGAGAGCGGCGCCCCGATGCCTGCGGCTAGGACTGCGACCGTGCGCAAGGCTGACCTGGACCAGGGCAAGGCTGCCATCGACTTCGGCACGATCGAATACACCGAACCTGGCACGTACGTCTACAAGGTCAGTGAAAAGCATGCCGGGACCACGATTGACGGCATCGCCTACAGCAAGAACGTCGCGGAGATCACCGTGACGGTAGCGCCCGACAAGAAGGGTGAGCTGAGCGCTGGCGTGAAGGTGACCTCGGGCGAGACCGAGTTCAAGAACGTTTACGCCACGAATCCTGTTGAGTCCAGCGTCACCGACCAGATTACCG
Organism: uncultured Collinsella sp.; assembly: GCA_900549065.1. GTDB lineage: Bacteria > Actinomycetota > Coriobacteriia > Coriobacteriales > Coriobacteriaceae > Collinsella. Next base: position 8,110 of record URNC01000024.1, on the reverse strand, counting down.
TGACCAAGTCTCTGACCGGGCGTGACCTTACGGCCGACGAGTTCAGCTTTGAGCTGCTCGAAATCATTGACAAGGAAGTTAAGCCTGTCGAGACCGTTAAGAACGCCGCCGACGGCAAGGTGACGTTCAGTGCCATCAAGTACACCGAGATCGGCCAGCACACCTACAAGCTGCATGAGGTTAAGGGCAACGCCGGCGGTATTGACTACGATGACGCGGTCTACACCATCGTGACGACCATCGCCGATAACGGCAAGGGCCAGCTGGTTGCCACGCACGAGCTGAAGGACGCCAAGGACGTCAAGAGCATCGAGTTCAAGAACGCCTACACCACGAATGCTACCGAGGCATCGCTTGCGGGTATCAAGAATCTGCAGGTTGACGACGCTCTGACCCCGGCTGATATCACCGGCAAGTTCACCTTTACCGTGACCGGTGAAGAGGGCGCGCCTATGCCTGCGAGCACGAGCGTGCACAACGACGTTGACGGCAAGGTCGACTTTGGCAAGATCGCCTTTACGCTCGACGACCTTAACAAGGCTCTGGGCGAGAAGCCCGAGAAGCGCGAGCACACCTTTACCTACACCGTGACCGAGTCCGGCGAAGTGGCTGGCGTGACCAACGACGCCAAGCTGTCGCGCAAGGTTTCCTTCACCGTGACTGATGACGGCAAGGGCAATCTGAGCGTATCCCGCAAGCCGGACGGCGATGTGGCATTTACGTTCACCAATACCTATAACGTGACGCCTGTCGAGACGAGCGTTACCGACCAGATCACCGCGAACAAGGTCCTGACTGGCCGCAATCTCATGGACAGCGAGTTCTCCTTCGAGCTCGTCGAGGGCGACAAGGTCGTCGCCACCGGCACCAACGACGCCAGCGGCAACATCACGATGGGCGCCGTGAAGTACACCGAGGCCGGCAAGCACACCTACACGCTGCGCGAGGCCAACGGCGGAACCACCAGCAAGGGCATCACCTACAGTGACGCCGAGTACACCATCGAGACCACCATCACGGACAACGGCGACGGCACCCTCAAGGCCGAGCATGTCCTGAAGGACGCCAAGACCGCAACCTTCAAGAACACTTACAGCGTGACCCCGACCGATGCAGACCTCGACTTTGACCTGAGCAAGGCCATCGACGGTCGCGAGTGGACGGATGGGGACGAGTTCGGCTTTACCATTACCGCCCCCGATGGCGCTCCGCTACCCGATCCTGCAACCGTAACCGTGAGCAAGCACGATGCGAAGGACGGCATTGCCGCCATCAAGTTCGGCAAGATTCGCTACACGGCTGCCGGAACCTACAAGTACGAGATCCGCGAGAACGCGGGTAATACGGTCGGCATGACGTATGACTCCCACGTCGCGACCGCCGAAGTAACCGTGACCGAGGACGGCGATGGCAACCTGACCGCCAACGTCACCAAGAAGGAAAACGGACGCTTTACCAACACGTACCGCACTGAGCTTAACTACACCGCGGCCGGCGGTCTGTGGCTCAGCAAGTATCTGGACGGCCGCCCCATGACCGAGGGTCAGTTCACCTTTACCGTGACACCCGCTGACGACGCTTCGGCTCGCGCGCTCGGTCTGCTGCCCGGGGCTAATAGCTTCAAGTCCCCCGCAGCGGCAGAGGCAACGGTCGGACTGATCGACATTCTGTCTGGTCATGAGGTTAAATTTACGCAGGCTGACGCCGGCAAGACCTTCAAGTACACCGTGGCCGAAAAGAACGACAGCCAGCCCGGTTACACCTACGATGACGCCGTACGCACGGTGACGATCGCCATCGCCGACGACACCGCCGGTACGCTCACTGCTACGACGACCGTTTCCGGTGGTCCCGAGGGCACGCATGAGACGGTCCACAAGAGTGGCGAGAACAAGGTCGAGAAGGCCCTGGTGCCGTTCCACAACAGTTACAGCGCTATGACCAACACGCCTGGTGGTACCGCTGCTCAGGTCGTTGCCACCAAGACTCTGACCGGTCGCCCGATGGCCGACGGCGAGTTCTGGTTCGGCATCGCCTATCAGGGTGAGCTTGTGGCATACGAAAACCTCAAGCCCAATATCGGCGGGCACGTGAGCTTTGATACGCTGCACTACGACACCAAGATGCTTGCTAATCTTGAGGCTGCTGGGCTTGCTTATCGTACCGATAAGGACGGCAAGCTTGCCTGGACCATTAACTACACGGCCTACGAAGATTTATTCGGGCTGCCGAATGGCGTTTCCGCTACAACGTGGAGCTTTGGCTTTAAGGTTATCGTCGTCGACAACGGTGACGGTACCCTGACGGCGACGGTCGACTACGGCGGCGTCGAGCCCTTGTTCGAGAACGCCTACGGCGCCGACGCCGTGGATGCCGCGCTCACCGGTACTAAGAAGCTCCAGGTTGCCGAGGGCCTGACCCCAGCCGACATCACGGGTAAGTTCACCTTTACCGTGACCGCCGACGAGGCAGGTGCCCCGATGCCCGAACGCACGACCGTAACCAACGACGCAGCCGGTAACGTGGACTTTGGCAAGATCCACTTTACGCTCGAGGACCTCAACCGCGCTCTGGGCGTGACGGACGATGCGACCGATAAGGCCGAGGCAGACGAAGCTGACGACGTCGACGCTGACGAGGCAGAGGCCGGCGCCGACGCTGATGCCAACGCTGACGAGCCCGGCGACGAGTCCGAGCCTGCGGCCCCCACCGCTCCGCGCTCGCACACCTTTGCCTATACGGTGACCGAGACCGGCAGCGCCCCTGGCGTGACCAACGATGCCAACGCTACGCGCAAGGTTTCCTATACCGTGACTGACGACGGCACCGGACATCTGAGCGTCAAGCGCGAAGGCGACGACGGTGCTGCCTTCACGTTCACCAACACCTACAGCGTGGCGCCTACCGATTCTTCCGTGACCGATCAGGTCAAGACGGTCAAGCGTCTGACCGGACGCGACCTTGCAGCTGGCGAGTTCACGTTTGATCTGCTCGAGGACGACGTGGTTGTCGCAAGCGGCGCCAACGACGCCAACGGCACTGTGACACTGAGCCCGATTCGCTACGAGGCGCCCGGCACACACACGTACACGCTGCGCGAGGCTTGCCCCAACGCGCTCGGCCTGTACAAGGGCGTCACCTATGACGGCACGACCTACACCGTCGTGACCACCGTTTCCGACAACGGCGACGGCACGCTGACCGCGACGCACAAGCTCGAGGGAACCACCGAGTCGGCTGGCTTTACCAACAAGTATCACGCCATGCCCACGCAGGTCTCCATCGGCGCCATCAAGGTGCTCGAGGGGCGCGAGCTCAAGAAGGACGAGTTTAGCTTTAAGCTCGTTGGCGAGGGCATCGAGTCCACCGTCACCAACGATGCCGACGGTAAGATCAGCTTCGATAAGTTCGAGTACAGCGAGCCCGGCACGCACGTCTACACCATCAGCGAGGTCAAGGGCGACGAGGCCGGTATGACCTATGACAAGTCCGTCTTTACCGCGACCGTCAACGTGGTCGACGACGGTGAGGGTAACCTCAAGGCGAGCGTTACCTATACTAAGGGCGACAAGAGCGTCGAGGGTATCGTGTTCAACAACGCGTACAAGAAGCCCGAGACGCCCGTGCCGACGCCCGATCCCGGCACGCCCAAGACCGTGACGAACATCGTCAAGACGGTCAAGGGTTTCCTGCCCACCACGGGTGACCAGCAGGCCGCCGCTCTGCTTATGGCATTTGTTGTCGCCATGGCCGGCGTCGGAGCCTTGGTCTGGGGTATCCGTAAGCGCTAGGCACGCTGGCAACGCCCGGGGCCAAAAGGCCCCGGGCGGCTGGCGGGGAGCCAGAACACAGCCCCCACCCCCATCCCCGGCCGTCACGGAGGTATCTCCCTCCTCCGTGGCGGCACTTTTGTGTGCCGGGGGCGCCACGAAACCGGCCCATCTACTACGTTTAGCCCCTTACCCCCAACCATGCCGAAAAGCGCGAAAACAAAACCGCAGGTAGAACGCCTGCGGTTTTGTTCAAAACGAAGGTATGGTCAGGGGTATCGAGTCAAACGTAGTAGATGGGCCGATTTCGTGGCGGGTTCTGTCAGCCGATCTCCGCGGGCGGAAGAAAACGGATCATTTTGGTCCCGCGAGGCTTGCGGAGGCGCTCGTGCAGGGCCGCCCGAACAAAACTATGTCGGTTTACTACGATGAATTCGACATTCCCGACCATGACTGCATTTTTCTAAATACTGCAAGCGTTCTACCTGCGGTTTTGCAAGCGCGCAATTTGCCGTGGTCGATGGTGGGCGATTCATCGTAGTAAACCGGCATAGTATTGAAATGGCATTAAATCGGTAGCAGCCATTTTGCTATGCCGGGGTGGTCGGCCGTTGGGTAATTACCCTCGCAAGTAGGCGATGGCGATTTGGGTGCGGTTGCGCAGGTCCATTTTGGCAAGAATCGAGCTGATGTGGTTGCGTACGGTGCCTTCGCCCATGTAGGCGGTGGCGGCAATCTCCTTGTTGTCGAGGCCACGGGCGATGAGCTCGGCGACTTCGAACTCGCGGTCGGTCAGGCCGGCAAAGGCCGCGGGCCGGCGGGGCATGCCCGTCTCGACGCCCGTTCCGTCAAAATCGATGTCCTCGATCGCCTTTCCCTCGAGCACGCGTTTGCCGTCCATGACCTGCGCCAACGCCGGCGGAATGGCGGCGACATCGGTTTTGATCAGGTAGCCGCGGGCGCCCAGTTTGAGCGCCGACACAATGTACTCGTCATCCGAGAATGTCGTCAGAAACACCACGCGCGCCGCAGGGTCGCGCTCAAGGATCTCGCGCGCCGCCGAAAGTCCGTCGCGTCCCGGCATCTGAATGTCGAGCAGCGCGATGTCGGGCACGTGCTCGGCGTAGAGCGAAACCGCGTCGTCGCCGTTGGCGCCGGTGCCCACCACTTCGATCTGCGGCTGGGCGCCCAGGATAATCTTGAGCGAATCGACCACTAAACGGTCGTCGTCGACAACGATGAGCCTCATCAGTCCTCATCTCCTTGCTGTTTGGGAACGGTGGCAAACACGCGCCAGCCGGCGGCGCCGGCACGCGGGCCGGCGGTGAAGGTGCCGCCAAGCGCCTCGATGCGCTCGCGCATGGAGGCAAGCCCCATGCCTTCCGCGGCGTTGCGGCCGCTTGCTTGAGCCCCGCCTGCGCCATCGTCGGTAACAATGAGCTGGTAAAACGACGGATGCTCCATGCACCGTACGGTGACAGTACGGGCGCAAGCGTGGCGCATGGTGTTGGAGAGCGCCTCGCGCAGGACCGCCGCAAAGCAGTTCGCGACGTTTGCGGGCGCATGTTCGGTCATAACTTCAAGCTCAATCTGCGGGCCGCCGTCCGAGCGCGCGCCTTCAACAATGCGTTCGAGCTGCACGGAAAGGTCGACGGCGTTGTCGTTGAGCGCGTGGACGCTGGTGCGCACAAGCTGGAGCGCCTCGTCAGCCGTGCGTTTGACGTCGGCGAAATCGGCGGCGACGCCGGGCTCATCGGCGTGAACCACGCGCAGGGCTTCGGCCTGCAGTGAGGCGCGCGTGAGCTGGTGCCCGACGTTATCGTGGATCTCGCGCGCGATGCGGGCGCGTTCGGCGAGTGTCGCGAGCTCGACTTCGTAGTCCTGGCGGTCGGCAAGGTCGCGATTGCGCGCTTCGAGCGCGAGGGCTCGTTCCTGCAGCTCGTCGCGGGTTCGGCGCATGCGCTGCTGCTCGCGCTCCAGCTGGGCGGTACGTAGCGATAGCAAGGTGGCGGCAACCGAAAGGATGGCGGCCAGCAGGAGCGTTCGGGCGGTGAGCGCGTCGGTGCGAAGGTCCGCGATGAGCGCAAGGGCAAAGACGGAGCAAATGCCCAGCGCGACCCAGGCGTGCTCGCGGCGCACGCGCCGCGCGATGTCATAGAGAGCGAGAGGTGCAAACGGCATAAACGGCGGCACGAAGACAGCCGCGATGATGTAAGCGCAGCTCGCGGCCTCGCTCGCGCGCCGGGCGCGTTTCCCCTGCGCGACCTCGGCCAGTGAGGTGGCAATAACGCCAAGGCAAAACGCCGCGACCAGGCGAGCGTCCACAGCAAGGCTCGTGGCGGCCGCAATGCAGCACGCCAGCACGATCGATTTGTCGAAAAGCCTGTTCATACGGGTATTGTACGCGAAGCCGTGCGTGGTGGAGGGGCCGCCTGCGCAACTGTGACATTCCTCCCGCGCGGCAAAGCGGCGTCGATCGCTCGCGCGAGCGGGGGTTTCGCCTCCGCCCCCTCGCACTCGTGACAAAGCTCACTGGCGCGCGCCGGCGGCTCCTGCGATGATGCAATCGTACCGGGCCGCAATCAACAGAAGGGCCGCCTCATGACAGACGTCGTCCACGTCGAAAACCTCGTCAAGCGCTACGACAATCTTATCGCGCTCGACCACTTTAACCTGAGCATCGCCCCCGGCGAGATCTTTGGCCTGCTGGGCCCCAACGGCTCGGGCAAGACCACGTCCATCAACTGCATTCTGCAGCTGCTTGCCTACGACAAAGGCATCATCGAGCTGTTCGGCGAACCCATGACGCCCGCCCGCTATGACCTCAAGCGCCGCATCGGCGTGGTGCCGCAGCAGGTGGCGGTGTTCGACGAGCTTACGGTGCGCGAGAACATCGACTATTTCTGCAGCCTCTACGTCAACGACCGCAAGCGCCGTCGCGCGCTGGTCGACGAAGCCATCGACTTTGTCGGGCTGGGCGACTTTGCCAAGTTTCGCCCCGGTAAGCTCTCGGGCGGCCTGGCGCGTCGCCTCAACATTGCCTGCGGCATTGCGCACAAGCCCGAGCTCATCTTTTTTGACGAGCCCACGGTGGCGGTCGACCCGCAGAGCCGCAACGCCATCCTGGAGGGCATCTGCCGCCTGCGCGACGAGGGCGCCACGGTGGTGTATACCAGCCATTACATGGAGGAAGTCGAGCAGATCTGCAGCCGCATCATGATCATGGACGGCGGGCGCGTGCTGGCGCAGGGCACCAACGACGAGCTCAAACGCATGATTCAGATGGGCGAGCGCGTGACCGTCGAGGTGGGCGCCGTCGAGACCGCCACGGTCGAGCGGCTGCGCGCCCTCGAGCACGTGCTTTCGGTTGAGCTTTCCGGCGGCGAGCTCGTCTGCACCTGCGAGGCGAGCCCGCACAACCTGGTGGACATCCTCGACACGCTGCGCGCTGCCGACGTGGCGCTCGGCCGCGTGTGGAGCGAGCCACCGACCCTCAACGACGTGTTTCTCGAGATCACCGGCCGCGAGCTGCGCGACTAGGGGGCGGCCATGTTCAACACCATCATCACCACGGTCAAGGCGCTGTTGCGCCGGCCGAGCACGTGGGTCTGGGGTGCTCTCTTTCCCATCGCGCTTTCCACGATGTTCATGTTTATGTTTGCGAATCTGAGCTCCGACGGCACGGCCGACCCGGTGCCGGTGGCCGTCGTAGTGGATGAGGCCTGGGACGCCTCGACCTTTAAGGATGTGGCGACGTCGCTTGCCAAGGAAGGCGACGACCAACTACTCGAGATCCACGAGTGCGACGACGCAGCTGATGCGAACCGTGCACTCAAGGCCGGCGAGGTCGCGGGCATCTACACGGTCGATGCTGCGGGCACGCCCAAGCTCACACTGCTTTCGAGCTATGACGGCTCGCGTGCCTCGTCGGTGCTCACCGATCGCAGCATCCTGGAGACGGTGGCAAGCTCGTATACGCAAAATGCCGAGCTCATGCGCCAGATTTCCCAGGACAACCCGGCTGCCCTTGCCGATCCGGAGGCGGTTACGCGCGCCCTGTCGCTCGAGGGCGGCACCCGCCGCGTAAGCCTGACGCGCACCACGTCCGATGGCACGGTCATCTACTACTACGCGCTCTTTGGCCTGGTTGCGATGATGTCTGCCGAGTTTGCCGCCTTGAGCGTCGTCGATTTGCAGCCCAATCTGTCGGGCCTTGGGGCGCGCCGCTGCGTGGGCGGTCTTTCCAAGACGGCGTCGCTGGCCGGTATTTTTGTGGGCTCGTGGCTGGTCTCCTTTGCTTCGATGGCGATCGCGATCGGCTACGTGCGTCTAGTCGTGGG
>URNC01000023.1 GCA_900549065.1 uncultured Collinsella sp. | reverse complement strand
TGGGCTCGGAGATGTGTATAAGAGACAGGCTGCCAAAAGGCGACGGCGCTCGCCGCGGCCACGTTGAGCGAATCGACCCCGTGCGCCATCGGAATACGCACGGCTCGGTCGCAGCCCGCGATAGTCTTGGCGCCCAGGCCGGCACCCTCGGTGCCCATAAAGATCGCCAGGCGATCAACCTCCTGCAGCGCAGGATCGTCCAGCGAAACGGAGTCGTCCGTCAGTGCCATCGCAGCGCACGAAAAACCGGCTTCGTGCAGTGCCGCCAGGCCATCGTGCGGCCACACACGAGCCTCGCTGCCAATACGCGTCCACGGCACCTGAAACACCGTGCCCATGCTCACGCGGGCCGAGCGACGGTACAGCGGGTCGCAGCACGTCGGACTGACCAAAATACCGTCGACATTGAGCGCGGCGGCCGAGCGGAAAATCGCACCCACGTTCGTGTGGTCGACAATACCCTCGAGCACGCACACGCGCACCGGGCGCTCCCCCGCCGCCTCAACGACGCCACCCAAGAACTCATCAACCGGAATCTGCCGCGGGCGACGAAACGCCGCGAGCGCACCGCGCGTCACGTTAAAGCCCGTCAGCTGCTCCATGAGTTCCATGGAAGCCACGAACACAGGAACCGGACCTGCGCCCTCGCGCACAACCAGGCGCTCAAACAGCGGCATCATCTGGTCGAGCCAGCGTTCGCCCAAAAGAAAGCTCACCGGCTCATATCCGGCGCGAACCGCGCGCTCGATAACCTTGGCACTCTCGGCGATAAAGATGCCCTTTTGCGGCTCTAGCACGCAGCGCAGTTCACGCTCGGTCAGTCGCACGTAGGCATCGAGCCGCTCGTCCTCGAGCGAATCAATTCGCAGAACCTCAACGGCATCAGTCATAGCAGCCTGCCCGCACCCTTCTTTACAGCACATCTATACCAAACGAGGCGACGCTAAGCGCCGCCCCATACATTCAATCAACCCGATAATACCGTTCACGCCAGGCGATTTACGCCTCAACGCGACGATACGTCACGAACTCATAATCGACACCCTCGTCGCCCTCGCCCGAGGCAATCGTGGCAACACCGCCACGCCACGCAATCTCCCACGCGGGATCGGCGTCCAAATCGGGAAAGTACGTGTCCACGGCATGAGTGCAATGGTTGTGCGTGACCTCGGCCTCGGCGCAATACGGCAAAAACTGCCGATACACCTCGCCGCCACCGATCACCCAGGCAACGGGCTCATCGGCAACCGCGGCGAGCGCCTCGTCGATGCTATGCACCACGTCGACGCCCTCGACAGCAAAATCCTCGTCGCGGGTAAGCACGATATTGCGACGGTTCTTGAGTGGACGCCCACCGGGAAAACTCAGCAGCGTCTTGCGCCCCATGATGACCGGGCAGCCCTTGGTGCAGGCCACAAAATGGCGCATGTCGGCGCGATTGGACACCACCATGTCGCCCTCGCACCCAATGCCCCAATCGTCACACACGGCAACGATAGCAGATAGCTTACACGTCATGAGCACCACCTACACCGCAATGGGAATGTTCTTGACCTGCGGGCCGTGCTCATAGCCCTCGACGATCAGGTCATCGGTCGTAAACGCATAGAAGTCATGCACATCGGGGTTGAGCGTTACCTTGGGTGCCGCAAACTGCGGACGCTCGATAAGTTCGCGGACAATATCGACATGACGGTCGTAGACATGGGCGTCGGCGATCACATGCAGCAGCTCGCCGGGAATCATATCGATCGACTGCGCAACCATCATCAGCAAGATGGCGTACTGGCACACATTCCAGTTGTTCGCGGCCAAAATGTCCTGGCTGCGCTGGTTGAGAATCATGTTGAGCGTCGGCTTGTCGTCCTGCGGGCGCTGCGTGACGTTATAGGTCACGCTGTACGCGCACGGATACAGGTGCATCTCGGACAGGTCGCTAAACACATACGTGTTGGTCATGATGCGGCGACTGTACGGTGTGTGCTTAAGATCGTACAGCACTCGGTCCATCTGGTCGAAATCGCCCTCGGCATAATGGCTCTTCTGGCCAATCTGGTACCCGTAGGCCTTGCCGATGGAGCCGGTCTCGTCGGCCCACTCATCCCAAATATGGCTGTTGAGGTCATGGACGTTATTGGACTTCTTTTGATAGATCCACAAAATCTCGTCCATCGCAGACTTAAGCGCCGTGCGGCGCAGGGTGAGCGCAGGGAACTCCTCGCGCAGGTCGTAGCGCGCCGTAACGCCAAAGTTTTTAATGGTATAGGCAGGGGTGCCGTCCTCCCACACCGGACGGACCTTTTGGCCCTCGGTGGTGGTGCCATGGTCCAGAATGTCGCGGCACATGGATACAAACTGTTGATCAGCTTTGCTCATTGACCCTCCTGTCAGTCGCCTACAAGCGAGATTCATTGTAGCCCAGGCGCACGCGGCCCCACAGCCCAAACATAAGCCCTCATTTTCTGACATATGCCAGAAATTCCTTGCGCAAATCCGCACGTTCGCTATTCTATTGTTGACATATGTCAGATTTGGAGAGTGTATGGCAGGAAGACGAGAAAAATTACGCCGCGTTGGGATCATCCCCGAATACCGCGGCTTTACCCCCGACGGCCTTGCCAGTGGAGACGCCATCGACATGACGATCGACGAACTCGAGGTGCTGCGCCTGTGCGACCTGGAAGGCCTTAACCAAGAGGCAGTCGCACAGCAGATGGGCATCGCGCGCGCCACGGTGGCGGCTATTTGCAGCCGAGCACATCGTAAGGTGGCAAACGCGCTGGTCAACGGGCGAGCGCTCAGTATCGAGGGCGGCAATATCGCATACTCCCCCATCACCACGACAACGGCCGCATGGCCAGCAAAGGAGGTCAGCACCATGAGGGTGGCAACGACGTACGACAACGGCAACATCTTTATGCACTTTGGCCGCAGCGAACAGTTCAAGATCTACGACATCCAGGATGGCAAGGTGCTCAACGAGCAGGTCGTAGGCACCGGCGGCACCGGTCACGGCGCATTGGTGGGCCTGCTTACCAACGGTGGCGTTGACACGCTCATCTGCGGCGGTATCGGCGGAGGCGCCATCAACGCGCTCACCCAGGCCGGCATCACGGTCTATGCGGGCGCCCAGGGCAGCTGCGATGCCTGCGTCGAGGCCCTCATTGCCGGCACGCTCGCGCAGACCGGCGAGGCCACCTGCGGCTGCCATGTCCACGACCACGAGCACACCCATGAGCATGGCGAGTCCTGCGGCTGCCACGGCCATCACGACCACGACGGACATGAGGGCTGCAGCTGCCACTAGCGGCAAGCACCTCGACGTCAACACGCTTCCGCGCGTGCGACAACCTGCGAACAAACGGCGTAGGCCGCCTGGAGTACCATCCAGGCGGCCTACGCCATACACGACTCAACCAGTCGTTACTTCTTATTGCGCATCTGCGCTTCCATCTGACGCAGCAGGTCCATATCGGACTTAGGACCGCCCATTCCCAGGCCGCCCATGCCGCCCAGGCCCATGGCATCCAGACCGGGAATATTGGGCATGCGCATCTTTTTGCCCTTCTTACCCTTCTTGCCCTTCTTGCCACCGGCCTGTGCCTGATTGGCCATCGAGCGCATGCGGCCCATCATCTTGTTCATCTCGCCCCACTGCTTCATAAGGCTATTGACCTCGGTGGGAGTCACGCCGGCGCCCTTGGCGATACGGGCGCGGCGCTGGCCGTTGATGATGGAGGGACGCAGGCGCTCCTCCTTGGTCATCGACATGATGATGGCCTCGTTCTTGTCGAAGATGCCCTCGTCCAAATTGCCGCCCATCTGGTTGAGCGCGCGCTGGCCGCCGGGGAGCATACCCAGGATGCCCTTCATGCCGCCCATCTTCTTGACAGCCTTCATCTGGTCGAGCATGTCGTTCATGGTAAAGCCCTCGCGCAGCATACGCTCGGCAGCCTCGAGCTGCTCGGCGTCGGCCGCCTCCTGGGCCTTCTCGATGATGCCGACAACATCGCCCATGCCCAAGATTCGCTTGGCCATTCGGTCGGGATAGAACGGCTCCAGCGAATCGGGCTTCTCGCCCATGCTCACGAACTTGATGGGCTTGCCGGTCACCTGGCGCACGGAAAGCGCGCCGCCGCCACGGGCATCGCCGTCGAGCTTGGAGATGATCACGCCGTCAAAGTCGGTGCGCTCGGCGAAGGTCGAGACGACGTTGACGATATCCTGGCCGGTCATGGCATCGACGACCATCAGCACCTGATCGGGCTTGACGGCCTTCTTGATATCCACGGCCTCCTGCATCATCTGCTCGTCGATCTGCAGACGACCGGCGGTATCGACGATGACTACATCGCGCAGGTGGTCGACTGCCTCCTGGATGGCACCCCTGGCGATATCGACCGGGTGCTCGCCGTCGCCGCGGAAGACCGGCACGCCGATCTCGCCACCGAGCGTGGCCAGCTGGTCGGCAGCAGCGGGACGGTAGACGTCGCACGCGGCGAGCAACGGCGAGCGACCCTGCTTCTTGAGCAGGTAGGCCAGCTTTACGGCAGCCGTGGTCTTACCGGAGCCCTGCAGACCCACAAGCATGATGACATTGGGAATACGGTTGCTAAAGACGAGCTTGCTCTCGGTGGAGCCGAGCATCTCGGTAAGCTCGTCGAGCACGATCTTGACGACGTTTTGCACCGGAGAGAGCGACTCCATGACCTCTGCGGTCATGCAGCGCTCCTTGGTCTTGGCGACGAACTCCTTGACGACCTTAAAGTTAACGTCGGCCTCGAGCAGCGCCATGCGAATATCGCGCATGGCCGAAGTAATATCGGCCTCGGTCAGCTTGCCCTTGCCGCGCAGGCGGTCAAATGTGTCGTTGAGGCGATCGCTCAGGGAATCAAACACTAGTCACTCCTTAATTGGACTCGCCCACCAGGGCGCGGCAGAAATCTTTGGCATTGAACTCCTGCAGGTCATCGACCTGCTCGCCCACGCCGATGCGCAGGATGGGAAGCTTGAGCTTCTCGGCCACGGCCATGGCGATACCGCCCTTTGCCGTGCCGTCGAGCTTTGTCATGATAATACCGTCCAGACCCAGCGCCTCGTTAAACTCGAGCGCCTGGTTGAGGCCGTTTTGGCCCGTTGCGGCATCGATCACGAGCACGACATAGACGGGCATGGGGCCGGCGGCCATATTGGCGGCGCGCTTACGGGTCACATTGACCACCTTGGCGAGCTCGCGCATGAGCTCGGGGCTCGTGTGCAGACGGCCGGCGGTATCGATGAGCACCAGGTCGCTGCCGCGCCTATCGGCCTCGTCGAGCACGTCGTAGCAAACACTTGCCGGGTCGGAGCCGCGATCGCGCTTGATGACGGGAACGCCGGCGCGCTGGCCCCACACATCAAGCTGCTCGATGGCGGCCGCGCGGAAGGTGTCGGCCGAACCGATCACCACGTTCTTGCCGCGGGCAGCCATGGCGCTCGCGATCTTACCGACCGTCGTGGTCTTGCCGGCACCGTTGATGCCCACAAACAGCACGCAGCTCGGCGTATCGGAGAACGGATCGCGCTCGATGGGCACAAAGTGCTGCTCAAGCTGCTCGGCCAGAGCGCGGCGAAGCTGCGGAGCGGTCTTGAGGTTCTTCTTGGCCGCGGCATCGCGCAGGTCATCGGAGACCTTGATAGCGACCTCGGCGCCCATGTCACCCATTACGAGGGTGTCCTCCAGGTCCTCCCAAAAATCCTCGTCGACCTCGCCGCCAAAGTAGAAGACCTCGTTGAGGGCCTCGCGGCTGCGCTCAAGTCCGCGCGAGAGAGCATCGAAGAATCCCATTATGCATTCACGACCTTTCCGGTTTCGCGATCGAGTTTTTGCGAGACGACGCGACTGACGCCGTCGGCTTGCATCGAGACGCCATAGAGGACGTCAGCGTCCTCCATAGTACGGCGCTGATGCGAGATAACCAAGAGCTGCGTATCGGAACGCAACACATCGAGTGCGCCGATGAGCTTGGACAGGTTGGCGTCATCGAGCGCCGCCTCGACCTCGTCCAGCACATAGAACGGCACCGTGCGCGTGCGATACACAGCAAAGAGCAGGGCGAGCGCCGTCAGGCTCTTCTCGCCGCCCGACATGAGCATCATCTTGGTGATGCGCTTGCCGCGCGGCTGCGCCACGACCTCGATACCCGTCTCGGCAGGATGCTCGGGATCGGTCATCTCCAGATGAGCCTGGCCGCCCGGGAAGAGCATAGCGAAGATCTCGCGGAAGTTCGCGTCGACCTTCTCAAACGTCACCAGGAAGGCCTTCCGCATCTTGCGATCAATGGCCACCGTGATCTTGGTGAGCGCCTTGCGCGCGCTCTCCAGATCGGCCAGCTGCTCCTCGATGTAGTCGGCACGGCGCTTGAGCTGCTCGTACTCCTCCATGGCAACTTGGTTAACGGGACCAAGGTTGTTGATCTGGCGCACAAGCTGGTTGAGTTCGCGCTCGGCGGCATCGCGGTCCGTGGGCGCCGGAAGCATGAGCGCTGTCTCGAGCACCGTCGTGCCATCGGCGGTAATGGCCTTAATGGCGGCCTCTACCTGCACCTCGAGCTTACCGCGCGCGACCTTGAACTCGTTTTGCGTGGCAGAGGCGGTATCGACTCGCTCCTTAGCGCGGGCAACCTCTGCCTTGGCATCCTCGATGGTCTTCTTGAGCGAAGCGGAGTCCGCCTCCTCCAGAGAGGCCTGGTCACGCAGGCGCGCTGCCCAATCCGACGCGCGTTCCAACAGGGCAGAATAGCGTTCGTGCATGGGGTCGACGCGCAGGCGCAGCAGCTCGAGCGAGCGCGAAGCCTGGCGTGTTCCGCGGATACGACGGTCGATGCCCTCAAGACGATGCTCCAGGTCGGGCACACGGCCCTTCAGCGAACGCAGGCGTTCGCTCGTCTGGGCCAGGCGCACCTTGGCATCGGCGAGCTTGCCGGCAGCCTCGGAATCGTCACGGCGAACGCGATCGAGTTCGTCGTTGGCCTCGGCAATCTGCAAGCCCAGATCGCTTGTCTGCGCGCGGGCCTCGTCACGCGAACGGATGAGCTCGTCAACGCGCGGGCGCGCAGCGCGAACGGCTTCGGAGGTCTGCTCGCGGCGCTTGGAGATGCGCACGCGCTCGACCTCGGCATTGTTGGCGCTTTGCTCCAAGCGGCCGATCTCGGAGAGCAACGAGCGGCGCTCGCCCTCAAGACGGGCGATCTCGCCGGCGGCATCGCCCTCAGCGGCACGCGCCTCTTCGACGGCCGCATTGGCCTCGATGACCTGATCCGACACATGCTCAAACACGGCAGATAGATCAGGCTCAAGCCCCTCCAGCTCGCGAATGCGACGCTTACGCTCCAGAGCACCCGAAGCCTCGCCGGCATCGAGGCCCACACGCACCAGGCCGCCGCAGGCGACGCGGGCGCCATCGGAGGTCACGTAAGTCACGCCGTCAACGACCGGCGCCGACAGCGCGGCAGAAAGATCGTCCACGACGTAATAGCCGCCGAGCAGCGCCTCGACGACGGGTCCGTAGCCTGCGCGCACGGACAGACGATCAACCAGACGGGTACCGGCAGCGCCCTCGGCGGCAGCAGAGCCACTCACGCCGCGCGCCACCAGCAGCGCCTCACCCGAGGCCTTCTTCTGGTCCAGAGCGGAACGACCGGCACGCTCAAGCGCGGACGTATCGTCGAACAGCAGCGCATCGATATCGCCGGCAAGTAGTTGCTCCACCAGGCCCTCAAGCTCGCGCGGGGCCTCGAGCACGTCGCCCAGACGACCCGAGACATCGTCGCCCAGCGCACCCACCAGACGGCTCACGAGCGGCGAGCTGTCGGCCATGCGGGCATCGAGTTTCTTTTGGCTGGAAAGCTCCGAGCGCACCTCGGACAACTTGTTGCGCGCCTCGCTCTCACGATTACGCAGGTCCTTCAGGGCTGCACGGGCGACCTCGGTGGCCTCACGCGCATCGGCCTGGGCCTGGCGCGCTTCCTCAAGAGCGCCCTCAAGCTCCTCGGCGCGGTCGCGACGGCTCTCGAGCGAGGCCGTGACCTCCTCGAGCTGCTCGTCAATCTGCTCCAGGCGCGAGGCATACATGTTGTCCTCGACCTCGGCATTGCTCAAGGAATCCTTCACCTTGGCGAGCTCGAGCGCGGCGTTATCGGCCACGCGCTGCACATCGCGTTGCTCTCGCGTAAGCTGCGAAATCTGATTGTCGAGCGCCACGCGCCGCTCGTGGAGCTCAGCGGCGGCAGGACCAGCGGCGTCAACGTCCTCCTGGGCTTGCATATGCGCACCGGTCACTTCCTCAAGCTGCGCACGCGCGTCCTCGAGCTCCTCGACCACGCGACGACGCTGATGCTCGGAGCTCGAAATCTGACCGCGCATGTCAGACAGGCGCGACACCATGTTGTGGCCCTTTTCCTCGAGCAGGCGCATGTCGGAGTTAATGCGGCCGACCACATCTTGCATATGACGGCGTTGCTCGCCCAGGTCGCCCACAAACAGGCCCTTTTCCTCAAGCATAACCTGGAGCTTCTCGAGCTCGCGCTCCTTTTCGCTCATGCGGTACTGCGCAAGCTCCAGCTCGGCAGCACCTTCCTTGGAGCGGCTCTCCAGGTCGTTCCACTGCGACTGCAGCGAACGAAGCTCATCGACAGCCAGCATCTGCGTAAGCTCGTTCGCGCGCGAGGACAGCTCTTTGTACTTGCGCGCGCGATCGACCTGACGCTCCAGCGGTCGCAGCTGACGGGCGATTTCCTTATTGATGTCGCGGGCACGCGTCAGGTGCTCGTCCATCGACTTAATCTTTTTGAGCGCACGCTCCTTGCGGCGCTTGTGCTTGGAAATGCCGGCGGCCTCCTCGATGAGGGCGCGACGCTCCTCGGGGCGGCTCTGCAAAATGGCGTCGAGCTTGCCCTGGCTGATGATGGAATGCGTATCCTTGCCTAGGCCCGAATCGTGCAGGATGTCCTGAATGTCCATCAGGCGGCACGGACTCGAGTTGATGAGGTACTCGCTTTCGCCCGAGCGATACATACGACGGGTGATGGCGACCTCGTCAAAGTCGACGGGCAACATATGGTCCGAGTTATCGAGCACCAGCGTGACCTCGGCGACACCCACCGGCTTGCGCGCCGACGAGCCCGAGAAGATGACATCCTCCATGGCCTGGCCGCGCAGCTGCTTGGCGCTCTGCTCGCCCAGGACCCACAGAATCGAGTCAGAGATGTTCGATTTTCCCGAGCCGTTTGGACCGACGATGACGGTCAGGCCCGGCTCAAACGTCATATGGGCGCGGTCGGCAAACGACTTGAACCCTTTGAGCGTGAGAGACTTGAGATACACGGTTCCTCGCTTACACGTGCTTCTTGTTCAGAATCACGCCGTTGGTGGTGTAACCCATGCGGTCGAGCGCTTCGAGCGCGGCAGCTCCCTCGGCTTCCTTCTTTGAGGAGCCGGAGCCGCGACCCTGACGAATACCATCGATCAACACCACAGCGGTAAAGGTGGGCGCATGCGCCGGGCCCTCGGAGCCAACGAGCTTGTACGCCGGAGGTTCGTGACCGTCGGCTTGCACGCACTCCTGCAAAAACGACTTGGGGTTCGCAGGATGCTCGGCACGCTCGGAAGCCAAATGCGGCTTAAGCGTACGGTGAATGAACTCCGCCGCAACGTCCCAGCCGGCATCCAGGTACAGCGCGCCCACGAGCGACTCATAGACGTTCTCGAGGGCCGAATGCAGGCCGCGCGCACCGGTACCGGTCTCGGAGGCACCAAAGATGATGATGTCGTCGATGCCCAGCTCGTGAGAAACCTCGGACAGCGTAGCGCCCGAGACAAGCGACACCTTCAAGCGCGTGAGCTTGCCCTCGTCAAACTCCGGATAGGACTCAAACAGGGAGCGTGCGACCACAGCGCCCAAAATGGAATCGCCCAAGAACTCAAGGCGCTCATAGCTGGCAGAAACCGGCTGGCCCTCGACTGCCGAGGGATGCGTAAGCGCCGCGCGCAGCAGCACCTTATTGTTGAACTCGTGGCCCAGGATTTCCTGGGCGCGCGTAAGTCGGTCGGATAAAGCCAAGACCTAGGCCTCCTTGGCAGCTTCGATAGCGTCGACAGCGTCGGCGACAGAGTTGAGCGAGAGCAGAGTCTCGTCATCGATCTCGAGGTTGAACTCGTCCTCGATAGCCGTAACCAGCTGCAGGCGCTCAAGCGAGTTGGCATCGAGGTCGTCAAAGGTGGTCTCCTCGCTAATTTCGGCAACATCGACGCCCAGAACGTCAGCAGCGACCTCGGCGATCTTGTCGAAGATTTCGGAGCGGTCCATAGCGCTTCCTCTCATAGTGCATGAATACCAAAAGAATGGTACCGCCCGGGCGGTACCAAGACACGGTTCTGATTCTACCCCACGACGTGCACCGCGAAGCACATAACAGCGCTCTAACTCGCTCTTATAAAACGATACCGTCCATGGAGTTGGCGACGTTCTCGACCAGTCCGGCACGTACGGCCTCAGCCGCGGCGAGCGTGCCGTTTTTGACGGCCTCGACCGACGTGGCGCCGTGGCCGATCAAGACTACACCGCGCAAGCCCAGCAGGATAGCGCCGCCCTTGGCATCGCCAGAGAGCTTGGCCTTAATCTCGCGCATCTGCTTTTTAATGAGCAGCGCGGCAATCTTGGTGCCGAGCGAAGACATAAAGACACCCTTGAGCTCCTGCAGCAAAAACTTGGCAGCGCCCTCGGTAGCTTTGAGAGCGATATTACCCGACATGCCATCGGCAACGACGACATCGAAGTTACCTGAGGTGAGGTCGGTGCCCTCGCAGTTACCAACAAAGCCGGGAACGGCGGCCTTCATAGCAGGGAAACAGGCCTTGGTAAAGTTGGAGCCCTTCTCGTCCTCGGTGCCGTTGGCAAGCAGGCCCACGCGAGGATGCTCGATGCCCAGGACGACGCGGGCATAGGCGGTACCCATCTGGGCAAAACGCACCATATCGTCAACCTCGACATCGGGGTTGGCACCCATGTCGCACAGCACCGTCAGACCGCCGGCGCGATTGGGCAGCGCATTGGTCAGACAGGGGCGCACCGGCTGCTTCTTGCCTTCGGCCTGATACCTAAACGGCGTCACGTAGGCGGTGGCAGCGGCGGTCATGGCACCGGTGGAGCCGGCGGAGAAGAACGCATCCGCGTTGCCCTTCTTAATGGCGCGGCACGACAGCACGATCGACGACTTACGCTTGGTCATCACGGCGCGAATGGGATCGTCATCCATGGCGATAACGTCAGGTGCCTCAAGGGCCTCAACACGTGCATGGGAAGCTGCAAAGGGATTGACGATTTCGGCGGGGCCAGCTGCCAAAACCTCGATATCGGGATCGGCGGCAAGCGCAGCCTCGATACCATCGAGAACAACCTGAGGTTTCTCGTCTCCGCCCACAACGTCTACACAAACGCGAACGTTACTCATATACATGCTCCTTATACAAAAATGGCCGACTCATTGAGCCGGCCATTGTGGTTCCATTTGGAACGGCATCGCATCCAGAGTATACCGTTACTCGGTAACGATAACCTCGCGGTCCTTGTAGAAACCGCAGCTGGGGCACACGTGGTGCGGAAGCTTGACAGCGCCGCAACGGGGGCACGTGGACTGAGCCGCAGCCGAGATCTTCATGTTGGCGGAACGACGGGTGTGAGTGCGGATACGACCCTGCTTTTGTTTAGGTACGGGCATAGTGACCTTCCTTATGAACTATCCAGTGTGGCGATTACGCGCAAGTAGCGATACTACCACAGTTTTACTCATCGAGCTTGAGATTCTTCAATGCTGCAAATGGATTTTCCGTGGCAGCGGCCCATTCTGCCTCTGCCTGGGCGGCGCAATCGCATTGCTCGACGTTGAGATTGCAGCCGCAAGTGGGGCACAGACCGCGGCAATCGGGCTTACAGAGCACCACAAACGGCGTGTCCATAACGACCGCGTCATTGATGGGCTCACCCAGATCGATGATGCGGTCCTCACTCAGAAGCTCATAGCCGTCCTCGTAGGCCTCGGGATCCTCGGGCACCTCAAAGAGATAAAACTCCTCGATCTCGCCGGCGATATCAAACGAGGCGCGCTCAAGGCAACGGTCGCACTCGCCGGTGGCGTGCGCTCGAACCATGCCCGTGAGCAAGACACCGGTACCGGCATTGGTAAAGACAACGTCGTAGTCGATGCCGTCCTGTAGCTGGTACTCCTTCTCGCCCACCGTGTAGGTGGCGACATCGACCTTACCGGTCAGCGGATACGAATCTCCAGGAAACTCGAGCTGCTCGGAAAGATCGACGGTAACGCTCGGGAACTCAGCCATTACCACTGACCATTCTGCTGGGCGGCACCCTCGTTGAGCTGCTGACGGCAACGGGTAACGGTGCCGGTCAGGCTCTTGAGGTTCTCCTCCAGGTGCGTAAAGACCTGCTCTGCGTAGTCCTCGGCAGCATAACGCGTCTCGCGCTCGTACTGCTGGGCACGATCGCGGATGTCGTCGGCCTGCTGCTGCGCAAGGCGGACGATCTCCTGCTCACCGGCAATGGTGAGGGCCTGCTGCTGAGCGTCGGCGATGATGGAATCGGCCTGAGCGGCGGCGGAAGCCATAAGCTCCTCGCGCTCCTTAAGGATACGGCGGGACTTCTGCCACTCCTCGGGATAGCTCATGCGGATCTCGTCGAGGATGTTGAAGAACACGTCGGCGTCGATGACCTTGAACTGAGCGTTCTTGCCGAAAGGCGGCTTGGCTTCCTCGATCAGCCCTTCGAGCTCATCGACCAAGCTGACGATCCTATCGCCAGGAAAATTCTCGCCCGGCATCCGGTCTCCTTTCATAGGTAACATATCATCGTGCTAGTTTACCACATGCCACCAGGCAATAAGAAACGTCACGAAAAGCGATGTTTGAGCGCTTCGACCACGTTGGACGGGACAAACGTCGATACGTCACTGCCGAGCGAGGCGATCTGGCGAACGACCGAGCTCGAGATATAGCCGTACTGCGGCGCACTCATGACAAAGATGGACTCCAGCTCGCTATCCAGGCGATAGTTAAGGTCGGCCTGCTGCAGCTCATACTCAAAGTCGGTCATGGCGCGCAGACCCTTGACCACGGCCCCCGCCCCCTGCTCACGAGCGAAGTCGACCAAGAGGCCGGTAAAGGGCAGGACCTCGACGCCGTCGATATCACCGAGCGCCTCGCGGGCCAGCGCCACGCGCTCATCGAGCATAAACGTGGTGCCCACACCGTTTTTACCCTGCGACTCGGCAACAGCGACGATCACGCTGGGAAAGATGCGGCGGGCGCGGCGGATCACATCGATATGGCCAAACGTGATGGGATCGAAGGTGCCCGGGACGATCACGCGATTAATAGTGTCACTCATGGGCGTCCTCCGGGGATACTGCCTCGTCATTTTCGTTAGCATCAGTGCCGCCGTCCTTGCTATCGCCGACCCAACGGAGCAGGTCGACCGAGGTAATGCCGTAGCGCTTCTCTCGCACGGTCTTAAAACAAGCCGGATGAGCACCTGCATCGGCTGCAGCATGCTCAAACAGGGCAAAGGCCCCGGGCGTCAGCAGCCCCTGCTGGGAAAGATTTTGCAGCAGCTCCTCGACCGGCTCGGCGCCAAAGGCATACGGCGGATCGAGCAGGACCAGATCGAAGGGGCCGCCCGGCACGCGACCGCGCGAGGCACTCGCCAGCACATCGCCAGTAACGACGCGCCAGCGCGAGCGATCACGGCACAGCGACTCGATATTCTTGGTAATCAGACGGGCGGCATTGCGGTCGATCTCGAACGTGGTGAGCGAGCGGGCGCCACGCGAGAGCATCTCGATTCCCAGAGCGCCGGAGCCGCCAAAGGCGTCCAGCACGCGGACCTCGTCCAAATCGAAATCGAACGCCGACATGACCATGGATGCACATGCCTCGCGCACGCGATCGGTCGTGGGACGGGTGACATCGCGCCCGCGCGGCTCTTCGATCTTACGGCCGCGCCATTCACCGCCGATGATTCTCATCCTCCGCTGACCTCCTTAAAGATATGTCGATAGCGCGTGGCGACCGCATCGCGCAAGGGGCGCGTCGCCACGGAGTCAAGGTTGCAAGCATACCGCAAGAGCTCGACAGCGTCCAAATGGGCCCATTCGATAAGATCCTCGTCGGCGTCCAGGTCCACAAAGCGCAGGGTCACGCCGCCATGCTGGCGATACCCCAGGATCTCGCCCTCGTGGCGCAGGCGCAGGTCCATCTGGGCGAGCGTAAAGCCGTCCGAGGTCTTTTCGAGCGACTGGAGACGTTCTTGTGCCGCCGAGGCGCCGCCATTGCCCTTGGAGTGCGTCATGACCAGGCAGGTGCCCGACACGCTGCCGCGGCCCACGCGACCGCGCAACTGGTGCAGGGCCGCCAAGCCAAAGCGCTCACCGTTCTCGATGACCATGACGGCGGCGTTGGGCACGTCGACGCCCACCTCGACCACCGTGGTCGATACGAGCACGTCGATCTCTCCGCGCTTGAAGGTATCAATCACGCGGTCCTTCTCCCCCGCCGGCATGCGGCCGTGAAGGCGTTCGATGGTAAGTCCCGGCAACGCCAGGCGCAGTCGGTCGAGCTCGGTTGCCGTATCGTGGAGCGGCACGGGCACGGTCACGCGGCCCTCGTCGTCGCGGGCGATACCAGGGACATCCTCAAGCTCATCAGCCGAGTCGCTCGGCTCCACAAGCGGGCAGATCACATATGCCTGCTGACCCTTTTCATGCGCCTCGCGAATGGCGCCGTAGGCCAGGTCGCGGCTCGACTCGGTGAGCACGCGTGTCGTAACGCCCGCTCCCGGAACAGGTCGATGGCGGATGATGCTCGTGTCCAGGTCGCCGTAGACCGAGAGCGCCAGCGTACGCGGGATGGGCGTCGCCGTCATAACGAGCAGGTCGGCACCCGGGCCCTTGGCACGCAGGGCATTGCGCTGGCCCACACCAAAGCGGTGCTGCTCGTCGATGACGACAAGCGAAAGATGCTTAAACGCCACGTCATCCGAAAGGACCGCGTGAGTGCCAAAGAGGACGTCGAGCTCGCCCGATTCCAACTGCGCATGGATCCGCTCGCGCTCGGCCGCCGGCGTGGCACCCGTCAGGAGCGCCCAGGACATGCCGGCCTGCGAGAGCAAGGGGCCGGTCTTATCGGCATATTGGCGCGCCAGCACGCCCGTAGGCGCCATAACGCAGGACTGAGTACCCGAATCGGCCGAGACAGCCAGCGCGCAGGCGGCGACGGCCGTCTTGCCGGTACCGACGTCGCCCAGCAGCAGGCGGTTCATCACGCGCCTGCCATCGCACATGTCGTGCAGGATGTCTTGGAATGCGGCCTCCTGCTCGTCGCTCAGCGAAAACGGCAGGGCTTCCCTGAGCGCTGCCAGGTGCTCGCCCGCGGCATGTGTATAAGGCGCTACGTCGACCATACTGCCATCGTTGCGCAGGCGAAGCGCGAGCTGCAAGCAGAGACACTCCTCGTAGGCAAGACGTCGCCGCGCGATATCGCGCTCGGCCATACTCGAGGGAAAGTGAATCGAGCGCAGCGCACGGGCATTGCTCATCAGGCGGCGCTTGACGCGTAAGCGTGCGGGAATCGGGTCGAAGGGATTGCCGACAACCTCAAGCGCGCCGCTTACGATGCGGCGCATCCACGCCTGACTCACGCCATCACTCACGTAATGGACCGGCAGAATGGTGCCCGCGGCACGTCCGTCCTCGAGCTTTTCGAAATGCGGCGAGGCCATCTGCTTAAAGCCGTAGGCAAACTCGACCTTACCCATCACAGCCAGACGGTCTCCCTGCTTAAACTGCTGGGCAATCCAGGGCTGACGGAAAAAGGCGACTTGCAGCACGCCCGTCTCGTCCACCAGCGAGACCTCGGTCACCTGCATACGCGGACGGGGCTGCTTTTGGACGATACGGTCAACCGTGGCGACGATCGTGCACACGGTACCGATGGGCGCCATCTCGATGGACCAGGAGCGCGTAAAGTCCAGGTATCGATGAGGGATATGGAGAAGGAGGTCCCCCACCGTCTGAATTCCCAGACGGCGAAGGGCCTCCTCACGTTTACCCGAAACATATTTGAGTCGCGCGATATCCTCGTCGAGCGCATTGCTCTGGGCAAAGCGCTCCGAGACGCGCGGCACGGAGCACAGCTCGGACATGGGCAGATGCCTACTCGATCGAGAAGATCACGGGATAGAGCGGCTGCTCGCCACGATGGGCATCAATCTCCAGGTCGGGCTGAGCCTCCTCGATGGCGTCGACGATCTCCTGGAAGGCCTCATCGGACAGCTCCTCGCCGGCCAGAATCGTCAGCGCGTCGCCCTCCTCTTCCTCCTGCATGCGGTTGATGCAGTCGAGCGTGACCTGTTTCACATCGGAGCCGACCACGTCGATGGAGCCAGCGATGATACCCATGACGTCGCCGGAGTGAATCGGAGAGCCGTCAGAGGCGCTGGAATCGCGCACGGCACGGGTGACCTCGCCATCGCGAACCTCGCTGATGGCGTCGACCATGGCGGCGACGGCGTCCTCGAGCTCGGAATCGGGCAGGACCGCGAACAGCGCGGAGAACGCCTGCGGAACGGTCTTGGTGGGAACGACGGCGACCTTCTTGTCGGTGCAGGCAGAGGCAGCAGCCTCGGCAGCCATGCGGATGTTGCCGTTATTGGGCAGGATGATGACCGAGGTCGCGTTGACCTGGTCCACCGCGCCCAGCAGGTCGGCAGTCGAGGGGTTCATGGTCTGGCCACCCGAGACGATCACGTCGACACCGAGGGACTTGAGGATGTCGGCCTCGCCCGAACCGGCGGCAACGGCGACAAAGCCCAACGCCTTGGCGGGCTCGGCGGCCTTTTCCTGGTCCTCATGAATCTTGGCGGTACGGTCGTGGGCCTCCATCTCCATGTTGTGGATAAAGACCTCGTAGATCTGACCAAGCTGCAGCATGTGCTCGAGCACCAGGTTGGGGGTGTTGGAGTGCACGTGGATCTTGTAGTCGGGGTAGGCACCCACGAGCAGCTCGCAGTCGCCCATGGAGCCCAGGAACTTAAGGCACTCGTCCTCGTCAAACGGGGCGTCGGCCTTAAAGAGGAACTCGTTGCAGTAGCGGAACTCCGAGCCCTCCCAGTCGTCGTTGGCCTCGATCTCAACGCGACCAAGGGCCGCGTCGCGGGCAGAGCCGGCGGAATCAAAGGTGGCGGAGAAATCCTCGACAACGGTGCTGCGACCAAGCGCGGCGGCAACAAAGTTCTCAAGGAAGATGGCAAAGCCAAAGGCGCCGGAGTCGACCACGCCGTTCTCCTTCAGAACGGGCAGCAGGTCGGGCGTGCGGGCGACGGACTGGTAGGCCTCGACGACGATGGCATCGAGCGCGTCCTCGGCCGAGAACTTCTTCTTTTCGCACTCGTCGGCCTTGGTCGAGACATCGCGCAGCACCGTGAGGATCGTGCCCTCGATGGGCTTGCGGACGGCCTGGAAAGCAACCTTGACGGCGCGACGGAACGCATAGGCGATGTTGCCGGACGTGATGGGCTCATCGACAGAGACGAGACCCTCGGCAACACCGCGCAGGATCTGCGAGGTGATGACGCCGGAGTTGCCGCGGGCACCCATCAGGGAGCCGTGGGTGATGGCGCCGGCGATGGCCTCCATGTCGGCATCGGCGGGAAGGGCGGAAAGCTCCTTAGTCACCGAAGCGAGCGTAAGCGACATGTTGGTGCCGGTGTCGCCGTCGGGTACGGGGAAGACATTGAGCTTGTTGATCTCCTCGGCCTTGTCGGAAACGGCAGCCGCAGCGATCGGAAAACAGGTGCGAATGGTCTTTGCAATCATGGGTATTTGAATCTCCGTTTTCGGACGCTAGTTCAGACGGCTCTTGAGCGCGTCGATGTGGATGCCGATCTTAAGGCTGGCGGGATCGATCTGGGCGATCTCCTGCAGGGTGAAGGCAACGGAGCTCGAAAGATTATGGCAGACGGACTTCATGTTGACGCCGTTCTCGAGCACGACGTGAAGATCGACCGTAAGGCCGTTCTCGTCGGCGGAGACAAGCACGCCCTTGCGGAGGCGCTGGCCGGCAAGCAGGCGCACGCTCTCGGCGCCCTGGAGCTGCTCGGCCATACCGACGACGCCATAGCACGTCATCGCGGCATAACCGGCAATATCGGCAATAACGTCGTTCGAGACGCTCAGGCTGCCGTTAATGGTCTCAGACACAAGAATCTCCTTATCTGGTGCTCGCGGCACCATGTCGTGGGAGCAATCATTGCAATATTCTACAACGACCGCGCCATGTTGAGGTGGTGGGTCGCGGGATTACATCCTCGACACGAAATGTTGATATGGCAACGTTCGCGCCAGGCGATCGCGGCATGAAAAAACCCGCCGCAAAAGCGACGGGTTTTACAACCTGGCTCCCCGGGTAGGACTCGAACCTACAACAGCGCGGTTAACAGCCGCGTGCTCTACCATTGAGCTACCGAGGAATTTAAAGCCCAACGGAAAGGGCTGGAAAATTCTGGCTCCCCGGGTAGGACTCGAACCTACAACAGCGCGGTTAACAGCCGCGTGCT
>URNC01000022.1 GCA_900549065.1 uncultured Collinsella sp. | reverse complement strand
GTTTAAGTTCCGCCGTTCGGTAGAACGGCGGAACTTAAACTGCCTGCGCCAGCTTCTCGGCTCGCTCGGCGGCGGCAAGTGCCTCGATGACGGTGCCGAGCTGGTCACCCAGGAGGACGCCGTTGTAGGTGGAGTTGAAACCGATGCGGTGATCGGTCACGCGGTCCTGGGGCTGGTTGTAGGTACGGATCTTCTCGGAACGGTTACCGTGGCCAATCTGGCTCTGGCGCTCGGCGCCGAGCTCGGCCTGCTGCTTCTCGAGCTCCATCTCGTACAGACGGGCACGCAGCATCTGCATGCAGACCTCGCGGTTCTGGATCTGGGAGCGCTGCTCCTGCGACTGCACCACGGTATTGGTGGGCAGGTGGGTGATGCGCACGGCGGAATAGGTGGTGTTAACGCACTGACCGCCAGGGCCGGAGGCGCAGTAGGTGTCGATGCGCAGGTCGGACTGGTTGATCTGAACGTCGATCTCCTCGGCCTCGGGAAGCACGGCGACGGTTGCCGTGGAGGTCTGGATGCGACCCTGTGACTCGGTCTTGGGGACGCGCTGGACGCGATGCACGCCGGACTCGTACTTCATGACGGAGTAGACGCGGTCGCCCTCGACCTTGAACTCGATGGACTTAAAGCCGCCGGCCTCGCTGGGGCTGGAGTCGAGCACGGTGGTCTTCCAACCGCGTGACTCGCAGAAGCGCTGGTACATCTTGTACAGATCGCCGGCGAAGATGGCCGCCTCGTCGCCACCGGCGGCGGAGCGGATCTCGACGATGGTATTCTTGTCGTCGTTGGGATCGCTCGGGATGAGCATGTACTTGATGTCTTCCTCGAGCTGGGGAAGCTTCTCCTCGTTTTCGGAGATGTCCATCTGGAGCATCTCCTTCTCGTCCGCATCGGTCGTGTCGCGGAGCATCTCCTTGGCGGCCTCGATGTCATCGAGCGCGCCGATGTACTCACGCGAGGCGGCGATGAGGTCGGACTGGTGCGCGTACTCCTTGTTGAGACGCGTGAACTCCTTGATATCGGAGGCGACGGCCGGGTCGGAGAGCTTCTTCTCGAGCTCCTCGTAGGCCTTGATAATCTTTTCGAGCTTGTCGCGCATGACGGGACTCCTTTATATGCGTGAAGGTGAAAATCGGCAGAGTTGATGGGGCGCGCGGCGCCACTGCGGGGGTAAGCCCGGCTAGAACATGTCGATCTTCAGATACATGCGCATCCCTTCGCGTATGGGGTACATAGTTGCGGTCTAACCCATACATGATAGCGTGCGCAGGCATACCTGCATATAACCAGCATGGAATGTGACAGCCGGTCAGTCCGCCAACGCAAGGCTCTACTTCAAGAACATGGCCATATATAGCGGAAGCGTCACCTTTTTGCCGTCTCGGCCGACGTTACCGTCTATCAGCTTGTACCCAAGGTTCACGTCCTGCCGCTCGAGGATATCGTTGAGCGATACCGTAGAT
This sequence comes from uncultured Collinsella sp., assembly GCA_900549065.1. GTDB lineage: Bacteria > Actinomycetota > Coriobacteriia > Coriobacteriales > Coriobacteriaceae > Collinsella. Next base: position 17,476 of record URNC01000022.1, on the reverse strand, counting down.
CCGCGCGAGGCCTTCACCTCAATGGGCACAACGCTCGCGTCGGGCGAGTCGACGAGAAACTCTATTTCCCTATCGCCCTTCTGCGACCGCCACGAACGGAGGGTGTCGAGCATCTTTCGCCTCAGCACACTACGCACCATCCTTTACCTGCGGTTTGCAGCTTTTCCGGGTGTATTTGGCCTATATTTGCAGCTTTTCCGGGTCAAGATGGCCGCTTTGTGCAGCTTTTCCGACTTCTAGAGGGCGCAGCGTGTTTCGATGGCGCGACCGAGGGTGAGCTCATCCGAACCCTCCAAACGATGCAAAAGGGGGAGCACCCATAAGCCCTCCCCCTTCGAGAATCTATGAACTGCCAATCGCCCTGCCTGTTAGAGCTCACCGTGCTTGCCGCGACGGCGCAGCGCAACGCCGGCCGCAAGAAGCAAAACTCCCGCAACGCACACGCCAACGACCACGGCGGCAGTGACATCACCCGTCTGCGGCATCCAGCCAGGGGTGCTCGTTCCAGCGGGAGCCGAGGGTGCCTTGTAGGAGTTGGCAAAGGCGCAGCCGTTGGCCTTGAAGCCCTCCGAATCGTTCACGATCACCTTAGTGAAGAGGGAATCGGTCGACTCCTCCCACATGCAGTACACCGTGACGTCGTAGACCTGCGTGTCGAGCGTCCAGTTATTGGTGTCGAGCGTAGACTGCGTAACGGTGTAGTGGTGCTCCCCCACCTCGTCGAGGGGCACCGTGAACGTCGCCTTGCCGGCGCCGGCCACCTTGATCTCGTTCTGGTCGGGCTGGACGGCCTCTCCCTCCACGGCAGCGATCCTCGCCGTGAACGAAGGAGCTGCCTCGGCTTTATCGCCCGAGACGGTAAAACTCACGGGAATCTCCGCTTGGACCGGCTCATAGCGCGAGGAGGCGGAGGCGGGGGCCGGAGCCATCAGCAGGACGACGGCAGCGACCGCGCTCACGGTCGCCGCTGCCAGCGCCCCAATCGCACGGCGGGCGCGCGCTTTGTATTTCACAACCTGCATAATCAATCCTTACGTCTCTTCCGCACTGGTTCGCATCGTGCCGTCGGCTTAGATTCTTACTGCCATCGCAATCATGAGCCCAACGCTTGCTCGCCAACCACCTTGCAAACAACGACGGTACGGGCGTCCGCTCCATCGGAGGCGCACGTGGAAAGCGCGATCACGTGGTCGGTCGCGGAAAGCGCGCCATCACGCTGGTAAAGCGCCCGCTCCGCAATGTGGGAAACCAGGCTCGGCATCCCGCCCGAATCCACGGGGGTTCCAAAAATCGTATGGTCGTAGGCGTCGGCCTTCATAACCGCCGCCACCTCGAGCTCGAGCGTCCGATCGGGAAGCATGAGCTGGCCCGCACGGTTTTCCTCAAAGAATCCCTCGTCTAGGAATCTATCGAGGTCGCCGAACATCTTCCCATACTGCATGTGGTGCCCCATGAGCACCTCGTACGGTCCGGGAAACGTTCGGTCGCACGCAACGTCGAGGAAAATGCTTCCCGACGCGGCGTACTCCCCCTTCGCGTCACGGCTTAGGTACTCGAAGTTGTCCTCACCCTGCACCACCGGGTAATCGATGTTGGTGTTATCGATGGTGAGCCAGGCGCAGACGTCCGGGTTTACAGCCATGATTGAAGCGAAGCTCTCGGCGTCGACAGGCTTGGCGAACTGGTTGTTTCCGTTAAGGACGTGCCAGGCATCCCACACCGCGTACCCCGCAATCGCGCAGACCAGCGCCAAGATAATGGCGATGATCCATGTGACCGCGCGGTCGAATGCGCGGGAAGCCGAAAAGGCCAGCCCCACCAAGCCACGCCGACGACCGTAGCTACCGAACGTGTCGGTAGCGGGAAGCAACCTAGAACTCCTCGCCAGAGCGACGCTTACGGCTAATTACGAGCGTGGCACCACCAGCAACGGCAACAACAGCAATGCCGACGAACGGAAGGGCGTTCATGGTGATACCGGTCTGGGGAGCGAAGCCCTTCTCGTTCACGTAGTGAACGGCGTTATTCTCCTCGTTAATGGTGCCGGTAATAGAACGATCATCGTCCTTCTTGCCGTTAATCAGCGTGTCATCGTAGTTGTTTGCCAACTCGGTCACGGTGTAGGAAGCACCGATGGGAAGGTTCACGACGGCGAAGGACTGGCCATGCTTAAGGGTGAACTTAGCCGGATTACCAACGGTCACCGTGCCCAAAGAAGCCCCACCTTGGTCAACGACATCGTAGGAGCCGGTCGCCTTACCAGTGATCGTAAGCGTAAAGGTGAAGGGGTCCTCCGTGTTGGCCGCAGTACCAGAAACCTTCTTATCAACGGTCAGCTGATTCTGATTCGTCGTGTGGCCAGCAGCACCGTTGGTGAACGCAACGTTGGAAGCCTTCTCGCCCGCCCCCTTATCAACAAACAGCACATCCTTGACAACAACCTGGCCATCATCGGTACGATGAACAACAATCTTCACCACGTACGTCTTGTTGCCAACGTTGTAAGCGATATTATGATTCTCGCCGGCGGTCTCAGTGACCTTGAACTCATATACACCAGGCTGAGTAAAGTCGTAACCGTTCAGGAAGGAAGCCTTGCCGGTGTATGTGTTGTTAGCGGCAGTCATATTCTTGGCGGCAATGGTGACATCCTGAGCGTTGCCAATCTTGATAGCCTTATCGTTGACCTTGACCTCACCCGTATAGGAGGAACCAGCAGCGTCATACTTCGAGTACTCGACAACAAACTTGAAAACCTCGTCCTTGTTGTACTGCGTAGAAGAAGCAACCTCGTAGGTCTTGTTGATCTCCGGCAGGTTGGTGATCATCGCGGCATTGGCGGCGACGGGCGCGAGACCCATCAGGCCGGCCATGATGGCAACGGCTGCGCCGCGCTTGATCGTGTTCATTTGCTTCATCATGTCGTAGTCCTTTCCTTGAAATGGCTATAACTTGCCAAACGTTGCTATATTCCTCGAAGCCTCAGCAGTGCTATGACCTTCCCCTCGACTTCGTTGATACCAATCGCACCCATCTCGCGCGAGTCGACCGCCGATGACCGGTTGTCGCCAAGCACGAAATACTCTCCTTCCCCCAGCACAAGCGGGTACTCAGGACCGCTCTCGCTCGGCGGCGCCTTCTGGCCGTTCATGTCGGGCTGGTCCGCTCCGTTGAGCATGACCGTCCCGTCATCGGTGATCTGCACGGTGTCACCCGGCAGGGCCACCACACGGCCCACCAGCTCCTCGCCCGACCGACCGCGGTAGACCACAAGGTCGTCCACAGCCAGTTGGCTGTCGAGCCGGTACATCAGCGCGACGTCGCCGTCGCCCGATGCGGGCTCCATACCGTCGCCCTGCACCACCACGAGCCCAAAGACCCAGGTGAACAGCGCGACCGCCGCCGCAGCGAACGCCGCGGCTCGAGCCGCGGCCCTGCGCAACGTGCGCCAGGCGTCAACCCGGCACATGCGCCGCTCGGCCACAGCGGCAACCGGCGAGTCGCTCACCCCTTCCGGAAGCGCGACCCCGCTGGTCGAGGTTGCGCCGCGTACGGGTTGGGCGCCGTCACCGGCGTCACCGGCGTTGCCGGAGCCGCCTGAGGCGACTGCGGCGGTTGCGGTACCGGCGGCTGCGGTGTCGGAGACCCGGCTGCCGCCGGCATCGACTCGCCCCGTGCTTCGGCCAAAAGCACTTCGTAGCGGACCTGCTGTTCGCGGTAGAGTTGACGGTACATTTCGTCCATCCGCTTCACCACATGCCACACCTGCCGCTCGTCCACACCCCACAGGCGCTTGCGCCATACGAGCCGATCGAGCTTGCTGGCAATCAGCTGGAGCGAAACCGGCTCGTCCTGCAGGGGTTTCTTCACGTGTTGCCGTGATTTACTCCTTCCAACCATGCCCACCATGCTTTCCGAAGGCACGCTTGCCCTCGGTCGCCGCCAGTATGCTTCCGCCGATGAGTGCCACCGCAAGGAGGCCAATCATGGGCGCGGAGTTAACCAGGAACCCGGTAACGGGAGCGAATTTGACCGTGTTGGTGAAAACGACCTTTGTCCCGTCCTTATCAATCGCTACATCGACCTGGGAGGTGTATTGGCTTCCATCCTGCGAAGTCAGGGTAAGGTCAGGCTTCGGGACTCCATCCACCGTAGGCGTTACGCGCGAAACGTTCATGCTCAAGTCGGCCTCGCCCACATTGACCGTCCTGCCAATGGCCAAACCGTTAATCGTGGCCGTCTCGCCGTGCTTAAGCTTGAGTGTCGCAAGGCCATCTTTAAATCTTATCTTTGCGGGATGATTCGTCGTTTCGCTTGGCTCGGCGTTCTGATATTCCACGTCGAACGAACCGTTCAGACCTTCCGACACGAGCTCGAACGTGTAATGCTGCGTCGTATCTGCAGCGTCGCCCGCAACCTCCTTGCCGATGGCGATGCTCGACGTCTTCAGCGTGTTCTCGACGGTAATGACCTGATTCGGGCTATTCTTATCCACGGTTACGATGGGAGACTCATGCGTAGCATTCGAGCTATCCGTCCTCACGTAGTACTTAGGAGCCTCGTAGTTGCCGCCCGGCGATTCCTCAACCACCTTGTAACTCGTACCCGGTGCTTGCCCCAGCAAAACCGCTTGCATATTCGCCTTGAGGGTGATGGTGCCGTCGTCCGCCGTGAAGCTCTTCGCGCCATTCTGATCCGTCGGCTTACCCGCGAAGGTTACGAATTCGCCATCGAGATTCTGGCAATAGAACGTACCGGTATAGGCAGTATTCTCGTTGTTCAAGATTCGGATCTTGAACTCATCCGTCGAATTGCCTGAATCGGCCATGTACTTGCGGGCAATAAAGGTGTAGTAGTCCTCACCGTGCTTGAACTTATTGTTGACCGTCACGTACGAGTGCCCGTCAACACCAATGGGAGCAGACGCGCCTATCTGGCCTTCCTTCTCAGCTTTATATTCGACATCGGCAACATTGAAGGTGTAGTCGTTTTTGTCATAGCCATCGGCCGCAAGCTCGACGACTCTGTAGTACATCGCCTTGTTAATTGCATGAGACTCTGTTTCGCCTTCATGCTTGACTTCACCCATCAATCGAGCGAACTCGCCGTTCTTAAGCGTAAATTGACCGTTACCGTTAGTGTCCCCTGTACGAATCGGCTTTGAATTTTCGAGATTAGTGTCAATCTTATATACCTCATAAGGAAGATTCGCATACAGGGCGTACTCGCCGCCCTCCTCGTCGGCAGTCGACACCTGCATCGTGAACTCGGCGTTTGCGAAATCGCCTACATCTCCGCCACTCAGGTCGGTGATCTGCTTCGCGATGCTGATGGTCCCCTCGGGGATGGTAAGCAGGTTAAACGCAACCTTGCAGTTTGAGCCGCCCGCGCCGCGCTCAAGATAAAACATTTTGAGCGTGTGTGTCTTATAGGCATCTTGCCAGTTAGAACCAAAAACTTGGCTCAGATGCGATGGTAGGCTCTCGTTTTTATGGCTGCCTCGCGCGCCTTCGGAATATGAGATAGCGCCCGTCTGAAAGTTAATCGTTCCGCCGTAGTTGTCGTGGATGCCGCCCAAATCGAGCACAAGCTTGCCGTCTATATAGACCCAGACGTCGTCATCGCCTTCGAAATCGAAAGTCATGGGCTCATTGGTGCCCGGCAGCACACCGTCTTTCGGCATCAAAAACTCTGTGCTGACCTCCATGCCAAAGTAGTAGTCATCACCCTCGGCAAGCTTGTAACCTTCATTACTACTGTAGTTGTTCTTGTCCTTAGACAAATGATTGAACGGCATGAAAGCACCCAGGTACCTAACCAGACCCTCAGGAAACCTTCCACTGTCATATACATCGAATTTGCCGGTACTATTGTTATACTCAGCCCAATTAGTCTTGCTGTCGAACGCATATCGACCCGTCTGCGAGTCGTAAAAGAGAAGTCCGTCGACGTCGCTTCCGCTATTTACCTTCGTCACGCCAGCAGCGTTAACCTCTCCAAACAGATAGCCAAGGGATCCGCCATTATTGTTAAGCGTGGGATAGCCATTGTCGCCCAAGCTGTATGCGACAATTCCTTGGTACAAGCCTCCGCCAACCCCTGTCCAGTGATTTGGACCGCCATCTTGTCCAATATTTCCAAAACAAAACGGACGAAGCCCTCCATTGTCGTAATTCACCTGATCCAGCTTGTAATTAAACAGCTTCACGTGAACATCGCTGCTTGTCGAAGGCATATTCGGAATCAGCTGCGGATTAGCCCGGTAGCCCAGAGGCATTGCAGCCGCCAAACTCACCGAAGGCGATTCTTGAGACGTGGACCCATCATCGTCGTTTGAACCGCCAGTGCTCGCGCCACCGTCGATATGAGCGGAAGTTCCCTGCGAGCCCTGACCCGTCGCCTGCTCTTCGGCGGTGGGAGACGCAACAGTTTCACCAAACGCCTGAAGGGCTTTAGACGGGAAAGAGATTGCAACCAGGACGAGCATCACGGCCGCAGCAACAGCGCACGCGCCGTGACCAAACTTCCTCGCCCGCCTCAAGTGGCCTGCTGTGTTCATGCGCTTCATTTGTCGCTCTCCTCCGAGGTTCTTGCCTTCAACGCGCCCTCGCCGCATTCCGACATTTTGCGAAGAACTACGCCGTTGTCTCCTGCTGCAAACGGCCCCTTCGTCACCCAACACAGCCGAATCCTCAGACAGAGATGCTCCTCGCAATTAGGTGTGTAAATAAGTAGACATTTCTTGCGAGGATATGATAATGAAATGTATGTAGTTTTAAAGGATGCTATTGCGTTACTTGAAAGCCATTAGGGAGACTTCAAAGAGATTTTTGGCAGCGCAAAAACGTCTACGTTTTTGCGCACATTTTCGGTATTCGGAGTCATTTGTATATCTGAACGTACACAGATGCGTGCTGCCTACATATTTCACGTCTCCCCCTTTTGCTCACGCGGCAACGTTTTCGATTCTTCTTATCTACGCTCGGCCATTCCCAGCTAGCCGTGACCACGTTCCTCCCGAAGAGCGACGTCGCGCTTAACCCACAGGTCAAAGGTGCGGACGCACACCCCAAGCTGACTGGCAGCCTCTCGACGCGTAATGCATCCCTCCCAGTATGCATCGCGCACCTTGGGGTAGCTCTCGGGCTGTTCAATGCGCGGCCGTCCAAACTTCACGCCACGCGCTCTCGCCGCCGCAATGCCCTCCGCCTGGCGCTGCCTCGTGTTCTCGCGCTCCACCTGGGCAACATAGCTTAGGAGCTGCAGAATCATGTCCGCAATGAACCTGTCCGTCACGTCACCGCGAGAGCCCCGCGTATCGAGCAACGGCATGTCCAGCACCACAATCGCCACTCGCTTATTCTGCGTGAGCTCACGCCATTCATCGAGGATCTCGTTGTAGTTGCGACCGAGCCTATCGATGCTTTTTATAACAAGCACGTCGCCCTGCCGAAGACGGCGCAGGAGCCTTCGGTACCCCGGACGATCAAAATCCTTGCCGCTCGCCTTATCCTCAAATATGTTCTTGTCTGCCACTGGAAAACCCTTTAGCGCGTCGATCTGCCTATCAAGGTTCTGGTCGCGCGACGAGACGCGCGCATAGCCGTATACCACTCCAGAGCAACGCCGGGCGGTGAGGCCCGATGTATCTACCATGTCTGCTTCCTCCTTGCTGTAAAGGCAGGGAACGGCCATCCAAGCCGTTACCACCGTGACGATTTACAGTTTGGAACAGGCCGGCAGGTCAATGCACCGCCGCGCACCTTGTTCGCGCGAGCAAAACCTGCATATAACCCGCATGGGATGCGACAAAGGCTCAGCCCCTTTGCCACCTTCTAGAGCGTGCGGAGCAGGGCGATGAGGAAGCGGATACCTTGGAGGTAGGCGCGACGGGCGATGCGCTCGTTGGTGCCGTGGACGCCGCGGTCGCATTCGTCATCGTCGACCACAAAGGCGGAGAAGCGGATGCACTCGTGGCAAATGCGCTGGTAGTTGGCGGCATCGGTTGCACCAATCACGGTCGATGGCACGATGCTAATCGGCTCTTGGCCCACCGCAGACGATCCGTTTTCCTCCGCCCCCTTGGGATCACGGAAATAGCGGGCGGCGATGGCACGGACGGCCTCGAGCCCCGGGCCACCCACGCGCGGGGACGGCGAGGGCTCGGAGCTGCCGGGGCCCAGCTCGACCTCGACTCGGCCAGCGAGCCCGGCGGTGGCAACGGCCTCGCGGCAGCAGGCCACGACATCGGCCACGCTCGTACCCTCGAGCATGCGGAAGTTGATATTGGCCCACATATCCTGCGGCATTACGTTGGCACCGGCACTGCCGCCTTCGATTTGCGTGGGCGCGCAGGTGGTGGTCACGAGCGGGTACAGCTTTTTGCTGGCGAGGCAGGCGCACACGATGGCATCCTTGCTGGTAGCAATCTCGTCTGCGGTATAAAGCCCCAGCTCGACGAGCTGCGCGGCAAGCAGATCGGTCACACGCGCCGGCCACTCGATATCGCAGATCGCGGCAATAGCGCGGCTGAGCACTTCGAGCGACGTGCCACCGTAAGGATTGGAAGAATGCCCGCCTTCGCTCTTCGTCTTGAGCACGATATCGGCATAGCCCTTCTCGGCAAGATCGGCATGCATAAGCCAGCCCTCACCTGCGCCGTACTCGGCAGCCGGAACGATGCGGTAGTCGCCCTCGTCGATCAGGTACTCAAGCTCAATGCCGCGCTCCTCGAGCGTGCGACCGATGGCGCCTGCGCCGTACTGCGTCGTCTCCTCGTCCTGGCCAAAGGCCAGGAGCAGCGTGCGCTCGTGCTGCCAACCGTGCGCCAGCGCATACTCGACAGCCTCGAGAATGCCTGCGACCTGGTCCTTCATGTCGATCGCGCCGCGGCCCCAGATGTAGGTGTCGTCCACGTGCCCGCTAAAGGGGGCGTGCGTCCAGTCGGCCTCGGTACCCGGCACCACGGGGACCACGTCCATGTGACCCATGAGCATAACGGGCTTAAGGGCCGGATCGCTGCCGGCAAGCGCCACCAGCAGCGAATGGTCGATAAGCTCGACCTTGCCCGCCGCAAACACGCGCGGCCAGGCCTGCTGCATATAGGCGCGCAGGTCGTCGAAGGGTTGCCAGTTCACTGCCTCGGCATCCATGCTCGAGACGGTCGGAAACGACAGCACGCGGCCCAGGCGTTCGCACGCGCCGGCCTCGTCTATATCGGCAAAATCGTCCTCATGCGCAAAGAAGCGCCAAACCTCGGCCATGATATCCTTTCGATTGTGACGACAAAGGCCGCCCCACGGGAGCGGCCCTGCAACGTAAGCGTTTGCGTTGGTTATTTGTCCTCGAGATAGCGAGAGAGGAACTCGCGAGTGCGCTGGTGTTTGGGGTTGCCGAAGAGCTCGGCCGGCGCGGCGTCCTCGAGCACCACGCCCTTGTCCATAAAGACCACGCGGTCGGACACGGTTCGGGCAAAGGCCATCTCGTGCGTGACGACGACCATGGTCATGCCGTCGGCCGCGAGCCTGCGCATGACCTCGAGCACCTCGCCCACGATCTCGGGGTCGAGCGCCGAAGTCGGCTCGTCGAACAGCATAATCTGCGGATTCATGCACAGGGCGCGCGCGATGGCCACGCGCTGCTTTTGGCCACCGGACAGGCGACCCACGGCGGCGTGCGCGAACTTTTCGAGCCCCACGCTCGTCAGATGCTCCATCGCGACCTTCTCGGCCTCGGCCTTGCTCATCTTTTTGAGCGTGACGGGCGCAAGCGTGCAGTTGTCGAGCACGTCCATGTTGTTGAACAGGTTAAAGCCCTGGAACACCATGCCGATGTCCTCGCGGAGTTTATTGATATTGCAGCGCTCGGCCGTGAGGTCCTGGCCGTGGAACCAGATGTGGCCCGCGTCCGGGGTCTCGAGCAGGTTGAGGCAGCGCAGGAAGGTCGACTTGCCCGAGCCCGAGGCGCCGATAATGGTGACGACCTCGCCGGGGTTAACGGACAGGTCGATGCCCTTGAGCACCTCGAGCGAACCGAAGCTCTTGCGCAGGCCCTCGACGCGGATGAGCGGCTCATTGGTCTGTGCGGCGTCCGCGGTGCCGGTAGTGGCGGTATCTGCCATGATGATTCTCCTCGTCTTGAGCCTAGTTGGAGCTGGGCAGCGTTGCCGGGGCCTCGGCGCCGAGCTTTTTGCCAAAGGCCTCGAGCAGGCGGCTCGCCACGAGCGTCAGGATCAGGTAAACCACGAGCGCCACGCAGTAGACCTCCATCTGGCGGTAGTACACGCCGGCGACGGTGGTGGTGGCGTACATGAGGTCGAACACGCCGATGACCGAAAGCACCGATGAGTCCTTGATGTTGATGATGAGCTCGTTGGTGAGTGCGGGGATCGCGTTTTTAATACCCTGGGGGAACACGACCTTGCGCATGGCCTGCCACTGCGACAGACCCAGCGAGCGCGCCGCCTCGGCTTGGCCGGCATCGATGGACTCGATGCCGCCGCGCAGGACCTCCATCATGTAGGCGGTGGAGTTGAGCGAGATGGTGACGAGGCCGGCGGTGAAGGTACTCCAGATCTGGTTGGCTTGGGCGGTCTCGAAGCCCATGCCGCGCAAAACGGTGAAGCCCGCGTAATAGATGAGTAGGCCCTGAACCATCATGGGCGTACCGCGCACGATGGTGGAGTAGATGGTTGCAAAGCCGCGGCCGATGCTTTTGAAAAAGCGCGTGAGGTCGTTGTCCACGCGGTCGAAGGTCTGAATGCGCAGGAACACAAAGAGCAGTGCCAGGAAAAAGGCGATGACGGTGCCGAAGGTCGCAAGCGCGATGGTGATCTCGATACCGCGGATAAAGAAGTCGCCGCTCTTATAGGTCATGTAGACCAGGCTCGGCAAAAAGTCGCTGGGATTGGAGTCCGAGACAATGCTCACCTGCACCAGGTCGATAAACGACATGACGCAACGGTCGATAAAGAAGATCGTCGCGATGGCGACCACGACATAGCTGCCCAGGCGCGCGCCGCGACGGAAGCGCTCGGAAGCAAACGGCGACGTTTCGCGATAGTCATTCCAGTGCATGAGTTTGGTGATGAGCGCCACCGCCGACACGGCGAGCCAGGCCCAAAGGATTGCCCAGAGGCAGTCTTGGAACACGCCCGTAGGCGCCAAGAAGCTCAGCGGCGTGGGGTTGCGTTGGCTAAACGCCAGACCGATCGCCGCGATAACGCTCGTGCCCAGGTACACATAACGGTGGTCGGCCTTGATAAAGGAGGCCAGACGATTGATGGTTTTCATGCTGCCTCCCTATGCCGGCTGACGATCGAGGCACGCGTCCCACATTTGATCGCGCTCCTCTTGGCTAATGCCCTTGAGTGTCTTGTCGATGAGCTTAAGCAGCTTGTCCGAGCCCTTGCGGCAACCGACATTTGCCGTGACCTCCTGCTTAAAGCCCTCACCCTCGGCAAAGTGAATGGGGACAATACCCGGATTTTGGGCCATATAGCCCTTCTCGTTCTCGGTATTGTAGGTCACGGCATCGCACGTGCCCTGCAGCAGGTTCGAAAACACCGTGGGGACGGAGTCGACCGGGTTTTTGTGCACAACGCCCGGGATCTCGTCGATGACGGTATCGAGCATGGTGTCCTTTTGGCCGAGCACCGTAGCACCGCTGAAGTCGCTGAGCTTGGTCGCGTTTTGGTAGGGCGAGCCCTCTTTTACGAACAGGCCAAAGTATCCAATAAAGTACGGATCGGAAAAGCCGACCGACTCCTCGCGCTCGGGCGTGGCGCTCATGCCGGCGATGATGAGGTCGATCTGGCCGTTGTTGAGCGAATCGATAAGACCCGAGAAGCTCTGCTTGACGGCAACGGGCTCGCCGCCGAGGGCCTTGCAGACGATCTTGGCGATCTGCACGTCGTAGCCGTCGGCATAGGCGCCCTGCACGTTGTCGATGGGGATGGTGAACTCGCTGGCCTCGGAAACCTGCCAGTTGTACGGGGCGTAGGCCGCCTCCATGCCAATGCGGATCTTGTCCTTGCCGATCACGGAATCGGACAGGTCGTCGCGGCCGCCGCCCGTCGTGGGCTGAACCACCTTGAGCGTGGACGGGCGCTGGCAGCCGGCGAGCGCGCCGGCGACGACGGTAGCGCTCGCAGCGAGAGCGCTACCCAAAAAGATGCGACGGCTGCATACCGGCTGTGGATACGCGTCGCGTTGATGGGGAGAATGCATAATCTGCCTTCCCTGCCGAATCGTATGCTAACGACTTAACAGGATACCGCTCAGCGCTACCTCCAGCAGATGCATATATCCAAGTTAACGAACTGAAAACGATTGGTAGTCGTCGGGGACGTTCTTAAACGACTAGTCAAACAAGAACGTCCCCAACGGCTAGTCGTTAAGGAACGTCCCCAACGACTAGTCCGTAGTTTTGTCGCCGGCGAGCGACATCCAGGTATGCAGCTTGTTAAAGCAGCGTTACCTCGAAGGTACGCTTGTCCGTCTCGCCCGGCGCCAGCGTAATGGTGTTGACCTTGCGCTCAAAAACGTCGTCCTCGGTGTCCATGGTGGAGTGACCGGTCCAAGGCTCGAGCGCCACAAACGGAGCGTCGTTGGCGGCAGACCACACGCCAATGTACTTAAAGCCCTCAAAGTCGATCTTGACGCCATGGCCCGACTTACGACCGCGCAACGTGAGCGTGGAACCCGGGGTATCGGTGAACATGATGGCATCGTTATCGAAGCTGCGGTGCGTGATGGGCAGCACATCCGAGTTATCGGGGGCCTTGTAACTGCCCTCGAACGTCATAAGGCCATCAGGCGTGATGATGGGGGCCTCGTTGGTCCAAGCCTCGGTAAATGCCAGCTCGTAATCCTCGAACGTCTCGTCCTCGGCACCGGGGGCGGGCACGTTAAATGCAGGGTGGCCGCCCACCGAGAACGGCAGGTCCACGTCGCCGGTGTTGGTGACGGCAAAGGTCTGGGTAAGCGTGGCTTCACCAGTCAGGGCATAGGTCATGTTGAGCTTAAAGTGGAAGGGGAAAGCCTTGAGCGACTCGGGCGTATCGGTGATCTCATACGTTACTGAGGAGCCATCCTCGGAGACCTCGACCAGCTTGTGCTCGACGATGCGCGCGAGGCCGTGGCGCGGCATCTCGCAGGTGCCGGCCGCAGACGTCGCCGTGTTGTTGCGCAGTGAGCCCACGATGGGGAACAGAATGGGCGCATGCTTGCCCCAAAAGGCCTGATCGCCCTGCCACAGATACTCGTTGCCGTCGAGGGCAAGGCTCGTGAGCTGGGCCCCCATGGAATCGATGGCCGCGGTGAGGCCGCCGCGCTTGATGGTGGTGACGGTGGACATGCTACTTCCTCCAAAAGTAAACAACAGTGTCGAGGGCTATTGTCCCACTCTTGGCGGCAAGAAGAAGCGGCAGGCGCAGTTATTGAGCGATTGCGTAAAGGTCGAACCCGCCCTGCGGCGTGCTGTCGACCGTATCGGGCGCCTGTGAATTAAAACTCACCGGAACCATGCGCTTTGAGGCGCGGAAGCGCATGCCATCGGTGGCGACGGGCGGCTCGTCGACCGTGAGCTCGTAGTCGCCGGGCTTGAGTTCGACGCCGTCGCCAGCGGAGTTGACATATTGATACTCGTCAATCGCCTGCCCCCTGAGCGTGCGGCCCACGATATGGATGAGCATTTGGCTGTCGCCGCGGGCGGTGTCCCATGTCGCACCATCCTTGACCTCGACCGACACATGCACCGAGCGCGTGCGGCTGAGCGATTGCTCGACAGACATCTCGACCTTGGCGGCATCTCTGCGCTGTTGCTCCACATGGCTCCAGACATTTCCAATCGCCGAGCAAGCGATGACGCCGGCCATGAAGGCGATGAGGATGGGGCCGAGCGGAGAGCGACGTCCTGCATCTTCCTCGCGAGACAGATTGGGACGACGTGTGGGCGCGGGCGCCTGAGCACCCTGCGAGGGCACGTCGAGAATACTGAAGGATGCCGTGCTTCCGGGATCGATGGTATGGCGCGGCTGAGGGGTCTTGGCCGGCGAGATCGACATGTCGGCTGGCTCGCCGAGCGTGGCCGTAGCGTCGGCCTTGGCCTCGTCTGCCTCGGCCTGGGCCCAAGCTTGTTCGAAGGTCAGAGGCTCGACGGGGTCGAGGGCGGCGTCAGAGTCGGCGGCAACGTCGTTGCCGGTCTCGTCCTCGTCGCTCGACACATCACGCGGCGTGGGCTCGTCCCACTCCTCGTCCGGAGCCTCACCCTCGCTATACCACCATTCAAAGTTATCGATATCCATACGGGGCGCCCCTTAGGCCTCGCAAATAAACACTCGCTAGTCTTATACCCCCAGACGGCACGGCGGCTCGCCGGCACAGATAGGAAAACCATCACAACAATCGACGCTTTTCCTCGATTTCGAGATTTTCGCCGAATGTTGTGACGGTTTGGGCGGCAGCCACGCCGCGAATGTGACAAAGAGACTGTCCCTTTGTCACATTCTGTTAGAGTTGCAGGGATTGAATCCCGCTTATTCATGCGACATTGGAGTGACAACCTTGACCGCCGCAACCACGCCAAAAAGTAAGTCAACCGCCGCCGCGCTCTCCCCCGCGCGCACCAAGCTCTGCCTGGCGCTGCTCGTGTTGTTAGGCTTTTCGCTCGGCTGCTCCGAGTTCGTGGTCATCGGCATCGAAAGTGACTTGGCGACGGAACTCGGCGTATCGCTTGCCACCGCAGGCCAACTTATTAGCGTGTTCGCACTGATCTACGCTATCTCGACGCCGGTGCTCGCGCTCAGCACGGGGCGTTTTCGCCGCTACCAGCTGCTCGTGTGCTACAGCATCGTCTTTGTGCTCGGCAACCTGGTCATGGCGTTGGCGCCCAACTTCCAGGTGCTGTTCATCTCGCGCATCATCCTGGGCTCCGTCTCGGGCGCACTGCTCGCCGTGGGCGTGACGTACATCCCCGAGCTTCTGTCTCCGCAGCAAACTTCGCTTGCCATCTCGGTGGTATATGGTGCGTTTTCCGTGGCAATGGTCTTTGTCACTTCGATCGGCAAGTTTGTGGCCGACACGCTCGATTGGCACGTGGCCATGTACGGCACGCTGGCCTTTGCCGTTCTGATCTGCGGAGCGCTCGTGGCGTTTATGCCGCGCGCTGGGCAAACCGACGTGCCCGCCACCTTTCGCGAGCAGGCGGGTCTGCTACGCGAGCCGAGCATCATCACCGGCATGCTCATCTTTTTGTTTGGCGTGGGGTCGGTCTACGTTTTCTACGGCTACGTGACGCCTTATCTTGAGCAGGTGCTGGGCATGGGCACGGTCGAAGCCAGTACCACGCTCATGGCCTACGGCGTGTTCTGCCTGATCTCGAACATCCTGGGCGGATGGATCGATGCGCGCTTTGGCATGAAGGCGCTACTCGTGACGTTTGTGCTGCAGGCTGCAGCGTTACTCGGACTGTTTGCTGTGGGCGGCACCATGCCGCTCGCGCTGGTCTTTGTCTTTAGCCTGGCGCTGCTCATGTACCTGTTCTCGGTGTCGTGCATCACGCACTTTATGGACGTGGCACGCAGCCGCCATCCCAAGTCGATGGTACTCGCAAGTTCGGTTGAGCCCATGGCGTTTAACGTCGGCATCTCGTTTGGCACCGCAGTGGGCGGCACCGTGGTAAGCAGCGTTGGCATTGCATATGTAGGCGCAGTGGGTGCCGCGTTCTCGCTTGTGGCCTGGGTGCTTACGCTGGTGACGATTAAGTTGGCTCGCTGGGAACGCAAGAGGGCGATGGCGCAGGCGTAGATGCGATACTCGAGCTCGATGATGGCGATCGAAAGGAAACCGCATATGCAACGTGTACTGTTCATCTGCTATGGAAACATCTGCCGCTCGACGATGGCCGAGTCGGTGTTTACCGAGCTCGTGCGCCGCGCTGGGCGCGAGGCGGAGTTTGCCATCGATTCCGCGGCGACCTCGACCGAGGAGATCGGCAACCCGCCACACCACGGTACCGTTGCCAAGCTACGCGAGGTCGGGATTCCCGTCGTCGCACATCGCGCGCGTCAGGTGCGTCGCGCGGAGTATGGCGACTGGGACCACATTGTCTATATGGACGACGAGAACGCCCGCGCCCTGTACCGAATTTTTGGGAAGGACCCCGATGGCAAGATCTCGCGCCTGCTCGATTGGACCGATCGCCCCGGCGACGTGGCCGACCCCTGGTACACCGGCAATTTCGACGCCACCTACCGCGATGTACTCGCCGGTTGCACCGCCATGCTCGAGCAGCTGTAGGCGCTCGGGCGGCGCGGGCACACGGGCCACGCCATCGGCATAAAACGAGCGTGGATTTTCTCCCACTTTGAGCGTTCGAGTGCGCTCTAAACGGGAGAAAATCCACGCTCGTTATCTCGGTGGGAGAAAATCCACACTCATGAATGTGACAAAGGGACTGTCCCTTTGCCACATCCGGGACCGGCCCTAGACCGGCTTGACCTCCAGCTTTATCCCCTCGGCGCAGGAGTCGCCCAAAACATCCGAAAGGGCCCAGGTCGCATATAGCGGCAAATAGAGAACCGCTCCGTTGCGCTCAACGTTGCCTCTCGAGAAAACAATCCCGAGCCTTACGCCATATTCAGCCGTATCAAGCACATGACCGAGCGCAGCGTGCGCGTGGTAATAGGAGCCCGATTTAACCTCGATCGGAACAGCCGTCCCATCCGGTCCGTCGACCACAAAGTCCACTTCACCGCGCTTTTTTGTCTGATAGTAGTAAAGCTGGCGATTTTGGGCAGCCAGCTGCTGGGCCACCACGTTTTCGTAAATGCCGCCCAGATTGGGCTCCTTGCTATCAAGATACGCCGCTTGGGCGACTCCAACGGGGTAGCGCGCCATCAACATGCCCGTATCCGATTGGTATAGCTTGAACTGCGATGGCCGTGCCGTCTTGAGCAGGGGCGACTTTGGCTCGGTTACGATATCGGCTTTGAGAGCAACGCCGGCATCGACAAGCCAGACAAAATCTCGCTGGTACTTCTCATAATGCGCCTTGGGGTCAATGGAATTGAGCACGAAACGCTTGTGTTCGCCCTCAAGCATAATGGGGAGCTGATCGTAGATGCTCTGCACCTGAAGGGCACGCCCGCTTGCATACTTGGAAATATCCCGTCGGTACTGTTCGTTGAGCTCTGACTGTAGCTGACGAACAGAGGCAAGGTCGCCCTGCGTGTCAAGGAAACGCTGCACGACCTCCGGCATTCCGCCGACAACGGTATAGGTCCTGAAGTTTGCCATCATCGCGTCATGAATGTAATCAGGAATGGGCCTCTCGCTGATACACGCGTTACGTATCGTTTGGCGAGCCCCCTCGCTCACCCCGGTTGCCCAGCAAAACTCCTCAAAATCGAGCGGGAACATCCTAAGCTCGTGGACATACCCCACGGGCTGTCTCTTATACACATCTCCGAGCCCAC
>URNC01000021.1 GCA_900549065.1 uncultured Collinsella sp. | reverse complement strand
ATGTGTATAAGAGACAGGTCTCAAAGTCTTCATCGTGCTGCTTCTGCTCATTTTGATCGCCGCGGGCGGTCTGGGCTTTGCCTACACGCGCGGCTTTGGCTTCCCGTCCCAGGAGTCTGTCGTTACCGATCTGTTCCAGGCTGCCGGCGACGGTGACACCGCAAAGGCCGAGTCTTGCCTGGCCTCGAGCCTGTCCGAGGACGCCAAGTCGATGATCATCTCCTCGATTCCGCAGGGTGCCACCGTGTCCGTCGAGGGCATGGATCAGTCCATGACCGAGACGACCGCCAAGGTTATGGCATCGCTGTCCAAGGGCGGCGAGCAGGAGTACACCGTCAAATTCGTGCGCTCCGATAACCATATCGGCTGGGCCGTTTCCTCGCTCGATATGGATTTCTCGGCTGCTGACAACCAGTAGTGACCTTATGGGATTTAGCTTTGCCCGGCGCTTCACCGCAAGTGAGGTGCCGGGCTTGCGCTAGTATGATGAGCTAGTAGTTTTCCAGCAATCATCCAACACATCAGGAGTTGCGTTGTTTTCTTTGATGGATATGTTCTTCGGTAGCTATGCGGGCGATCTTGCCATCGACCTCGGCACCGCAAATACGCTTGTCTCCGTGCGTGGCAAGGGCATCGTCATTCGCGAGCCCTCTGTTGTCGCCATCGACAAGAACGACGAGCGCATCCTGGCGGTCGGTATCGAGGCAAAGCGCATGCTCGGCCGTACGCCCGGCAACATCGTGGCCGTTCGTCCCCTGAAGGACGGCGTCATCGCCGACTTCGATGTTACCGAGGCCATGCTCCGCTACTTTATCGACAAGGCGTCCGAGAAGCGCTATCCGTGGACCCCGCGTCCGCGCGTTGTCGTCTGCGTCCCCTCCGGTGTCACGTCGGTCGAGAAGCGTGCCGTATTTGAGGCCACGATCCAGGCTGGCGCTCGCCAGGCCTACCTGATCGAAGAGCCCATGGCTGCCGCTATCGGCGCCGATCTGCCCGTCGAGGAACCCACCGGCTCCATGGTCATCGACATCGGCGGCGGTACCACCGAGGTTGCCGTTATTGCTATGGGCGGCATCGTCGTCTCGCAGTCCATCCGTATTGCCGGCGACGAGTTCGATCAGGCTATCCTCACGCACGTTCGAGATGCCTACAACCTGGCCATCGGCGAGCGTACGGCAGAGGACATCAAGATCAAGGTCGGTTCCGCCGTGCCGCTCAAGGACGAGCTCGACGTCGAGGTCAACGGCCGCGACGTGATCACCGGTCTGCCCAAGACCGTACGCATCGAGAGCGAGGAGATTCGTCGCGCACTCAACAAGCCGCTCGACGAGATGGCCAAGGCCGTCAAGGACGCACTCGATGCCACGCCGCCCGATCTTGCCTCGGACCTTATGTACTATGGCATATTGCTGACCGGTGGCGGCGCGCTGCTGCGCGGTCTCGACGTGCGCCTGCGCGATGAGACCGGCGTTTCGGTCAACGTCAGCCCCACGGCGCTCGATAACGTCGTTAACGGCTGTGCCCGCGTGCTCGAGGCCAATGCGTTTGATGGCGGCTTCGTCCAGACCAATGCTTAATTTCCAAAAGGTGGATTCCATTTGGCACGATCTTCGGGTTTCTCCACAAATCTGAATACCAAGCGACAATCAACGGGTATGCGCCCGTTGATTGTTTTCAGCCTGATTTCGGTGTTGCTGCTCACGTTTTACATCCGCGAGGGCGAGGCAGGACCGATTCATGCCGTGCGTTCGGGCGTAACGACGATTACCTCGCCGGTGCGCTTTGTGGGTTCGGCTGTGGCGGCTCCCTTCAATGCGATCGGCAACGTGTTCTCTAACCTTACGGCGTCGCAGGACACGCTTGACGAGCTTAAGAAGCAAAACGAGGAACTGACCTCTAAGGTTGCCGAGCTCTCCGAGGCTCAAAAGACCGCTGAGCGTCTGGAGGGGCTGGTCGGCCTGCAGTCGACCTACAACCTCAAATCGACCGCTGCTCGTATCGTTGGTGCCTCTGGCGATGCCTGGACCTCGACCGTTACCATCGACAAGGGCTCTGCCGACGGCCTTACCATCAACATGCCCGTGACGAGTTCTGCCGGTGTTATCGGCCAGATTATCGAGGTATCGGCCAAAACGTCGACTGTGCGCTTGATTGGCGACGAGAACTCGGGCGTGTCCGCCATGGTGCAGGACACGCGCGCCCAGGGCATGCTGCAGGGTCAGGCTGACGGCACGCTGCGTCTTGAGTACGTGAGCGTCGACTCCGATGTTAAGGTTGGCGACATCATCGTGACCTCGGGCATCGGTGGCGTGTTCCCCAAGGGTCTACCGCTCGGCACCGTCTCGTCGGTTGAGAAATCGGCAAACGATGTGTACTACACCATTGTGGTGCGCGCCCAGACGACGGCCGAGAACAACGAGGAAGTGCTGGTCATTACCTCGCTGACCGACGAACAGTCGGCCTCGGATGAGGACGTGAGCACGGCCAACAGCACGCCGCAGGGAACGTCGCGCGATGCTGCGACCAAGACGAAGGACGAGAGCTCGGATGACAGTTCCGACACGTCCGAGACGACCGATTCCGGCTCGAGCGAATAGGGGGCATGTCCATGGATCTATACGAGCAGGGGATGAGCTCCCGCACGTTTGTGATCGCCGCCATTGTGTGCGTGCTGCTGCAGGCAGGCCTGGCACCGCAGATCTCCATTGCGGGCGGTCGCGTCAACTTCATGATTATCCTGGTGTGCCTAAGCGTGTTCTCGGGCGACCCGACCCGTGCCGTCGTGTGCGGTTTTTGCAGCGGCTTGTTCTATGACCTGTCCGCTGCCGTGCCGGTGGGCGTTATGTCGCTCCTGCTGACCGTGGGTTCTTTTGCCCTGGTGCACAGCGCCGTCGGTCAGACGGGCGGTACCCCGAGTGCGCGCGGCGTCACTGTGGGCGCCTTTGCGCTCGTCATTAATGTGATCTACAGCATCATCTTGCTGTTTATGGGTTTGGAGACGAGCTTTGTCGTGGCGATCTTCGGCCATGCGCTGCCGTCCTCGATCCTGACGGGTCTGGTTGCCATTCCGTTTTTGATGTCCGGCGTCGTGCCGCAGTCCGGCTATGGATTCTCCGCACGTGGCGGACGCCAGGCGGGTATGCGCTTTAAGCCCAAGACCCGCAAGCTCAAATAGGGGAGGCCCGTAGATGTCTTCCCAGTTGACG
Organism: uncultured Collinsella sp.; assembly: GCA_900549065.1. GTDB lineage: Bacteria > Actinomycetota > Coriobacteriia > Coriobacteriales > Coriobacteriaceae > Collinsella. The sequence goes on along the minus strand of URNC01000021.1, from coordinate 16,005 downwards.
GTTATTATCGCCGGTATCGTGCTGGTTGTGGCCATCGTGGTCGCGCTGGTCGTCATGCGTCGCGGCGATTCCCGTTTTACCTACGATACGCAGCATGGAACGGCCCCGCGCGCCACCGAGGGCGAGGGCAATACCGCGGCGACCGCCTTTAAGGGCCGTTTTTCCATCCTCACCACGGGTGTGGGCGCGATGTTTGCGGCGCTTGCCGTCAAGCTGTGGGGCATGCAGATGGTCTCGTCGGACTATTACGAGAAGCAGGCCAATAGTAATCAGACTCGCACCGTTACAACACCCGCTGTGCGCGGTCGCATCCTCGACCGCAATGGCGTGGCGCTTGTCCAGAACCGTCCCTCACTGGCTGTCGTGGCCTACCGCGACCTTGCCGAGGATGAGGTTCTGGTTCGCCATCTTGCCAACGTGCTTGGAATGCCTTACGTGGCGGTCCTTCGCAATATTCAGGACAATACAGAGGGCGCCCAGAGCCTGCATACCATCGCGACGGACGTCCGTCGCTCCACGGTTGCCTATATTCAGGAGCATGCCGGCGAGTTCCCGGGCGTCAAGATTGCCGAGCGTACCGAGCGCCAGTATCCATATGGCGAGACGGCATGTCATATCTTGGGCTATACCGGCACCATTACCTCCGAGCAGCTCGAGGCCCAGAATAAGAAAACCTCTGGCGATGATGATGCTTCTGCTGGCAAGATTACGTACCAGTCGGGCGATATCGTGGGCCAGGCGGGCGTTGAGAGCTACTACGAAAACCTGCTGCAGGGTATTCGTGGCGAGCAGACCGTCAAGGTCGATGCTTCGGGCAATGTGACCGGTCAGGCCGGCGCCGTGCCCGCGAAGGCCGGCTCCGACATTAAGCTCACGCTCGACCTTAAGATCCAACAGGCCTGTGAGACGGCGCTGGCGAGCGCTATCGAGCTTGCCAAGACCACTGGCTACAGCAATGCCGGCAACGGCGCTGTGGTATGTCTCGATCCCAACAATGGCGAGATCCTGGGCATGGCGAGCCAGCCCAAGTTCGATCCGTCCGTCTTTATCGGCGGCGTCTCAAATGACGTGTGGACCGAGCTCAATGATGACAAGGGTTCGCACCCGCTGCTCAACCGCGCCATTAGCGGACAGTATATGTCGGCTTCGACCATCAAGCCGCTCTCGGCACTGGCCGGTCTTGAGTTTGGAACCTACACTTCAACGCAGACAACCAACTGCACGGGCTATTGGACGGGCCTGGGCAAGGCTTGGGGCAAGCGCTGCTGGCTGACGTCTGGCCACGGCACTATGACGCTGCAGTCGGGTATCGCCAACTCGTGCGACCCCGTCTTCTACGACATGGGCAAGGCGTTCTTTTATGACGAGCAACATCCCGAGGGCCTGCAGGAGGTCTTTCGTCGCTGGGGTCTAGGCAAGACCTGCGGTATCGATCTGCCGAGTGAGGGCGCGGGCCGTATTCCCGATGCCGAGTGGAAAGAGTCGTACTTCACCGACGCATCTGCCGAGGACCGCAAGTGGAATGCCGGCGATATGACCAACATTGCCATCGGTCAGGGCGACATCCTGGTGACGCCCCTGCAGATGGCGTGCGCCTATATGGGTCTTGCCAACGGCGGCAAACAGTACGTGCCTCATGTGTTTTTGTCTGCCGTGTCGCGCGATGGCGACGGCGATGCCTATAAGTACAACGGAAAGGGCAAGAAGAAGCGCCTGGAGGCCAAGATCAACAGCGATTCGGATTTGGCTCTTGTTCGCAACGGCATGCACGACGTGATTTACACGGCATCGACGTCCCTGGCGGCTCACTTTGGCACCCTGACGCCGCAGGTATACGGCAAGTCGGGCACGGGCGAGAAAAGTGGCGAGGATGAATACGCGTGGTTCTGCGCCTATGCACCGGCCGATGACCCCAAGTATGTCATCGCTACCGTCCTGGAGCAGGGCGGCGGTGGCTCAGATACCGCGATGCATGTCGTGCGCGACGTGCTCGGCGTGATTTATGGCGAGCCCGATACCTCTTCGGCCTCGGGCGATTCTTCGGTTCGATAGGAGGTTGCGATGGATTTTTCTCCGGCGGATCTGTTCCGTTCAACCAAGACCGGCTCTCGCAACAGCCTGGACCGTGTCAACAAGCAACTTTCGGCCTCGCGCCGCACGTTTCGCCAAAAGGTGCATATCGGTGTGCTCGTGGCTACTGTGGCCCTCGTCGCCTACGGTGCCATCATTATCTGGTCGGCTTCGCAGTTTAAGGCCGACGCTTCGTTCTCACGCCATCTGCTGGGAATTGGAATCGGTACGGTGCTGGCGGTGCTGGTCTGGCGTACCGACCTGCGCGGTATTTCCAATTTCTCGACGGCGTTGCTCGTCATCGACCTGATCGTGATCCTCTCGCCCAAGATTCCGGGTCTGTCCTATACAGGCGGTCTGGGCATGACGGGCTGGATCAAGATTCCCGGTATCGGCTTGACATTCCAGCCGGTTGAGCTTGCCAAGCTCATCACCATCTTCTTTATTGCTACGCTTGGCTCGCAGTATAACGGTCGCATCGATACCGTTCGTGACTACGTCAAGCTCTGCGGCATGCTGTCCATTCCGTTTTTGGCCGTCGTTGCCATGGGCGACCTGGGCTCGGGCCTGGTCGTGCTGGTTTCGGGCGCCATCGTCATTTGTATGAGCGGTGCACGCCGCGAATGGGTGCTGTCGACCTTGGCCCTGCTCGTGGGCCTGGTGGCCCTCGTCCTGGCGCTCGATTCGGTCTTTGATTCGTTGCTCGGCCACGATGTGCTCATCAAGCAGTATCAGATGAACCGTCTGACGGTCTTTATCGACCCCGATAATGCCGATTCGGACGATGCCTACAACCTGCAGCAGTCGCTTATCGCCGTTGGCTCGGGCGGCTTCTTTGGTAAGGGTTTGGGCCATGCGACGCAGTCGGCCGGCGGCTTTCTGCCTGAGTTCCACACCGACTTCGTCTTCGCCTTTTTGTCCGAGACCTTTGGCTTCTGTGGCTCCTTTTTGCTCCTGTGCCTTTACGTGCTGCTGATCTTTTCGACGATTCGCGTCGCCTTTAAGTGTGAGTCGCTGTTCCTGCGTCTGTCGTGCGTAGGTATCGTCGGCATGTGGGCATTCCAGACCTTCGAGAACATCGGCATGTGCATCGGCATGATGCCGATTACCGGTATTCCGCTACCGTTTATTAGCTTTGGTTCGTCTTCGATGATGATCCAGCTGCTGACGGTGGGTATCGTACAATCCATATGGCGGCATCGTTCGGGCGCCGCGTAACCGCTGGAGGGGTTTGCTATGAAAATTCCCGTAGATAAGCTGACCCGCGCTTTTAAGATGGGCGCGTCCGTTAAGAAGGATTCCGATACGCCGGTGCGCGTTTCGGTCTATCTGGATTCGTCCGCCTCGCGCTTTCTGGCCGAGACGGTGCGTGACGCCTTTGTGCCGCAGACGACCTCGGGCATTGTACGCGTCGAGCGTCTGGGGGAGGAGCGAATTGCTCCAAAGACCGATACCGATGTGGTGCTGGTGCTCTCGTGTGGTTCCGACCGCTTGGAGAGTGCCGTGCAGGAGCTCGTGATCGCTGGCGCGCCCGTGTGCGTGCTTGCCGAGTCTGCTGTGGAGGTGCCGTTTATCGAGGAGTCCACGCCCATGCTCGGCGTGGTAGCGGCAACCGATAAGACGTATCTGCTCGAGACGCTTGCCCGCTGGATTCTCGATCGCACCGACAAGGAAACGGCCTTTGCGGCGAACTTTGCCTTCATGCGCATCGCGGCGGCCAATCGTATCATCACCTCGTGCGCGCTCACCAATATGGCGACCGGTGCGCTGGTGTTTTTGCCGGGCGCCGATTATCCCGTTATGGCGCTGGCGCAGGTGGGCATGCTCTTTGAGCTCGCTGCCGTCTTTGGACGCGGCATTAAGCCTGAGCGCGGCTACGAGGTCGCGGGCGTGCTTGCCGGCGGTCTTGTGATCCGCGCGGTCACCCGCGCACTCGTCAAGCAGACGCCGCATATTGGGTTTGCCGTCAAGGCGCTCACTGCCGCCGCGGGCACCTATGGCATGGGCCGTGCGCTCGTTTCGCTCTACAAGCGCGATGTCGACTACAGCCGTGCCAACGAGGTGGTCACTGCCACGTTCTCCCGCGTTCGCGATCTGGTGACCACGGTCGCGGGCGCTACCCGTCCTATGGCGTCCTATCAGGACGCATCAGATCTCGCTGCTTAGGGGTTTTCCGTTGCGCGTTGCATACCAAGATTGTTTTCATTTAATTGAGCCGCTGCTCGCCAAGGTCGAGAAGCCGAGTCGCTATATCGATCACGAGTGGGGCACGCTTTCCAAGGCCGATGCCGACTACCGTTGCTGCCTGATCTACCCGGATGTGTACGAGGTTGGTCTGCCCAACCAGGGCATCGCCATCCTCTACAACATCCTTAACCAGGCCGAGGGCATCTCCTGCGAGCGTGGCTATGTGCCGTGGCCCGATATGGGTGATGCCATGCGCGAGGCGGGTATTCCGCTGCTGTCGCTCGAGGGTGCAGCGCCGGTCGCTTCGTTTGATATCGTCGGTCTGCATGTGCCGCACGAGATGGCGGTGACGAACTTCCTCGAGGCACTCGACCTCGCTGGTATTCCGCTGTTAGCGGCTGACCGCACCGAGGACGACCCCATTATCATCGCCGGCGGCCCCTCGGTGTACAACCCCGAGCCGTACGCGGCCTTCTTCGATGCCATCCTCATCGGTGAGGGCGAGGAATCGCTGCTCGAGACCTGCCAGCTGCATCGCCGCCTGCGTGACGAAGGGGTCCCGCGCGTGCAGATTGTCGAGCAGCTTGCATCCATTGCCGGCAACTACGTGCCGTCGCTCTATGAGGTTTGTCACGACGAGCCCTGCTCGCCGCATGGCTACACCGTGCCGCGTGAGGGCAAGGATGCGCCGACCGTGGTCTACAAGCGCGTCGTCGAGGATTTCGGCGCCACGAATCCGCTGTCGCAGTCGTGCGTGCCCTATGCACAGCTGGTTCACGACCGCCTGTCTATCGAGATCCTGCGCGGCTGCGCCCGCGGCTGTCGTTTTTGTCAGGCCGGTGTGACGTATCGCCCGGTGCGCGAGCGCTCGGCCGACCAGATCGTCTCGTCGGTGATTCAGGGTCTGGAAAAGACCGGCTATGACGAGGTGTCGCTGACCTCGCTCTCCACGACCGACCACTCCTGCATTCGCGACGTGCTCGGCAGGCTCAACCGTCGCCTGGAGGATACGGGTATTCGCGTGTCTATTCCGTCGCAGCGCCTGGATTCGTTTGGCGTGGATATGGCCGAGTCGGTCGCCGGCGAAAAGAAGGGCGGCCTGACGTTCGCGCCCGAGGCCGGCAGCCAGCGCATGCGCGACATCATTAACAAGAACGTGACCGAGGAGGACCTGGACCGTGCGGCCAAGGCGGCCTTTGAGGCTGGCTGGAACCGCATGAAGCTCTACTTTATGATGGGCCTTCCCGGCGAGCGCGACGAGGACATCGTGGCCATCGCCAATCTGGCCGATCACGTGCTGGAGCTCGGTCGTTCCGTGGTGCCCAAGGCTCGTCGCGGCTCGATCTCGGTGTCGATCTCGGTTTCGGTCTTTATCCCCAAGGCTGCCACGCCGTTCCAGTGGTGCCCGCAGCTCGACTACGACGACGTCAAGCGTCGCCAGAAGCTGCTCGTCACGAGCGTTCGCAACCGTGCCGTCCGCGTTCATTACCACGATGCCGAGACCTCGCTCATCGAGGCCGCGCTGTCCCGCGCCGGTCGTGACATGACGCCCGTCATCATCGATGCTTGGCGCTCGGGCTCTCGCTTTGACGCCTGGGTAGAGCATTTCTCGCTCGATAACTGGAAGGAGGCTGCTGCCAAAAACGGCATCGACCTCAATGAGCTCGTGCACCTGCCCTACGAGTTGGACTGGCGCCTGCCGTGGGAGCACGTGAGCCCCGGCTGCACGCGCGGCTTCCTCAAGCGCGAGTACCGTCGCTCGCTCGAGGGCGTCACGACTCCCGACTGCACCCGCACGTCGTGCACCGGCTGCGGGATCTGCCCCACGCTCCACGCCAAGAATGTATTGATGGGTGATCGCGCATGAGTGAGCGCCTGACCGACAACCCCTCGCTCTTTAGACTTCGTGTTCGCTATGGCAAGCGCGATCGCCTTAAGTACCTGGGCCATCTCGAAGTAATCCATACCATTGAGCGCATCGTGCGCCGTGCGGGACTTCCCTATGCCGTCACGCAGGGCTTCTCCCCGCACATGCGCGTGGGCTTCTCTTCGGCGCTACCGGTGGGTACGTCGTCGACCTGCGAGTGGTATGACCTGTTTATGACCGAGTTCGTGGCGCTCGACGAGGCGTTTGGGCGCCTGGCTGCGGCGTCTCCGGCCGATCTGGCGCCCATCGAGGCGGCGTACATCGACGTGCGCACGCCGGCGTTGACGGCACAGCTCACGCGCCTGTCGTATCGCATCGACTTACACCTGGATCCCGAGGCGCCCGTGAGCGCCGATGAGGTGTGCGCCGCGATCGACACGCTGCGTGCAGGCCATGGCATCGACTACGCGCGCGGTAAGAAGAGCAAGCGCCTGGACCTTGACCACACGCTGGTGGGCTATGAGCTCGCGGCGGGAGAGCGTCCGGACCATCTGGTGCTCGTGCTTGACACCCACGCCGACAACGAGGGGTCCATGCGTCCGGAGATTTTGCTTTCCGCTGCTGATGTTTTGTTGCAGGGCTTGACCCCGGGCGTGGATGCACCTATTGTTTCCACCGGTATGCAAGACCTCGTGACCATCTGCTCCTACGATGTCGAGCGTCAGAATCAAGCATGCGAGGACGACGAGGGCCGACTCGTCAGCCCCATACCTGTGCGAACTTGTGGATTTGCTCCACATACTCGTTGACGGGGGTATTTTCGCCTGCTACTATATTCGGCTGTTGCACTAACTGATGCATGAAGGGCAAGTAAACATGTACGCAATCGTTAACACGGGCGGCAAGCAGTACAAGGTCGCCACCGACGATGTCATCACCGTCGAGAAGATCGAGGGCAATGAGGGCGACAAGGTCACCCTGCCGGTTATCTTCCTCAACGATGGTAAGAAGATCGTCACCGATCCCGACAAGCTGGCCAAGGCCAAGGTTACCGCTCAGATCGTTGAGCAGTTCAAGGGCGAGAAGCAGCTGGTCTTCAAGTTCCACAAGCGTAAGCGCTATCGTCGTCTGAAGGGTCACCGTCAGCAGCTCACCAAGCTGAAGATCGTGAAGGTCCAGGCTACGTCCCGCGCCAAGAAGGCTGTCAAGGCAGAGGCCGAGGCTGTTGCCGAGGCTCCCGTCGCCGAGTAGATTACACTCGTAACGAAAGAGTAGGTATACACAATGGCACACAAAAAAGGACTCGGTTCCTCCCGTAATGGCCGTGACTCCCGCGGTCAGCGCCTTGGCACGAAGCGCTATGCCGGCCAGACGGTAACCACGGGCACGATTCTCGTCCGTCAGCACGGCACGCACATCCACCCGGGTGAGAACGTTGGCCGTGGTAAGGACGACACGCTGTTCGCGCTGGTCGACGGTACCGTTGAGTTCCACAAGGGTATCAAGCACAGGGTCAGCGTACGCCCGCTCGCGAACGCGTAATTCACCCTTCATAGAGCACATATGTGGGAGGCACTTGAGTTTTAGGATTCAAGGGTCTCCCTCTTTTTTGTAGGAGGCGATTCTGTTGTCACAGTTCACCGATATCAGCCGCATTAACGTGTGCGGCGGCGACGGCGGAGCCGGATGCATGTCGTTTAGGCGCGAGGCATTTGTCCCCAAGGGCGGCCCCGATGGCGGCGACGGCGGTCGTGGCGGCAATGTTGTCATCCAGGCCGATGCTCAGCTGTCTTCGCTGATCGATTACCGCTTTAAGCATCACTTCCGCGCCGAGCGCGGCACGCACGGACAGGGTGCCCGTCGTAACGGTAAGAGCGGCGAGGACCTGATTCTCAAGGTCCCTATGGGTACCGTGGTGCGCGAGCTCGACCCCGAGACGCAGACCCCGATGTTCGAGATTGCCGATCTGGTGCACGATGGCGAGCGCGTAGTCGTGGCGCCCGGTGGTGCCGGCGGTCTGGGCAATACCCACTTTGTGACATCGGTGCGTCGCGCTCCGGCCTTTGCCCAGCTAGGCGAGCCGGCCGAGGAGCACTGGATCGAGCTCGAGATGAAGCTTATGGCCGATGCCGCGCTCGTGGGCTTTCCCTCCGTGGGTAAGTCATCGCTCATCGCGCGCATGAGTGCCGCCCGTCCCAAGATTGCTGACTACCCGTTTACCACGCTCGTGCCGAACCTCGGCATGGTGCGTGCCGGCGAATATTCTTACGTCGTTGCCGACGTTCCCGGTTTGATCGAGGGCGCAAGCGAGGGCAAGGGCCTGGGTCACCAGTTCCTGCGCCACATTGAGCGTACGGCTCTGATCATGCATGTCGTCGACATGACGGGCGGTTTTGAGGATCGCGATCCGGTCGAGGATTACCACATCATCAACCGCGAGCTCGAGCAGTATGGCGCCGAGCTTTCGGAGCGTCCGCAGATTGTCGTTGCCAACAAGTGCGACGCGCCGGGCACGGCCGACAAGATTGCCGACCTCAAGCGTGCAGCGCTCGACGATGGACATATGTTCTTTGCCGTGTCTGCCGTGACGGGCGCCGGCCTCAACACGCTGATGCTTGCCGTGGGCGAGCAGGTGGCTAAGCTGCGCGCCGAGTTGGCTGTCTCCGATGAGCCGGTCGTTCTGCGCGACGATGAGTGGGAGCGCCGCCGCCTGCAGCGTGAGAAGCGTTTCCGTATTGTCCAGGAAGAGCCCGGTGCCTTCCGCGTGGTCGGTCGTGCCATCGAGCGCATGGTCATCCAGACCGACTGGGAAAACGAGGAAGCCGTCATTTACCTGCAGCATAAATTTGCGCGTATGGGTGTTGACGACGCGCTCGAGAAGGCCGGTTGCCGTGCGGGCGACGAGGTCCGCATTTGCCAGCGCGCCTTTGACTTTGAGGGCGCCGAGGACTTCTCGGAGTACGAGGAGCTCGAGGATGCTGGCGAGGACGTTGCCGTTGAAGCCATTGACGTGGCCGATGCTGCGGATGAGGGCGTCGAGGTTGTCGATGCGGCGGATGCCGCGGGCGATGCCGAGACCTCGGAGGGCGAGTAAGCCATGTCGCTGCGCGGTGGAATCGGTCTGCCCGAGCTTCCTCTAGAGGACGGGCGGGAGTTTAGGCTCGGCATTATGGGCGGCACCTTTGATCCCATCCATTACGGGCACCTGGTGACCGCCGAGCAGGCGCGTGAGTCCCTCGACTTGGATGCCGTGCTCTTTATGCCGGCGGGCTCTCCTGCCTTTAAGCTTGACAAGCCTGTGACGCCTGCCGAGGACCGTTATGCCATGACGGTCCTCGCCACCGCCGCGAACCCGGCCTTTTTGGCGAGCCGGTTCGAGATCGACCGTCCGGGTGTAACCTATACGGCCGATACGCTTCATGCCCTTCGCGACTTTTACCCGCCGCAGGTAAAGCTCTACTTTATTACGGGCGCCGACGCGATTATCGATATTGTGACTTGGCATGATGCCGAACGAATCGCTGAGCTTGCTACCTTTATTGCGGCGACGCGACCGGGCTTTGATATCGATACGGCGCGTGCCCGAATCAAAGAGTCGGGGCTGCCGTTCGACGTGCGCTATATTCAGATTCCGGCGCTGGCGATCAGCTCGACGAACATTCGCAAGCGTGTTGCCCGCGGTATGAGCGTGCGCTATCTTACGAGCGAGTCCGTGCTCGGCTACATTCGCAAACGCAGGCTATATGCCGATTTGGGCCAAGAAGATTTTGAGTGATGGGGGTCTACGTTGTCGGTAGAGGATCAGTTTGAGGGCGATGAGCGCGCGCTGCTCAAGCGCATTCAAGAGCTGCTCGATGTTCGCATGAAGGATAAGCGCAAGCGCTATGTGCATTCGCTGGGTGTTGCCGAGACCGCACTTCGTCTGGCCGAGGTCTACGGCGTTGACCGCTTTGATGCCGCTGCCGCCGGCCTGATCCATGACTGGGACAAAGTGCTCTCCGACGACGAGCTGGTCACGCGCGCTCTGCATTACGGCATTAAGATTGCCGGCTCTCCTTCTGCCGCGACGCCGCTTTTGCATGGCCCTGTTGCCGCCTATGAGCTTCCGCAGCTTTTCCCCGAGTTGTCGCCGGCCGTTTTCCAGGCTGTCGACCGTCACACCGTGGGTGCCTGCGACATGACGCCGCTCGATATGGTGGTCTTTGTGGCCGATGCCATCGAGCCCAACCGCCACGGCGACTATGCGCATGCGCTGCGCAAGATGGTGGGGGAGTCGACGCTCGATGAGTTGTTCTTCTCCTGTTTTGCGCAGGGTCTGGTCTATGTGATCCAGTCCGGGCGCTATCTTTATCCCACAGCTATTACGATTTACAACCATTACGCCCAGCTGCGCTAGCTCGGGCTGTCTAGAAAGAGGTATTCCATGGCCGACGAGACCATGACCGACGAGCAGATTCTTGAAGGTGTGGAGCACAAGAGCTTTGTCGCCACGTCCGACCGCACTGCCGCCTCACTGTCCGCGAGCGGTGTCGCCGCCGAGGATGTCGCCCGCGCCGCCGCGCAGGCCGCCTACGACAAGAAGGGCGAGGACGTTCAGGTGCTCGACCTGACCGAGCTTTCCGACGTATGCGACTACTTTGTGCTTGCCACCGGTACCAACAACCGCCAGGTCGATTCTATCGTCGACGAGATCGAGGAGAAGGTCGCCGAGGCTTGCGGCGAGCATCCGTTCTCCATCGAGGGCCGCGAGCAGAAGACCTGGATGCTCATGGACTATGGTTCGGTTGTCGTCCACGTCTTCACTCCCGAAGCCCGCGACTTCTACCGCCTAGAAAAGCTCTGGGGCGACGCCCCCCAGCTCCCCCTCAACCTCCTCTAGTAGCTCATTTGAGATGGGGTTTAGCTACCCTCACGCATATCGCCGGGCAGGTGCGGTTTTCCGCACCTGCCCGGCTTTCTTTTTGCCCAAGGGCGGTTAATCATTGAAGCGGGATTGGCGGCCGAAGGAAAGGGCGGTGTCGCCGAATTTGTCTCGGACGGCGTCGATGGCGACGGAGAGGTCGCGGCGGTCGCTGGATTGGGCTCCGCGGTCATCGATCTCGCAGAACAGGTCAGTCTGGATGCCGCCTTGGTGGTCGAAGTCGCTCATGCCGATGCCCGCTAAGCGAACATGCATGCCATCCTGCCAGATGTTGTCGAGCAGTTCGAGTGCAACCGCCACGAAGATGTTCTCATCGTCGGTCGGATGAGGCAGCCGGCGCTGTGCCGTACGCCCGCTGCCATACGAATACTTAAGCTTGAGCGTTACCGTGGCACCCGTCAGCCCCTGACGGCGCAGACGGCGTCCCACTGACTCTCCCAACAGCGCAATCGCCGCCTCAATATCCCCACGCTCAGTCAAATCTTTCGCAAAGGTGCGTTCATTGCTGACCGACTTGACCTCGCGCTCTTCATCGAGACTCGTGACTTCGGAGATTTCGAGTCCCAGTGCACGCTGGCGCATGCGCTCGCCGTTGACGCCAAAAATAGATGCCAAGGTGGATTCTGGTGCACGTGATAGCTCACCGAGGGTGTAGATGCGCATGCGGCGCAGTCGCTCCTCGGCCGAGCGCCCGATGCCGCTCATGGCAGATACCGGCAACGCGGCCAAAAAGCGCTGCTCGGTTCCGGGGCGCACGATGGTCAGTCCAAACGGCTTATCCCGCTCGCTTGCGATCTTTGCGACCGTCTTGTTGCAGCCCACGCCAATGGAACAGGTCACTCCCAGCCCTGCCACGCGGTCGCTTATACGCCGCGCAACCAGCAGCGGGTCTTCGGGCGCAAAGCGACCCGGTGTGATATCGATAAAGGCTTCGTCGATGGATACGCGCTCAACGCGCGGGGTCTCGTCGGCGAGAATCGTCATGACCTGCGCGCTCACCTCGCGGTAGCGATCAAAGTGTCCGTGCGTCCAAATGGCCTGCGGGCACAGGCGCCGCGCCTCGGCCGAGGCCATGGCAGAATGCACGCCAAAGCGACGCGCCTCGTACGAACACGTGGACACGACGCCGCGCGACTCGGCGTCTCCGCCCACGATGAGCGGCTTTCCGCGCCATTCGGGATGATCGAGCATCTCCACGCTCGCAAAAAATGCATCGAGGTCCATCAGGCCCACCGCCGGACCCGTCCAGGGCGGCGGCGTAACGCCCGCAGCATCCTCATAACCGTATGTATGTTCGCGTCTTTCCATGTCATGAGTATACCGCGCAGCTCATGTGGGGTGCGTGGATGCGCTTGCAAATCGCGAATTCTTGTCTAAGATATGGATTTGCCCTCGACTACACCGAAGAAGTTGGTCTCACGGACTTCACCTGCCCGCGTCGATGGCGTATTATGTTCAACAGTTTGTTTGTAGTTGCAGCCTAAAGCTGCTTGGTTGGAGGAGTTTCCTTTGGCAGTCAAGATTCGCCTTGCTCGTCACGGCGCTAAGAAGCGTCCGTACTACCGTGTCGTCGTCGCCGATTCCCGCGCCCCGCGTGACGGTCGTATCATCGAGGAGGTTGGCCGCTACAACCCGATGACCGCCCCCAAGACCATCAACCTCGACCTCGAGAAGATCGCTGACTGGCAGTCCAAGGGCGCTCAGCTCACCGACGCCGTCGCCGCTCTGGTCAAGGCCGCCAACGAGGGCGAGAAGACCGAGACCGTCGTCAAGAAGTCCAAGAAGCAGCTCGCCAAAGAGGCCGAGGCCGCTAAGGCTGCCGCTGAGGCCGCTGAGGGCGCCGAGGAGTAAATCGTGCCTGAGGTTGACGCTGCACAGCTCGAGGGTGAGGCAATGCTCTCAGATCGCATCGCCGATCTCGTCGAATATCTCGTTGTTCAGATCGTCGACGACCCGGATTCCGTGAGCCTTGAGGTCATCGATGGTGACGACGCCTCTACGATTGAGGTTTCGGTCGCCGAGGATGACGTCGCTAAGGTCATCGGCCGTCGTGGCCGTACCATCAAGGCCATTCGCACGCTCGCCCGTGCACTGGCCGCTCGCCTCGACACTGCTGTCGAGGTAGAGGTTCTGGGCTAGGACCTTGAGGTCCCAGTACAAAAACATCGCCCGTGTGGTCAAGCCGCACGGAAGGAAGGGGGAGGTCCTCGCGCAGCCGCTGCGGGGGCTTCCTTCTGTATTAGAGCCGGGTATGCGCGTCGCCCTGACGCCGCCGGCGCTCAAGCGCGACCGCTTTTGCACGGTCGTGTCCGTCACCGATACGGGCGATGGCGATCTGGTCTCGTTTGAGGGCATTGACGACTTGACGGCCGCCGAGGGCATCACGGGATGCTACGTGCTGGCAAATCGTGACGACTTTGAGCTCGATTCGCTCGACGCTGCCTATACCGACCTGATGGGTCGCGAGGTGGTCGACGAGCGCTTCGGTTTACTCGGCACGATCGTCGAGATCATGTCGACGCCCGCTAACGATGTTTGGGTTGTTGAGGGCGATCGGTATGGCGAGGTACTGATTCCCGTGATCGAGCAGGTCGTGCTCGATCTTCCCGACACAGGAACAATTTCCGTCCACGTTATGGACGGCCTGATCGATATGGACAAGTAGGGAGGACAACATGCTGATCGAGACCCTTTCGGTCTTTCCCGAGATGTTTGAGCCCGTCATGTCCACATCGATCTTGGGCCGCGCCCGCAAGGCCGGCCTTTTTGATTTTAAGGCGTATAACCTGCGCGACTGGACGCACGACCGCCATCGTACCGTCGATGACGAGCCGTACGGCGGCGGGCAGGGCATGCTCATGAAGGTCGAGCCTATTGCCGAGGCCATCGAGGCCATCAGCTCCGAGGGTCCCAAGCCCACCGTAGTGTTTTTCACCCCCTGTGGCGAGCCTTTTACGCAGCGTGTGGCCGAGCGCCTGCTCAAAAGTGAGCGCCTGCTGTTTGTGTGCAGTCGCTACGAGGGCGTCGACGAGCGCGCGTATGCGTATGCCGATGAGCGTCTGTCGATCGGCGACTACGTGCTCACGGGCGGCGAGCTTCCCGCTATGGTCGTTGCCGATGCCGTCGTACGCCTGATTCCCGGCGCCCTGGGCGACGAGATGAGCAACGTGGACGAGTCGTTCTCGACCGCCGAGGATGGAGGCCTGCTCGAGTACGCGCAGTATACCCGTCCTGCCGAGTTCAACGGCGAGGGCGTGCCTCCGGTGCTTGTGAGCGGCGATCACGCCAAGGTCGATGCCTGGCGTCGCAAGAACGCCATCGAGCGCACCTGCCGCTGGCGTCCCGACTTGATCGAGACGGCGCGGCTCACGCCCGAGGAGCGCGCTTACGCGCAGGAGATTCTTGACGCTTCGTATTCGCAGAGCGAGGAGTGAGTATGGTTCCTACGCAACATTCCGCGTTGAGGGGCGCTTTTGAGTGGATCGCGGTCATCGCGATCGCGCTCGTGGCCACGTTCCTGATCCGCACTTTTGTGGTCGAGCCCTTTGTGGTGCCCACCGGCTCCATGGAGTCCACGATCGAGATTGGCGACCAGATCCTGGCACAAAAGGTGAGCCTCGAGCTCGGTCAGCCCGTCAAGCAGGGCGATATCGTGGTGTTTCACAACCCCGATGGCACCTCCGAGCATGATGTTCTTGTCAAGCGTGTTATTGCCACGGCCGGCCAGACGGTCGACCTGCAGGATGGCAAGGTGGTCGTTGACGGCCAAGCGCTCGACGAGGACTATACGACGGGCATGAGCTGGCCGCTTTCGGTCCAAGCGCCCGGTGCTCAGGTGAGCTATCCCTACACCGTTCCCGACGGGTGCGTGTGGGTGATGGGCGACAACCGCGAAAACTCTGCCGACTCACGCTACTTTGGTCCCGTCGATCGCTCTGATTTGATCGCTGTGGCACTCGTTCGCTACTGGCCGCTCAACCGCATCGGCGCTATCGACTAAAAACCGCTATAGTACAGTACCTAACCGTGTAATCGTTTCGACGAGGGGATATTAGAGGCATGAACGCTTCATCGCTTTCCTTCCAAGACATCATCCTGCGCCTCCAGCAGTACTGGGGCGAGCAGGGCTGCGTCATTATGCAGCCCTATGACTCCGAGGTCGGTGCCGGTACCTTCCATACCGCGACCACGCTGCGCTCGCTCGGTCCCGCCGAGTGGCGCACCTGCTATGCGCAGCCTTGCCGCCGTCCCGCCGACGGCCGCTACGGCGAGAACCCCAACCGCATGCAGCACTACTATCAGTTCCAGGTGCTCATCAAGCCCTCGCCGGTCAACGCCCAGGAGCTCTACCTGGGGTCTCTTGCCGCTATCGGTCTGGACCCCAACGACCATGACGTCCGCTTTGTCGAGGACGACTGGGAGAGCCCGACGCTCGGCGCCTGGGGCCTTGGCTGGGAGGTCTGGCTCAATGGCATGGAGGTCACGCAGTTTACGTACTTCCAGCAGGTGGGCGGCATCGAGGTCGACCCCGTGCCCGTCGAGATCACCTACGGCCTGGAGCGTATCGCCATGTACGCCCAGGGCGTCAACTCGGTCTACGACCTGGTGTGGAGCTACCTGCCCGACGGCACGCCCATGACCTATGGCGACGTGTTCCTCGAGAACGAGCGCGAGTTCAGTGCCTATAACTTTGAGGTCGCTAACGTCGAGATGATGCGTCAGAAGTTTGACGACTACGAGGCCGAGTGCCACTCCTGCCTGGAGCGCAAGCTTCCGCTGCCCGCATACGACTGCGTCATGAAGTGCAGCCACGCCTTCAACCTGCTCGATGCCCGTGGCGCGCTGTCCGCGGTCGAGCGTGCCAACTACATCCTGCGCGTCCGCGCCGTCGCCAAGGCGTGCTGCGAGGCCTACATGGCCGAGGTCGCCGGAGTCAACGAGAATGCCGATCAGGAAGGCG
>URNC01000020.1 GCA_900549065.1 uncultured Collinsella sp. | reverse complement strand
GCTAAAGATGCTGTCGAAGATATCGCCCCAGCCGCTGGCGCCCGCGCCGGCACCGTAGCCGCCGCCATACGCGCCGCCCGCGCCCGGCATACCGCCAAACATGAGCATCTGGTCGTACTCTTTGCGCTTCTTCTCGTCCGAAAGCGTCTCGTAGGCCTCGCTGATCTCCTTGAACTTGGCCTCGTCGCCGCCGGCATCGGGGTGATATTTTTGCGCGAGCTTGCGAAACGCGCTCTTGATCTCTTTATCGGAGGCGCTCTTGGATACGCCCAGGATGTCATAGAAGGTTTTGCCTGCAGCCATCGTAGCTCCTCTCCTGTTACGTCCGCCGTCCATGCAGACGACGGCTCATGCTGTCATATGGCACTTGGCCAGAAAGGGCCCCGGGTGTTGCCCCGGGGCCCTTCTCAATTACTCCTCGGTGCCCTCGGCCGTATCGGCCGTGGCATCCTCGGACGCCGCTTCGGGCTCCGGTGCGGGGCGCTTCTCGCCACCGTAGGTCACCGTCACCATCGCGGAACGCAGGATGCGATCCGCCATGCGGTAGCCCTTCTGGTACACGTCGTTGACGGTCTCGTCGTACTGCGATGCGTCCTCGACGCGGCCCACAGCCTGGTGCTCGAGCGGATCGAACGCCCCGCCCTTGGGGTCGATGGGCTCAACGCCCTCGTGCGCAAACACATCGAGCAGCTTGGCATGAACCGCATCGACGCCGTCGACGAACTGCTTAAAGTCGTCGGAAAGCTCTTGGCTGCGGGCATGGTCGATCGCGCGCTCGATATCGTCAATCACCGGCAACAGCGCGGTGACAAGCTTCTCGGTCGCGCGCTCGCGCTCGGCGATGCGCTCGTTGGCGGTGCGGCGACGGAAGTTCTCCCAGTCGGCCTGCAAACGGGCGGTGCGCTCGGTGGCGTCCTTCGCCTTGTCCTCGGCGGCCTTCTGAGCCTCCGCCGCAGCATCGAGCTCGTTGCGCACGTCGGCAAGCTCCTTTTGGGCCTGCTCGAACTTGAGCTTAAAGTCGTTGTCGGCGGCTTCCTCACCGGCGCGGATAGCGGCTTCCACCATCTCGTCCTCGGTCATCGTCGCCTCCTGGTTGGAATCCTCTACCTGGTTCTCGGCAGCCTCGGCGGCCTCGGCCTCGTTGGCCTCGGTATCGTCGACGGCCTCTACGGGAATCTTCACGTCCTTCTCCTCAGAGTCAACGGGGGCGGCGCCAGCGGCAGCCGCCTCCGTGCGAGCTTTACGGGCGGACATGATTACTTGTCCTCGTCGTCCACAACCTCGTAGTCGGCGTCGACAACGTCATCGTCGGCAGGCTGGGCACCGGCGGCACCGTCGGTCTGCTGCTGAGCGTCGGCGTAGACAACCTGGGCCAGCTCGTAGGCCACGGACTGCAGGGACTCGCCGGCGGCCTTGATAGCCTCAACGTCAGAGCCCTCGAGCGCCTTCTTTGCGTCGGCGATAGCGGCCTCGGCCTTGGACTTCACGTCGGCGGAAACCTTGTCACCGAGCTCGTTGAGGGTCTGCTCGGTGGAGTAGCACAGGCTGTCGGTCTGGTTGCGGACCTCGACCTCTTCCTTCTGCTTCTTGTCCTCCTCGGCATGAGCCTCGGCGTCCTTGACCATACGATCGACTTCGTCGTCGGACAGAGCGGTGGAGCCGGAGATGGTGATCTGCTGCTCCTTGCCGGTGCCCTTGTCCTTAGCGGAGACCTTGACGATGCCGTTGGCGTCGATGTCGAAGGTAACCTCGATCTGCGGCACGCCGCGGCGGGCAGCCGGAATGCCGGCCAGCTGGAACTTACCGAGCGACTTGTTGTCGCGGGCAAGCTCACGCTCGCCCTGGAGCACGTTGATCTCGACGCTGGTCTGGTTGTCGGCAGCGGTGGAGTAGACCTCGGTCTTGGAGGTCGGGATCGTGGTGTTGCGGTCGATCATCTTGGTCATGATGCCGCCCATGGTCTCGACACCCAGCGACAGCGGGGTAACGTCGAGCAGCAGGATGCCCTCGACGTCGCCGGTAAGCACACCGCCCTGGACGGCAGCGCCGTCGGCAACGACCTCGTCGGGGTTCACGGACATGTTGGGCTGCTTGCCGGTCATGGTCTTGACGAGCTCCTGGACGGCGGGCATACGGGTGGAGCCGCCGACGAGGATGACCTCGGTCAGATCGGAGAGCTTAAGCTTGGCGTCGCGCAGGGCGTTGGTGACAGGCTGCTTGCAGCGCTCGAGCAGGTCGCGGGTGATCTTCTCGAACTCGGCGCGGGTCAGCGTGTAGTTGAGGTGCAGCGGGCCGGACTGGTTCATGGTAATGAACGGCAGGTTGATGGTGGTCTGCTGGGCGGCTGAGAGCTCCTTCTTGGCGTTCTCGGCGGCCTCCTTCAGACGCTGCAGGGCCATGGGGTCCTGACGCAGGTCGACACCGTTCTCCTGCTGGAACTTATCGGCCATCCAGTCGATGACGCGCTGATCCCAGTCGTCGCCGCCCAGGTGGTTATCGCCCGAGGTGGACAGAACCTCAAACACGCCGTCGGCGAGGTCGAGGATGGAGACGTCGAAGGTGCCGCCGCCCAGGTCGAAGACCAGGATGCGCTGGTCGGTGCCCTGCTTGTCCAGGCCATAGGCCAGAGCAGCAGCGGTCGGCTCGTTGACGATACGCTTGACGTTGAGGCCGGCGATCTTGCCGGCGTCCTTGGTGGCCTGACGCTGGGCGTCGTTGAAGTAGGCCGGGACGGTGATGACGGCGTCGGTGACGGTCTCGCCCAGATACTTCTCGGCGTCGGCCTTCATCTTGGCGAGCGTCATGGCGCTCACCTGCTCGGCGGTGTAATCCTTGCCCTCGATGTCGACGACGGCACGGCCACCCTGGCCCTCCTTGACCTCGTACGGCACGGTCTTGATCTCAGAGGTGCACTCGGAGTACTTGCGGCCCATGAAGCGCTTGATGGAGAACACGGTGTTCTTGGGGTTGGTGACAGCCTGGTTCTTAGCGGCCTTACCCACGACGCGGTCGCCGTCGGCACGGAAGCCCACGACGGACGGGGTGGTGCGGTCGCCCTCGGCGTTCACGATAATGGTCGGAGAACCGCCCTCGAGGACGGCCATAGCGGAGTTAGTAGTACCAAGGTCGATACCAAGAATCTTGCCCATTAGAAATTCCCTCTCTCTTGTGCGTTTGCACCGACTCGGCGGTCTGCCGAGCGGTGTTTCGGCTTGTCTTTCAGGATGTAGTGTATCCCCTTATGGGCCGGAATATACAAAATCTAAGTCAATTCATATAAGATTTCTTATTGCCGAGAGTTTAGGTTCGCAAATACGCAGGTAGACGCACTGTTTGAGTTCTCGGAAAATCTATCGAGATCTATGTAGAGATGGCTGAGGTTTGCGTCCGGGGGTGCCTGGGGGCCGTCTTGTGGAAAGCTCGTCCCGGTTTGAGCGTGGATTCCGGGTCGCAGTTTCCGTCTGAAGACTCAACCGGAAACCGTATCCCGTTTTGAGAGCTGATACCGGGTCGCAGTTTCCGCTAGCGGGCCCAACCGGAAACTGCGACCCGGGTTTCGGCCAAATAACGGGATGCCCTTTCCGCAAGCACGCTCAATCGCCCTATATTTCAAGTCACCTTTAGCTAACATTTACGCAGCTCAACGGCCCCACCTGCGCGTTTTTTAGTAAACCTTGGCATACTCGGCGAACGGTATGAAGATGCCGGTCAGAGGGTATTGCAAACGGTCGCTCCCGTGGTATGTTTTTGCCCGAATCAAACCGACGCGCATCGCCTGTAGCGTCGGTCAACAGAGAGGAAACTACCATGGCTCATCCCGTAATTGATGCCGACGAGTGCATCGCTTGTGGCGTTTGCGTCGACTCCTGCCCCGCTGGCGTTCTGGAGCTCCAGGACGTCGCTACCGTCGCTGACGAGGATTCCTGCGTCGCCTGTGGCGCTTGCCAGGACGCTTGCCCCGCCGGCGCGATCACCGAGATCGTCGAGGAGTAACAACTCCCCCACCTGCACACTCAAAAGTACACCGTGCACAAAAAAGGAGGCCTCCGCATCGCCGCGGAGGCCTCCTTTTGCATTCGTCGTTACTAGGACAGATCGTCTTCGTAGGGCATTAGGTCCGCCAAGTAGCCTTTCTCCTTGAGCATCGCCTCGATCTCGTCGAGGGTTTGCTCGTCCTCCGCCGCGATGCGATGGAAGTGATAGCCGCTCGTCACCGTTAGTAGCGGAAAGCTCTTGCCGCTCTCGATATCGTGCAGGTAGCGCTCAACATCGCGACGATTGCGAATGTCCAGGTCGGCCGTGATCTTGCCGTACACGCGGTGATTGACGATCACGTTGAGCACGGCGCCGCCGGCGTCGACGATACTCGTGAGCTCATCGCCTGCCTGCTCCACGCTGTGGCGAACCTTGACCAAGCGCGTGGGCACGGCGGGGCTGCTGGGGGCCTCCTGCAGCACATAACCACGGTTGGTGGCCACGACATCGTGCCCATCGGCACGCAGCAGGGCGATGTCCTGCACCACGATCTGACGGCTCACGCCAACCTCGCGGGCAAGTGCGCTGCCCGAAACGGGCTCCTTGGCCACCTCGAGCACGTCCATGATGGCACGGCGACGCTCGCGGGCGTTCATTATTTACCGTCCAGCAGACGCAGGTGCTTAAGTGAGAGGTCGAGGATCGGGGCGGAGTGTGTCAGCGCGCCCGAGCTAATAAAGTCAACGCCCAGGTCGGCGAGCGCGCGGATATTGCTGGCGTCCACGTTGCCCGAGCACTCGGTCTTGGCGCGACCGGCGATAAGCTCAATCGCGGCGGTCATGTCGTCATGGGTCATGTTGTCGAACATGATGATGTCGGCGCCGGCCTCCACGGCCTCGCGCACCATGTCCAGGTTCTCGCACTCAATCTCGACCGTCGTGGTAAACGACGCATGGGCGCGCGCCATCTCGATCGCACGCGTCACGCCGCCGGCGGCATCGATGTGGTTGTCCTTGAGCATGACGGCCGTCGACAGGTTGTAGCGGTGGTTGCTGCCGCCGCCAATCTCAACCGCCGCCTTCTCAAACACGCGCATGCCCGGCGTGGTCTTGCGCGTGTCGACGAGCACGGTCTTGGTTCCCTCGAGCGCCGCGGCCATGCTGTGTGTATAGGTAGCGATGCCGCTCATGCGCTGCAGGTAGTTGAGCGCCACGCGCTCACCCGAAAGCAGCACGCGCGCATCGCCGCGCACCTGACCCACATGGTCGCCGGCGTGCACCTCGTCGCCATCGGCAACGTCGAGCAGCACCGAGCTCTGCGAATCCAGCAGCTCAAAGGTGCGAGCGAACACATCCAGGCCGGCGATGATGCCATCGGCTTTGGCGATAAGCTCCACCGTGGCGGGACGCGCCGTGGGGCACACGCTCGCCGTGCTCACGTCCTCAAACGTAATGTCCTCGCGCAGAGCCTGCAGAATCAGATCATCGACGACGAGCTTCATGGTAATGGGATTCATGGTCTACTCCTCCACGGCCTGCGTGCCGGCGGCACGGGCCAAATCATCGATTGCCAGGGTGTCGGCGCCCAGGGCGCGATGACGGCCATCGAGCGCGGGATCGCCTGCCTGCTCCACGGCCAGTGACTCGCCGGTACGCATATACCACGCGGCGCGACGACCCCAGACCAGCGCCTCGAGCAGGCTGTTTGATGCAAGGCGGTTCTTGCCGTGAACGCCGTTGCAGGCCGTCTCGCCGGCGGCGTAGAGCTCGGGCATCGAGGTGCGGCCGTCCTTGTCGACCCACACGCCGCCCATAAAGTAGTGCTGCGTGGGCGTAACGGGGATGGGCTCGTCCAAGATGTCGCGGCCGTCCTCCAGGCAGCGCGCGCGGATATTGGCAAAGTGCCCGGTCACCACGTCGCGCTCGACGGGGGCAAAGCTCAGCCACTCGTGCTCGGTGTCATCCTGCTTCATCTGCTCGCGGATGGCGGCGGCGACCACATCGCGCGGCTGCAACTCGTCGGTAAAACGCTCGCCGGCGGCGTTGAGCAAAATCGCGCCCTCGCCGCGGCAGCTCTCGCTGATCAGGAACGTGCGACCCGGCTGCGGCGAGAACAGACCCGTGGGATGGATCTGCACGTAGTCCAGGTGCTCCATCTTAATGCCATGCTCCTGAGCGATGTAGCAGGCGTCGCCCGTGAGCTGCGGGTAGTTGGTCGAGTGGTCGTACACGCCGCCGATACCGCCCGTCGCCCACAGCGTGTGGCAGGCATGGATCTTAAACGGCTCGCCGGCATGCACGCCCTCGGCGGCATTTACCAGCTCGTCGGCGGGACGAAGCGAGTTGCCCTCGTCCACGGGAACGGCGACGACGCCGGTGCACACCGTGGCGCCATCGCGCTCGGCGGTCAGGATGTCGGTCATGGCAACGTGCTCCAAAATCTGCACGTTGTCCAGCTTGCGAACGGCCTGGAGCAGTTTGGTCGTGATCTCCTTGCCCGTAATGTCGGCATGGAAGGCAATGCGCGGGCGGCTGTGCGCGCCCTCGCGGGTAAAGTCGAGGCTGCCGTCGGCCTTGCGTTCAAAGTCCACGCCCATCGCTAGCAGGTCGTTGATGACCGAGCGGCTCGAGCGAATCATGATGTCGACGCTCTCGCGGCGGTTCTCGTAGTGGCCGGCGTGCATGGTGTCCTCAAAGAAGGCATCGTAGTCCGAGCCTTCGGGCAGCACGCAAATGCCGCCCTGCGCGAGCATCGAATCGCACTCGTCGACAGCGCCCTTGGAGAGCATGATCACGCGCGTGCTCGTCGGCAGGTTGAGAGCCGCGTACAAGCCCGCTACGCCGCAGCCGGCAATAACGACGTCGCACTCCATGTCGGGGTATTGTTTGGTTTCCACAGGAATCCTCTCCCTTGTAATGTGGCATAAGGGACTGCCCCCTCATGTCACATCGTTCTAGCGTGCTGCGTACTCGAGCATGCGGTCGAGCGTGAGTTTGGCCTGGTCGGCAGCCTCGTCCGACACGCCGATCTGCACCTCGCCCTCGCCCGTCTCCAGGCAGCGCACGAGCTTCTCGAGCGTGATGAGATCCATGTTGACGCAGGTGGGCTGCACCGCGGGGAAGTAGAACTTCTTGCCGGTGCCCTGGCAGCGGCGCTCGAGCTCGTAGAGCACGCCGCGGACCGTCACGATGATGAACTCGCTCGCGTCCGACTCCTCGGCATACTTGATGATGCCGGCGGTGGAGCCGATGTAGTCGGCCTCGGCCAGAACGTCGGCCTTGCACTCGGGGTGCGCCAGCACGAGCGCGTCGGGGTGGGCCTCCGTCGCGTCGACGATCTGCTCGACGGTGATGATGTGATGGCGCGGGCAGTAGCCGTTGTTGAGGATGACGTGCTTTTGCGGCACCTGCTCGGCTACGAAGCGGCCCAGGTTTTGGTCGGGAATGAACAGAATATGCTGCTGCGGCAGCTCGGACACGATCTTAACGGCGTTGGAGCTGGTGACGCACACGTCGCTCCAGCTCTTGATCTCAACCGTGGAGTTGACGTAGCACACCACGGCCAGGTCGTCGCCGTACTCGGCGCGCGCCGCGTCGACCGTCTCGCGCTTGACCATGTGCGCCATGGGGCAGTCCGCGCCCGGCTCGGGCAGCAGCACGGTCTTGGTGGGGTTGAGCAGCTTGGCGCTCTCGCCCATAAACTCCACGCCGCACAGCACGATAGTCTGCTGCGGCAGACTCTTGGCAAGCTTTGCCAGGTAGAAGCTGTCGCCGACGTAATCGGCCACAGCCTGCACCTCGGGCGCCACGTAATAGTGCGCCAGGATCACCGCGTCACGTTGGGTTTTTAGTTGCTGAATGGCCTCGACGAGCTCTGCGGGCACCAGTGCCGCGCGCTCCGTTGCCGTCGTTGCCGATGCTAGGCCGGCCGCGATATCGCGTGCAAGCTCCGACGCATCCATGTTCGCGCTCTGTGCCATCAAGGCCCCTCTCTTTTGGCGAATCTTGGGGCTTTAGTATGACACCTAGGTTTACAGCTGACAAGACAGCTGTAAACCTAGGTGTAAAGTTGAAATAAAGATTCAATCATGTGGCAGGTCCATATTCGAACTGGCAAGCTGAGGATAGCTGAGCTCTCGATGGCGCAGGAGGCATCTTTCGCCACCGCAATACCGCTTGGCGCGAGTTGCACGCCGTGGGGCGCAAACGGTCCGCACCCCCGCAAGCGGCGCGTACCCGATGTGGCAAAATCGAACTACTTAAGGGGGCCGAATGCTCAAGATTATTGCCTGCGACGATGATGTCGCTTTTCTAGATAGACTGCACCGGATGATCGACCGTTGGTCGACCGAGACGGGCACGGCGGTCGATGTTGCGCTCGTCACGCGCGGCGAGGACCTGCTGGCCCGCCATGCCGCATCGCGCGCCGACATCATTCTGCTCGACATGATCATGCCGCTCGTCAACGGCATGGACACCGCGCGCGAATTGCGCCAGGCCGATACCGCCGTGCGCCTGGTGTTCCTCACCTCGTCGCCCGAGTTCGCACTGGAGTCCTACGAGGTCCGTGCCTTCGACTATCTGCTCAAGCCCGTGACTTACGAACGCCTGGCGCAGTTACTTAACGAGCTTTCGAGCATGCGCCCGGCGGCAACCGACGAGCTCGTGATCAAAACTTCCTTTGGCTACCACGCCCTGCGCCTGTCCGACATCGAATATGCCGAGGCGCGCAACAAGCACGTGGTCTTCCACCTGCGCGACGGACGCGACATCGAGGCACTCGAGTCGTTCCGCAGCGTCGAGGACCGTTTGGCGCAAAATGCCACCTTCTTTAAATGCCACCGTAGTTACCAGGTCAACTTGCGCAACATCGACCACTTCGATCGCACGGACATCGTCATGCGCTCCGGCGCGTGCATCCCGCTTTCGCGCAGCTGCAAGCAGGGATTCCAAGACGCCTACTTTGCGGTGCGCTTTGAGGGCGGGAGGCGCTGATGGTCTCCTCGGTCGAAATGATCCTTTGGGCAATCCACCACGCCACGACGCTACTCTTTGGCGTCTTTGCCTCGGCGGCGCTGTGCGGTATCGAGATCAACCGGCGTCATGCGCTTGAACTGGTGCTGGTCGGTGCCGTAACCGGATGCGCATTTGGCCTCGCCAATGCCGTCGGCGGCGAGCTTTTCGCCCGCCAGGTATATCCGCTCGTCGTGCATCTGCCGCTCATCATCTATTTGTGTGCGCGCTACCGCCTGAGCCCGCTGCTTGCCGCGCTCGGCATTACGAGTGCCTATCTGAGCTGCCAGTTCAGCAATTGGATGGGCATCGCCGCCTTTGCCGCAACCGATTCGCAGATTGCGTACTATCTGGCGCGTATCGCGACCACACTCGCCGTCTTTGCCGTCCTGTTGCATTGGGCCGGCGACATCGGTCCGCGCTTGGCGATTAAAAGCACCACCGAGCTGGGCATCCTTTTAATCCTGCCGCTCGTCTATTACGTCTTTGACTATGCCACCAACGTCTACACCACGCTGTTCCACTCGGGCTCGGTGGTGACGGTTGAGTTTTTGGCATTTGCGCTCTGTGCCTTCTATCTTATGTTTCTTGCCGTTTACCTGCGCGAATACGAAGAAAAGGAAACCGCCGAGCGAGAGCGTTGGATGCTCGAGACCCGCGACAGCGCCGCCATCAAAGAGCTCGAGGCTTGGCGTCAATCTGGGCGCGAGCTGTCGATTCTGCGCCACGACATGCGCCACTTCCTACGCGGCCTGGCCGCTTTAATTGAGGAGGGCCACACCGACGAGGCGCTCAAACGCATCGATGAACTCTGCGAAGCCGGCGATCGCACCGCCGTACGCCGCTTCTGCGCCAACGAGACCGTAAACATCGCGCTTTCGTCATTTAACTCGGATATCAATAGAAACGGCATTACCGCCAACCTGCGCGCCGCCGTACCCGAAACCATCCACGTAGGCGACGCCGACCTGTTTAGCGTGCTCTCAAATGCCTTGGAAAACGCTATCACCGCCGCAAGCGCCGCACCCCAAGGAAAGCGATTCGTCGACCTTGACCTGCGATTAGAGGACAGCCAGCTGCTGCTGTTAGTTTCCAATACGTTTGACCGCGCGCCGCGCATGGTCGACGGCATGCCCGTGACCCGGCATGCGGGCCACGGCTTTGGCACCAGAAGCATCAAACTCGCCGTGGAGCGCATGAACGGCAACTGTCAGTTCCGCATTAACGGCGATCGGTTTGAGCTGCGCGCTGTGATGTAGAAGTGCGGCGCCGATCTCGCGGCGTGTCTTGCCCGCCAGGCAATCGCTCACCGGTGCCAATCCGCTACAGCGGAGCGGCCGCCGGAGTCAGCTGCTTGATGTAGGCCCACATGCGCTGCTTAGCGGCCTTGTCGGTGAGTGCCGCCTCAAAGCCATCGAGCGCGAGTACGCGGCGGCCCTGCACATGGGCGACCAAGCCGGGCTTGAGCATGGCGGTGTCGAAGTCATCGATTGCCACGAGCATGTCGGCGTAGGTCTCGCGCATGACATCGGCCGCGTTGTTGTCGAGCAGTAGCACCGCCTCGGGGTCCAAGGCCTCAAGCGCCTCGCGGAACAGCTCGCACGGTAGAGTCTCGCCCACCGCGGCCGCTCCGTCACCCACGCCAGCGACGCTTGCCAGCACGCAAAAATCCTCGGGCGCGTAGCCGATGGCCCCAAGCGCCTTGCGCAACGCCGCGCCATCCGGGCCGGCGGCAAGCTCGCCACCCGAACGCTCGGCCTCGTCCAGATCGCCTTTGACCAGCACGATCGGCGAGCACGCGTTGCCCGCGATACGCACGCCACGACCCGCGAGCGATGCGAGCTCCTGCTCGGTCGCCTGGGCGATGGCTTCTTTTTTCTGGCTTTGTGACGTGGGCATGCGCTCTCCAATCGTTTGCGTGCCCACCATTATATAAAAGAGCCGCCCGCGAGTGGTTGCTTTGCGGGCGGCTGGGTATAAGCACGGTCGTACTGAGTTTTACGCGGCCGAACCGCATCGCATTATGGAGGTCACCATGGCTGACATTAATCAGATTACCCCCGAGAACTTCGATTCCATCGTTAACGACAGCCTGCCCGTGCTGGTCGATTTTTGGGCACCGTGGTGCGGGCCCTGTCGATCCCTCTCGCCCATCGTTGACGAGGTTGCCGATGAGCTGGCGGGCAAGCTTGCCGTTGCCAAATGCAACGTCGATGACAACCAGGACCTGGCCATGAAGTATGGCGTCATGAGCATCCCCACGCTGATTGTGTTTAAGAACGGCGAGGAGATTGACCGCTCGGTTGGCGCCCTGCCCAAGGCGAGGCTGCAGGCGCTGCTGGAGAAGCATCTGTAATACGCTTGTTACATGTTGCCGTCTGTCTGCCGTCCATGAGCGCTTTTGCACCGCTCGCCGGACTTCTGGATGTACCGAGTGCAACCACGGATAGTATGGTAGTCACAAACAGCCCCCAGTGAACGGGTGCGGGTCGCACAGACTCGTACCCGTTTTCTTATGCAGCCGCGCGCAGAGCGGGCGTAGTAAAATCTGAACCACTGAACTGCCCCATACAAAAGGAGATTTCCCATGCATGATGTTGGAATGAACATGAGCCAGCTTGCCATGAGCGTCAAGCAGGTCGACGACACCATCGAGCTCGCTCACGAGTGGAGCCATCAGCTGCTGCATGCGACCGAGAATTTTGACATGGAGCGCATCGGCGCCAAGCTCGAGGCCGCCATGGCTGCGCTGCACGAGGCCCACGACGCACTCGAGGGCTACGAAGAGGCCATCGAGGCCGACCACAACTCCGTCGGCTCCGTGAAGCTGGTGTAAGGTGGCCGAACACGAGCACTGCTGCGGGTACGAGCACGAGCATCCGCACGGGGCGGACGGTGACGCGGGCTGCCGCTGTAGTGGCTCCGGCTCCGAGCTGGTCCGTTTTTCGGTTACCGCACCCGACGACCTGCTGCGCCGTTTTGACGAGCAGATCGCGCGCCGCGGCGATGTGGCCAACCGCTCCGAGGCCGTGCGCGACCTGATTCGCGCCTCGATCGCCAAGGAGCAGATGCGCACGCCCGATGAGCATGTTATCGGGTCGCTCACCATGATCTACGACCATCACACCGGCGATCTGACGCGCCGCCTGGACGAGGTGCAGCACGACTACACCGACGAGATCGTATCGACGATGCACGTGCATTTGGATCACCACAACTGCTTGGAGATTCTGGCGCTCAAGGGTCGCGGCGAGCGCGTCTACGAACTAGCCGACCGTCTGCTGGGCCTGCGCGGCGTTAAGCACGGCGAGCTCACGTGCGCCGCCACCAAGCAGAGCCTGGGGCTGTAGCGGAATTTCCCGCAGC
Organism: uncultured Collinsella sp.; assembly: GCA_900549065.1. Taxonomy (GTDB): domain Bacteria; phylum Actinomycetota; class Coriobacteriia; order Coriobacteriales; family Coriobacteriaceae; genus Collinsella. The sequence continues at coordinate 7,102 of URNC01000020.1, read as the reverse complement.
GCACCTGCCAAAAAGGGACAGGTTTGTTTTGGCAGGTTTAGCGTTTTACCTACCAAAATAAACCTGTCCTTTTTTGGTCGGTTTTGATGAGGGGTGTCGCATGCGGCATGTGCATATTCATGTGACGGGCATTGTACAGGGCGTTGGCATGCGACCGTTTGTGTATCGCGAGGCCATGGCGCATGGCATTTGCGGATGGGTGCTCAATGCGGGCGACGGCGTGCATATCGAGGTGCACGCTCCGGCCGATGCGCTCGATGCTTTTGTTGCCGCGCTTTCTGAGCATGCGCCTGCGGCAGCCCGCGTAGAGCATGTCGAGGTTGTGGACTTGGCAGCCAACGGTTGGGATGCCGCCAACGAACAGGGCTTTCGCATCGTAGCATCGCAGGACCAGACCGCGCACACGACGCTTGTCTCGCCCGATATCGCCACCTGCAACGATTGCTTGCGCGAATTGTTCGATCCCGCCGACCGACGCTATCACTACCCCTTTATCAACTGCACTAACTGCGGGCCACGCTTTACCATCATCCGATCGTTGCCTTATGACCGAGCGGCCACGTCGATGGATTGTTTTCCCATGTGTCCCAGGTGTGCCGCGGAGTATGCCGACCCACTCGACCGGCGTTTTCACGCGCAACCCGATGCCTGCTTTGATTGCGGGCCGCATATTACGTGGCGCGAGGCTGTGAACGGCGATGCGTGCGGGAATTCGTCCGCGACACCGGCCGTCGGCACCACACGCGAGGCCAGCGACGCTATCATCGAGCGCTGCGTTGAGCTGCTGGCCAGCGGTGGCATCGTCGCCATCAAGGGCCTGGGCGGATTCCATCTATCCTGTGACGCTGCCAACGAGCAGGCGGTGGCCGAGCTGCGCCGTCGCAAGCGTCGCAGCAATAAGCCGCTTGCCGTCATGGTGCGCAGTCTTGCCGATGCCGGGCGCCTGTGCCATATCGACGATGCTGAACGCGATCTGCTCGCCGGCAGTATCCGCCCCATCGTGCTGCTGCGCCGGCGGGCTGTTTGCGGGAACGACGGCGATTCTTCCGACGCCCTCGTACTCGCACCGTCCGTCGCGCGCGACCTGCCCGAGCTTGGCGTTATGCTCCCCTACACCCCGCTTCAGCATCTTCTGCTTGCAGCTGCCGCGTCACACGGTATGCACGCGCTCGTCATGACCAGCGGCAACCTGAGCGAAGAGCCCATCGAGACCGATGACGATCTTGCCTGGGAGCGCCTCGTTGCCGCCGGCATTGCCGACGCGCTGCTCGGCAACGATCGAGCGATTCTCTCGCGCTATGACGATTCCGTGGTGCGCGTGGTCGACGGCGCCGTTATGCCCGTTCGCCGCGCTCGTGGATATGCACCCCAGCCGCTGCCGTTGCCGGCGCTCGACGGCGCTCCGTCCTGCGTACTCGCCTGCGGGCCGCAACAAAAGGCCACGATTACGCTCACGCGTGAAGGGACGAACGGCGAGGCGACCTGTTTTGTGTCGCAGCATATCGGCGATGTTGAAAACGGCGGGACCTTCGATGCCTGGAACACCGCGCGCACGCGCTTGGAAGATCTCTTTGATTTGGCGCCCGCCGCCTTGGCCTGCGATTTACACCCCAGCTATCTATCGGGCCAGTGGGCGCGCGAGCAGGCGCGAAAATGCAATCTGCCGCTCGTCGAGGTGCAGCACCATCATGCGCATATCGCGAGCGTAATGGCTGAGGCTATCGCCGCGGGCCAGCTTACAACCGACGCGCGCGTCCTTGGCATCGCCTTTGACGGCACCGGCGCCGGCACCGATGGGACCATTTGGGGCGGCGAGTTTCTTGTTGCCGGCCTTGACGGCTTTGAGCGCGCCGCGCATTTGCGCACCTGGGCGCTCCCCGGTGGGGCGGCCTCCGTGCGCGACGCCCGCCGCAACGCCTTTGCCCTGCTCAGTGAGCTCGGCCTGCTCGAGCACCCAGGTGCCGCTCGGCTTTTGGACAGCCTCGACGAGCAAACACGCAGCGTGACAGCCACCATGATCGAGCGCGGCATCAACAGCCCGCGTACCAGCAGCATGGGGCGTCTCTTTGATGCCGCGACAGCGATTCTGGGTATCTGCGGCAAGGCAACCTACGAGGGCGAACCCGCCATAGAACTCGAAGCCGCCGCCTGGCGCGCGCTCGACAACGAAATCGCCCGTTTTCCCGACGACAACGCCGGCTATTTCGCATCTGGCCCATCGTGTTTGGACGGTCCCTATGTTCTGGACCAGAAAGCACTCTTTGAGGCACTTTTGGGAGGAATTGAAGCCGGAGCGTCCGCCGACAGGCTCGCACTCGACTTCCATGTCGCCGTCGCGCGCTCCTCGGCGCGCATCGCCAGCGAAATCTGCGTGCACGAGGGCATCGACACCGTCGCGCTCTCGGGCGGCGTGTTCATGAACCGACTTCTGCTTCAGCTCCTCACCCGCGAGCTCAAAAGCGCAGGCCTTACCGTCCTTGTCCCCCACACCGTGCCCGTCAATGACGGCTGCATCGCCTACGGTCAGGCGGCGGTCGCAAGCGCTCGTCTTGCGCAGATTGCATCACAGTAGCTCGCCCTCGCACCCCACCGCGCCCAGCCGTCTCACAGGCGTAACGCGTTTGCCCGCGAACCCCACGAGCGCTACCATCAACTGATGGATTATTGAGCGCCTATCCAGCGCAAAGCGTATAAAAGGGGAACAATATGTGCCTTGCCGTTCCCGGTAAAGTAGTCAAACGCGACGACGACCTCAAGGCCACCGTCGACATGATGGGCATCGAGCGCCCCGTGTCGCTGCGACTCGTGCCGACGGCGCAGGTTGGCGACTATATTCTCGTACACGCCGGCTTTGGCATCCAGATCGTCGACGAGCAGGAAGCGCAAGAAACGCTCGAGCTCGTTAATGCCATGACCGAACTGGCCGAAGAAGACCAACTGGCCAGCAACCCGGCCGAGGCATACTAGTGGCGGCCGGACAGCCGGTTCGCTCCGGTATCGACTTTTCGGCATTTCGCGATTCCAAGCTGGCCCGCGAGCTCATCGAACGCATCCATGAACTCGTCGGCGACCGCACCATCAACCTTATGGAAGTCTGCGGCACGCACACCGTGAGCATCGGTCGCTATGGCTTTCGCTCCATTATGCCGGCCGGGCTCAAGCTGCTGAGCGGCCCGGGTTGCCCCGTCTGCGTTACCGCCAACCGCGACATCGACCACGCAATCGCACTCGCCAACATAGACGGCGCCATCATCACCACCTTTGGCGACATGATGCGCGTGCCCGGATCATCCACCTCGCTCGCTGCGCAAAAGGCGGCGGGGCGCGATATCCGCATCGTCTATTCCCCGCTCGACGCGCTCGACATTGCCGAGCAAAACCCTGATCGCCCGGTCATTTTTATGGGCGTGGGCTTTGAGACTACGACGCCCACCATCGCCGCCGCCATCTTGGAGGCCGAGGCGCGCGGGCTTTTGAACTTCTCGGTCTATTGCGCCCACAAGACCACGCCGCCGGCGTTGCGCGCCATCGCCAACGACCCCGAGACCACCATCGACGGCTTTATCCTGCCGGGCCACGTCGCCACCATCACGGGCTTGGTGCCCTTTAGCTTTTTGGTCGACGAATTCAATACCCCGGGCGTGGTCACGGGATTTGAACCGGTCGATATCCTGCAGGGCATCTGCATGCTGGTCCAGATGGTTGTCGAGGACAGGCCGGTGATTGACAACGCCTACCGCCGTGGCGTCAACGCAGACGGCAATCCCGTGGCGCGCCAGCTGGTCGAGCAGGTGTTTGAGCCGTGCGATACCACATGGCGCGGGCTGGGGCTGATTGCCAACTCGGGCCTTTCCATCCGCCCCGAGTTCTCGCGCTTTGATGCCCGCGCTCGCTTTGACGTGCCCGTTGAGGCGACGGTCGAGCCGCGCGGGTGCCGCTGCGGCGACGTGCTGCGCGGGGCCATTGCGCCGAGCAGCTGCCCGCTCTTTGGCCGCACCTGCACGCCCGAGCACCCCGTCGGCCCGTGCATGGTGAGCTCCGAGGGCAGCTGCGCGGCGTACTACCGCTACCGCGACTAGCCCGGGCACACCCGCACACCGGCACCACCCACGATTGGAGTTTTCGATATGTCCCATAGCGTTACCGATAGCACCGTCCTGCTGGGCCACGGCTCCGGCGGCCAGATGATGAAACGCATCATCGATGAGGTCTTTTTGGATGCCTTTGGGTCGCCCGAGCTGCTCGAAGGCAACGATGCCGGCGTCGCCGCGCTGCCCGCGAGCGGGCGCATCGCCATGTCGACCGACAGCTTTGTAGTCTCGCCGCAGTTCTTCCCCGGTGGCAACATCGGCCGCCTCGCCGTGTGCGGAACCGTCAACGACGTCGCGACCTCGGGCGCCAACGTGCGCTACCTGTCGTGCGGCTTTATCCTCGAAGAGAGCTATCCCATGGATAGGCTCCGCCAGATTGTGCAGACGATGGCCGAGACGGCGCACGAGGCGGGCGTGTCCATAATCACGGGCGACACCAAGGTGGTCGAGCGCGGCGGGGCCGACGGCGTCTATATCAATACCGCCGGCGTGGGCGAGGTGCCTGCGGGCGTGGCGCTCAGCGGCGCAAACTGCCAGCCCGGCGATGTCATCCTGGTCTCGGGTACACTGGGCGACCACGGCATCGCTATCATGAGCCAACGCGAGGGTCTGGCGTTTTCGAGCACCATCGAAAGCGACGCCGCGCCGCTCAACCACCTGATTGCCGATGTGCTTTCCGCAGCACCCGACACACGCTGCTTCCGCGACCCCACGCGCGGTGGCCTGGCCTCGACGCTCAACGAGTTTGCGCAGGCCAGCGGCGTTGCCATGGAGATCGACGAGGATGCCGTGCCCGTGCGTCCCGACGTGCAGGCCGCCTGCGAGATGCTCGGCTACGATGTGCTGCAGGTGGCAAACGAGGGCAAGATGGTTGCCGTCGTGCCGGCCGAGCAAGCCGATGCCGCGCTGAGCGCCATGCGCGCCGCCCGCTACGGCGAGAATGCCGCCATCATCGGCCGCGTGCTGCCACTTGCCGAGGGCGCCCATCCCGCCGTGCGCGTGCGCACCGGCTGGGGCTCGACCCGCATCCTCGACATGCTCGTAGGAGAGCAGCTGCCGAGAATTTGCTAACGACAAAGGCTCAGGGCTATTAAAGATATTCAGATTCCAAACATGCCCGGCACGCATGCCCAGTATCATGGGGTGCGTTTTACAACTCAAGCGGCAGGAGCACCCATGGCAGCAGCTTTTTCCCATGTGATCTTTGACCTGGACGGCACCATTCTCAACACGCTCGAGGACCTGGCGGCCGCCGGCAACCATACCTGCGAGGCGCACGGCTGGCCCACGTTTGCCGTTGACGAGTACCGCTACAAGGTGGGAAACGGCATGCTCAAGCTGGTTGAGCGCTTTATGCCCGCCGAGTACGCAGGCGACGGCCGCATGTTTGAGCAGACGCTTGCCGAGTTTAGGGCTTACTACGGCGAGCACAAGGAAGACCACACCGCTCCCTATGCCGGCACGATCGAGATGCTCGACCGCTTGCGCGCCGCGGGCGTTCAGCTTGCCGTGCTCACTAACAAGGACCACGTCTCGGCGGCTTCGCTTATCGAAAAGTATTTTGGTTCCAAGCGCTTTGCGCTGGTGCAGGGCCGTGTCGATGCGTTTCCGCCCAAGCCCGAAGCACCCGTCACGCTGCATGTGATGGAAGAGCTAGGCGCCGACCCGGCGACCACGCTCTACGTAGGCGATTCCAATGTCGATATCCTGACCGGCCACAACGCCGGCCTTAAGAGTGCGGGCGTCAGCTGGGGTTTCCGCGGCCGCGCAGAGCTGGAAGCCACCGGCGCCGACTACGTGGTGGACACCCAGGCAGAGCTCGCAGCGCTGATCCTGGGCGAGTAACGAGCGACACTGCTTAACGCAGCTGCGACAATTCTTCCGCGCGGAAAGCGCATCCCGTTTTGAAGCTCCGGAATGGGATGCGCTTTCCGTTTGAGGCGCATCAGGGAAACCGCATCCCACTTCAGAGCAATATTCCGGGTCGCAGTTTCCGCAACCCACCCCATCCGGAAAATGCGACCCACTATTCGGCCAAAAACCGGGTCGCGGTTTCCCAAGCACTCGGTGCAACGCTGGCACAAGGAGTGTCCCCAACTGCCGGCAGAAAAGGAACGTCCCCAACTGCCGCCCCAATGACCACCATGGCAACGCCGCAGGCAGAGGACGGACAGACACTATGACCCAATCCGAGGGCACGGAAACGACAGGAGCCCCCGCTCGTGACCGCGGGTCGGGGCTGCGACAATGTTGTTGAAGTGCCAGAGGCGCAGCCGCGCCGCAACGAGGTTGGGAGGCTCCCGTGCCTAGATATTCTACCGCCTTCGGAATGGACGTACACCTCAGGTCCACCACCGTCTGCGCGCTCGACGCGGAGACGGGCGAGGCCGTGACGAGGAGGTTCCGCGGCAACCCCTGGGGCGAGGTCGCGGAGTGGATGTCGGGATTCCCGGGCCCGTCGCTCGCCGCATACGAGAGCGGATACCTCGGCTTCGCCCCGCAGAGGGAGCTCTCCGGGCTCGGCGTCGACTGCGTCGTCGCGGCCGTCTCCAAGGTCCCGAGGTCGGCGGCCGACCTCTCGTCCAAGAACGACCGCAACGACGCGGCGAGGATGGCAAAGGCGATACTGTCGCACGACGTCACCCCGGTATGGGTGCCGTCCCCCGAGATCGAGGGGCTCAGGGACCTCGCCGCCGCCCACGACGACGCGACCGCGAGGCTCGCGGCGGCGAAGCAGCGGCTCCTGGCGTTCCTGGCCCGCCGGGGCTACGTCTACGGCGGCACGACGCCGGCCGGCAACCCCCGGAAGTACTGGACGTACGACTTCCTCAGGTGGCTCGACAAGGTTCGGCCCGCCGACGACGGCGGCATCCGGGCGCTGGCGGCGCTGAGGAACGAGGTCGAGGCGGCCGCCGAGACGCGCGACGACCTCCTCGCCGAGTACAGGGCCGCCGTCGCGGCGGGCCCCCTCTCGGCGGAGGTCGAGGCGCTCCAGTCGATCAAGGGGTGCG
>URNC01000019.1 GCA_900549065.1 uncultured Collinsella sp. | reverse complement strand
TGGTGCGGCGTATAGGATTCGAACCTATGACGTTCTGATTCGTAGTCAGACCCTCTATCCAGCTGAGGTAACGCCGCAGCGCACGGATTATTATGCACGTGACCCCTCGATGGGTCAAGCGACAATTTGGAAAAATTTTACGAAGTGATGATTAAGACGCTCGCGCCTCGACTGAGATTCGAATCCATGCGGCGCCGGCATAAAAGAAAAGCCCCCGTTGCCGGAGGCATTCGATTTCAATTGGTGCGGCGTATAGGATTCCGCGCATCCGCTGCGCGGATCCGCACCGGCTTCGCCCGCCTGCCGGCGCGCTCGCCCGCGGGCTAAAACGCTCCGCGTTTTCTTGACGCCCGCGCCTCGACCGAGGTTCGAATCCATGCGGTGTTGCCATAAAAGAAAAGCCCCCGTTGCCGGAGGCTTTAAGTTCTATTGGTGCGGCGTATAGGATTCGAACCTATGACGTTCTGATTCGTAGTCAGACCCTCTATCCAGCTGAGGTAACGCCGCAGCGCAAGACATATAAAACCACTTTAGCCTATTGGAGTCAAGCACAATCTCAAACTTTTTTGTGGGATGCAGTTTTGTCATGCTGCTCCGCATATACCACTGTTCCCCGTACGATCGATTGGCTTTTCGATCACGTCGAACTTGGCATCAAGTTCCCTCAGGAGCGATCTCACCCGCTGGGCACAATCATAATCGGCAAACGAGATGCTCAGCATGCGCGCGACCTGGTTGGAAGTCCCAACTCCATAGAAGTATTCCAGCGCCACAAGCCCCTCGTGCGCCACAAACGTCTCGACCACATGCGGCGACTCCTCGTAGCACCATTGCGTCAACGGTCCCTCGCTCGTCTGTCGAACCACCAGGCCACCCATGCCAGACGGCTCACACGTTACAAGCAGGTACTCCCCGCCCTCGTCGCTCTCAAACAAAACCACCCGATCATCAAACAGCTCCATCGCGTCCCCTTTCTCTCGCTCTTATTTAGCAAAAGCATAGCAGGTAGATGGCTGTATACAGAACAGTTGTTCGTGTGTTTTCTATTGAGCTGTCCGCACGGCATGGTATGGACCTGCGCACGAAATAGGGCGCCCCGAAGGAGCGCCCTTGCATATCCCCTATGCAGCCAACTTACGCGACCGGCTCGATCTTCTCGAGACCGCCCATGTAAGGACGCAGAACCTCGGGGATCGTGATGGTGCCGTCGGCGTTCTGGTAGTTCTCCAGAATGGCGGCCATGGTGCGGCCAGCCGGCAGGCCGGAACCGTTGAGAGTGTGCAAGTAGCGCGAACCCTTGAAGTTCTCGGAGTCGCGATACTTGATGTTGGCGCGGCGAGCCTGGAAGTCACCGCAGTTGGAGCAGGAGCTGATCTCCTTGTAGGCGTTGTAGCTCGGCAGCCAGACCTCGACGTCGTAGGTCTGACGGGCAGAGAAGCCCAAGTCGCCGGTGCACAGGCTAATCACGCGATACGGAAGGCCCAGCTGCTGCAGCAGGTACTCGGCCTCGGCGGTCATGCTCTCGAGCTCCTCGTCGGACTCCTCCGGCTTAGCGAACTTGACCATCTCGACCTTGTCGAACTCGTGCTGACGGATGATGCCGCGGGTGTCGCGACCGGCGGAACCGGCCTCCTCACGGAAGCAGGGGGTGAAGGCGGTGTAGCGGCGCGGCAGGGTGTCGGCATCGAGGACCTCGCCGGCGTGCAGGTTGGTGAGAACGACCTCGGCGGTGGGGATCAGGAAGTTGTCACCCGAGACGTGATAGGCGTCGTCCTCGAACTTGGGCAGCTGACCCGTGCCAAACATGGTCTGACGCTTGACGACGATGGGTGGCCACCACTCCTTAAAACCACGGCTGGTGTGCGTATCGAGGAAGAAGTTGATGAGGGCGCGCTCCAGGCGGGCGCCGGCGCCACCGAGAACGGTAAAGCGGCTGCCGGAGAGCTTGTTGCCGCGCTCGAAGTCGAGGATGTCCAGATCGGTGCCCAGATCCCAGTGCGGCTTAAAGTCGAAGTCGAACTCGCGCGGAGTGCCCCAACGACGGCGCTCAATGTTCTCGTCCTCGTCCTTACCGTACGGCGTGGCCTCGCAAGGAATGTTGGGCAGGTGAGCCATGAAGTCGTACTGCTCCTGCTCGAGGGCGGTACGACGCTCGGCCAGACCGTCAATCTTCTCGTTGACGGCGCGCACGGCCTCCTTGGCAGCCTCGGCCTCGTCCTTCTTGCCCTCCTTCATCAGGGCGCCGATCTTCTTGGACTCGGCATTGCGCGTAGCCTGGAGCTCCTCGACCTCGGTGATGACGGCACGGCGCTCGTCGTCGAGCTCAAAGAACTTCTCGCGATCCCAAGACGTCTGGCGGTTAGCCATGGCGACATCGATGGCATCGGGATTCTCGCGAACAAACTTGATATCAAGCATTAGATCCTCCGGCGATATACATTCCATTTAGGTTGCAACCTTGTACATGTATGGGCAAGTATATACTTATGAGCGTTTACGACCCAACTCAACTACGCAAGAAGGCACCCAATGGACGCAGTTTTTTCCTTTTTGTTTGGCACCCGCACCGGTTTTGCCATCCTTTTCGCCGGCGGCATCCTGTTATTTGCGATTCTTGCCTTTGTAATGGAGAAGCGTACCCATAAGATGTACGTCGACCGCGGACCCAAGTCCGAGGATGAGGAAGACAGCTTCTGGGACTAACCTGCCAAAAAGGGACAGGTTTATTTTGGTCGGTTTTATCTGGGCAAACGCAAGCGCCCCGCAACCGGTAACGATCCGGTTGCGGGGCGCTTTTCGCACATACGACAAAACCGCAGGAAAAACCTGCCAAAATAAACCTGTCTTTTTTGGTCGGTTTTACTGGAGAGTTGCGTCGATTGCCTTGACCAGGGCGCTGCGCATGCCGGCGTCCTCGAGCGCAACGACACCCTTGATGGTGGCACCACCGGGCGAGCATACGGCATCCTTCATCGCCGCAGGATGCTGACCAGTTGAAAGCTGCAACTTTGCCGTACCCAGCACCATCTGGCTCACAATGCGATAGGCATCGGCACGCGGGATACCGTGCTTGACCGCCGCATCGCCCAGGGCCTCGATTGCCATAGCGACAAATGCCGGAGCACAACCACCCACCGTGCCACCCACAAACAGCAGGCTCGTATCGAGCTCGACCACCGCACCGAGCTTGCCAAGCAGATCAAGCACCACTGCGCTCTGCTCATCACTAAGCGTGGAAGCCTTCTCACAAGCGATGACGCCCTCGCCCACCGAAACCGGTGTGTTGGGCACCGTCGAGATATGCGCGACGCCCGGTAGGACCTGCTCCCACTTGGCACTGTCCCAGGTCCAGGCAACCGACAGAACGACCTTTTTGGCAAGAGCATCCTTGAGCGGGGCGAATACCTTCTCGATCATGTACGGTTTGACCGCAGCGACCACGATATCGGATGCGGCGACAACCTCGGCGGCATCGTGGCAGGCGGCCATGCCGCGCGCCTCGCAGCGCTCAACCAGTGCGTCGTAGCGACCCGCACAGGCACACATGTCGCTCGCAGCTACACCGGCAGCGATCCAGCCATCGGCCATAGCGCTCGCCATATTGCCAAAACCGACAAACCCAATCTTCATATCTCATAGTCCTTTCAGACACATTCCTCAAAACGAAAGGTATTGTCCCACGCCATTGTTTCGTATTGCCGACCTATTTGTGATACGGCTCGCCACGACTGATCTTGCAGGCACGGTAAATCTGCTCTAGCAGCACCACACGCGCCAGGTTATGCGGCAAGGTAATGCGTCCAAAGCTGAGCATCTCGTCGGCGCGGGCGCGTACCTCATCACTCACGCCGTCCGAACCGCCGATTACAAAGGCAATGTCGCTGCTGCCTCGCAGCATAAGATCGTCGAGCCGCGCCGAGAGTTCCTCACTCGAACGCTCCTTGCCCTCGATAGCCAGCAGGATCACATGCGCCCGAGACGGCAGGGCAGCAAGAATCGCCGCCCCCTCCTTGTCGCGCGCGGCATCCACGCCGCCCGCCTTAGCCGGGTCGATATCGGCCACCTCGCGGATATCAACCTTGGCATAGGCACCTAGGCGCTTGGTGTACTCAGCGCAGGCATCCTTCCAAAAGCGCTCCTTGAGCTTACCGACGCAAACGACGGTGTATTTCACGCGCGTCTACTCCTTCGAATCGTTTTGAACTTTGCTGGCGGTCAGCATCTGCTCGAACATCGAGGCCGACTGCGAAAAGTCGCTCGGCAGCACGACCGTCGAGGTTTTACCCGTGCGAGCGAACTCCGTCATCATCTCGGACCACTGCGTAAACATGAACAGTTGGTTGGCCTCGTCATTGCCGACACCCGTCTCTTGGATGATCTCGAGCGAATCTTTGATACCCAGCGCGATGGCCTTGCGCTGGTTGGCGATGCCCTCGCCCGCCTTTTCCATTGCCTCGGCCTCGGCGGTCGCCTCGGTGACGCGCTTGATGCGGTCGGCCTCAGCGAGCTCCTGTGCCGCAGCGCGCTTGCGCTGGGCAGCGTTGATGTCGTTCATGGAGTTCTCAACCTCGGTCGGCAGTGCGATTTTGGTGATGAGCGTCGACACGAGGGTGAAGCCGTAGGCGGCCATCTGCTCGGAAACGGTAGCGTTGACATCCTTGGCGATGTCATCCTTCTTGGCAAAGACCTCATCGAGTGTGTAGACGGGAATCGAAGAGCGCAGGGCGTCGGTGATGAAGTCACGCATCTGGTCGACGGGCTCCTGCAGCATATAGTAGCTCTTGTAGATGCCCGAATCCGCCGGGCCAGCACCCATGTCATAGCTCACGTGATATTGAGCCGAGACCTCGAGGCCGATGGTCACATTGTCCTGAGTCTTAACGTCGATACCAAAACCGTTTTTCATGGTGCGCAGACTCACCGTGGCAGCCTTGCGGTCGATCACGGGCACTTTCATGTGGAAGCCCGCGTTGACGATGCGGTTGAACTTGCCCAGACGCTCGATGATCACGGCATGCTGCTGTTCAACGACATAGCAGGCGCTGGGAAGCAGCAGCAACAGGATGATGATGGGAATCAAAAGGCTGGTAAGGGCGGCAATGATACCGGAAAACAGCATGGTCTCTCCTCTGATAGGCACACGTTGGCATTAGGATACCCGTCCAAGGAGATCGTGCATATCAAAAAAGCCCCCATTGCTGGGAGCTCTTTCATGTAATGGTGCGGGCGAAAGGACGTCCGCGTATCCGCTTCGCGGATCCGCACCGGCTTCGGCCGCCTGCCGGCGTCCTCGCCAGCTCGCTAAAAACGCTCCGCGTTTTCTTTACGCTCGCTCCTTCGCAGGTTCAAGTCCCTGTGATGGGCCCGTAACAAAAAAAGCTCCCATTGCTGGGAGCTCTTTCATTTAATGGTGCGGGCGAAAGGACTTGAACCTTCATGGGGTTGCCCCCATACGGACCTGAACCGTACGCGTCTGCCAATTCCGCCACGCCCGCGTGCAGGAATTAGAATAACGGAGCGCCACCGCGAACGCAAGAACTATTTTTGAAAAAGTTTGCAGGCATTTTCCCAGGCGGCCTGCGCGATTGTTTCGGCGTCCTCACCTGTGCGATCGACACGGTCGTTAACCAGCGCGTTTGCCGTAATGGAGATCATTGCGGGCTCGCATTCAAGACCGCGGATGGGCTCCGGAGCCATATACGGGCAATCCGTCTCGAACAAAATTCGATCGAGTGGGGTTGCCGCAAATGCCTCGCGCACGTCATCGTTGCGCTTAAAGGTGGCCGCACCACCATAGGCGATATAGCAGCCCAGCTCCACAAAGCGCTCCATCGTGGCGCGGTCCTCGCCAAAGCAGTGCAGTACACAACCGGCCTGGGGCACGCCCACCTCACGAAGCGCGTTGTAGGCGTCCACGTGCGAGGTGCGCTCCTGGTCCGTGTCCTCGTGGCGCAGATGTAGCTCCACCGGCACGTTACGGCACACGGCAAGCTCGAGCTGGCGCGCCATGCAGTCAATCTGCACGCTATGGGGCGCCGGCGCGATGTCGTCGTCGTAATCCATGTGGTAGTCCAGGCCGATTTCGCCAATACCGGCGCATAAGGGGTCATCGAGTGCGGCAACGACCTGTGTGTGAACGTCGTCGGTATAGTCCGGCGCGCCATACGGATGCACGCCGGCAAGATACTTGATCTGCGGGATATCCTGCATCGGCAGAATTTCGCGCACGAGCCAGTCGCTATAGTCCGTCACGCTGCGTTTGTCAGCGATGGGGTCGAACATCGTCACCAACAGGTCGACACCCGCGGCTTTGGCGCGCACGAGCGTCTCGGGCACTTCTTTGCCCCAAAACGAAAGCAGATGCGCATGCGTGTCGGCAAGCGGTGCCAAGGGCACGGGGCAGGCGACCGTCTTCTTTTTCTTGGTAAACGTCACGCGTGCGGCATTAGGCATCATGGATTAGCTCCTGGGCCAGACGGACAAAGTCGGCAACATCAAGCGTCTCGGCGCGCGTGGTGGGTGCGATACCGCAAGCCTCAAAGGCGACATCGAGCACGTCCTTGGCAAAGCCGTTGGCGCTCATGGTATTTCGGATGGTCTTGCGACGCTGGGCAAATGCAGCATCAATCACGCGAGCCACAAACTCGCGATCGAGTCCCTCGGGCACCACGCCGCCAACGCGGTCGATACGCACGACGGCCGAGTCCACATGCGGCGCCGGCATAAAGCAGCGCGGCGGCACCTCAAAACGACCCGTCACCTGCGCATACAGGCCGAGCTTTGCCGTATAGCCGCCATAGGTCTTGTTGCCCGGCACTGCGGCAATGCGATCGGCAACCTCCTTTTGAACCATGACGACGGCGCGCTTGAGCGCCGGCATCGTCTGGAAGAACTGCAGGATGATCGTCGCCGCCACGTTATAGGGCAGGTTCGCGACAAACACCGTCGGCTCACCGCCCGCAGCCTGCTCAATCTGCTCCGGACCCACCTTGAGCGCGTCGCCCATGATAAAGCGGAAGTTGGCATAGTCGGCGGCATGGGCGTCGAGCACCGGCTCGAGCTCGGGGTCGGCCTCGATCGACGTGACGCACGCCGCCTCCTGCAGCAGCGCAAGCGTGAGCGTACCAACACCCGGGCCAACCTCGAGCACGCGCTCATCGCCCGTGAGCTCGGCAAGCTCGCAGATGCGCTCAATCACATGGTTGTCGATCAGGAAGTTCTGGCCCAGGCGATGCTTGGTCGCAAGGCCAAACTCCTCCAGCAGCTCCCTTGTTGCCGTGGGGTTTGCCAAAGGCGAAGTTGTCATAGTTGCCTCCTTAGCATGATGGCGGCGTCTTGAAACGAAAGGGCATGGACCGTTGCGGCCATGCCCTTACATCTAAACAGCAAATTGCCGATATGGCGCGCTACGTCTTAGCCCAGACGCGGGAACAGCGGCTCACCCTTCTCGACGGGCTGACCACCAGCAAGCAGGCCCCAAGCGCAAATGCCCTTGAGGTCGTCGGTCGCGGCCTCGTTCTCACAGGACAGGCGACGCAGGGCCTCGACGGAAGTCTGAGGCATGAGCGGCATCAGCAGGTGAGCGGCAATGCGGATGGCCTCGAGCAGGTTGTAGATCACAAACGCCAGCTCGTCAGCCTTGGCCTCGTCCTTGGCAAGCGCCCAGGGCTCGAAGTCCTCGATGTAGTGGTTGGCAGCATGGATGAGCTCCATGACCTCATCCTTGGCTCCGCCGTAATCGAGCACGTCCATCTTGGCCATGTAGCGCTCAACCAGACCGTCGGCGATCTTTGCCAGAGGGTTGTCAAACGTATCGAACGACGCGGGCTTGGCAGGCGCGCAACCGTCAAAGTACTTGCCGCTCATGTTGAGCGAACGCGAGATGAGGTTGCCCCAGCTGTTGGCCAGGTCAGCGTTGTAGACCTGCTCCATGCGATCGAAGCTGATGGCGCCGTCGGTGCCGGGAACCACGTCGGTCATGAAGTAGTAGCGATAGCCCTCGACGCCCAGCATGTCGATAACGTCCTGCGGAGCGATGGCGTTGCCGCGGCTCTTGGACATCTTCTCGGCCTTGCCAGTCTCGGCATTGCGCACGGTCAGGAAGCCGTGGGCAAAGACGTGCTCGGGCAGGGCCTCGCCGATGGCCATGAGCATGGCGGGCCAAATGACGCAGTGGAAGCGAATGATGTCCTTACCCACGATGTGGAACTGCGCGGGCCAGCGATAGGCCAGCTCGGCACGCGCCTCGTCGGTGTCGACACCGTAGCCGACGGCCGTCATATAGTTGAGCAGCGCGTCGAACCATACATAGGTCACATGGCCCTCGTCAAACGGAACCTGGATGCCCCAGTCGAAGCTCGTACGGCTCACGGAAAGGTCATTAAGGCCGCCCTCGACAAAGCTGCGAACCTCGTTCATGCGGAACGCAGGCTCGACAAAGTCGGGGTGCTCGTCATAGAGCTTGAGCAGCTTGTCCTGGAAAGCGGAAAGCTTGAAGAAGTAGGACTCCTCCTGCACGCGCTCAAGCGGACGGTGGCAGTCGGGGCACAGGTGCTGGCCGACGCTGCCGTACTCCTCGTCGCCCTTCTGGACCTGTGTATCGGTGAAGTAGGTCTCATCAGGCACGCAATACCAGCCGTCGTAGCTGCCCTTATACAGGTAACCGGACTCCTTCATGCGCTCCCACAGGTACTGCACGGCATGATGCTGGCGCGGCTCGGTGGTGCGGATGAAGTCGTCGTTGGAGATCTCGAGCTTGTTCCAAAGCTCCTTGAAGTGCGGAGCCTGGCTGTCGGTCCACTCCTGAGGCGTCATGTTGTGCTTGGCTGCGGCCTCGGCGACCTTCTCGCCGTGCTCGTCCATGCCGGTCAGGAACTTGACGTTATAGCCGGCGGAGCGGCGATAGCGAGCCTGAACGTCGGCGATGATGGTGGAATAAGCCGTGCCCAGGTGCGGATCGGCGTTGACGTAGTAGATGGGCGTCGTGATAAAGAACGAAGGCTTGCTTTGATCCATGGGGTTTGTCCTCCAGAAAAACGTTGCATACAGAGGATGATTCTAGCGCAAGGGCTGGATATCCTCCATCTATTGCATATCGAGCACCATGGCATAGACATCGCGCTTGCGGCGCGAATACTTCTGAGACAGGCGCTTGGCCACCGCAGACGCGGGCTCCCCCTCCTCGAGCGCGGCGCAGATATCCTCGCGCAGGGCCTCGTCGGGATCCGCTGCCGCGGCGCCAACCGGCACGATACCGGCCTCCTCACCCTCGCTCGGCGGCGCGATGACCAGCGCAATCTCGCCCTTTACCTCGCCGCGAGCACGCAGCTCCTCGGCAAGCTGGGCAGCGGGCCCGCGCAAGACCTCCTCGTGCAGCTTGGTGAGTTCGCGGCAGACGGCAACCTCACGTTGGGGAAAGACCTCCGCCACGGCCTCGAGCGTCGCCACGATGCGATGTGGAGACTCGTAGAAGATGAGCGCGCCGGGCACCACGGCAAGGCGCTGCAAACGGCGCACGCGGTCGCCGTGCTTTCGACCCAAAAAGCCCTCGAAGAAAAAATGCTCGCAGGGAATGCCGGACGAAACGAGCGCCGTGACGCAAGCAGAGGGCCCGGGGATAACTTCGACGGGCACATCGGCCTCACGCGCCGCCTCGACCAGCGCCTGGCCGGGATCGGACACGCTCGGCATGCCGGCGTCCGAGGCAAAGGCGAGGGTCTCCCCCGCCAGCAGACGGTCGACCAGGCCGGCGGCGCGGCTGGCGATCACATTCTCGTCGCAACGGACAAGCGGCTTGGAAATGCCCAGGTGCATCAGCAGCTTTGACGTCACACGCGTGTCTTCGCAGCAGATGACATCGGCAGCGGCAAAGGCCTCGCCAACGCGCGGGGACAGGTCGCCCAGGTTGCCGATGGGCGTGCCGACCACATAGAGTTTGCCCGTATGGGCGCTGTTTTGCGTCATATCAACCTATTCAATCATGCCGCGCTCGAGCGTACCGAGCGCCGCGCGGGCGTCCCATGCCGCAATTCGCTTCTCGGTCTTCCACGTTTGGAAGAACCAACCGGCAGCCGGCGCAAACGAAGCCAGCTGGTTGGCGATAAACACGCGCTCGTAGGCATTGCGGCCCTCGGGCGTAACCGACGAGTTGGCAAAGATCGCCGCGCCCGACCATTCGCCCACCAGCACGGGGAACCCAGTCGAAATCGCCTCTTTAAGCTCGCGCTTGTTGCGCGAAATCGCCGTCGTCAGCCCGCGGGGGCTCGTGATGTCGAGCGCATGTTCGTCGCGGTAATGGTACAGGTGAAGGTCCATGTAGACGTTCTTGTACTTAGCGCCGCGCATAAAATGCTTCCACTCGCTGGGATGCCCCGAAGACGAGAAGACGACGATCTTATCCTCGGGCATATACGAACGGACGAGCTCGTAGGCATCGCGATAGAAATTGCGCAGGTAGTGAGCCGGAATGCCATCCGTCATGGCAAAGAGACTCTTGCGGACACTCATCTGCGGCGTATCCAGCAGCTCAATGCCCAGCAGGCTCTCGGCCTCGCCGTAACGCTCGGCCAAGCGCTCGAGCACGTCGAGTGCGACATGGCGGCCGTTAGTGGACGAATGCCACTCGGCAACAGCCTCCGGCGTGGCGGGCGAATCGTTGGAATCGCCCTGGCCACCGGGCACAGTCGCCAGGTCAAGCAGCACGCGAATGTTGTACTTGGCAGCCCACTCAATCGCGCGGTCGATGTAATCGACAACCGAGATGTAGGAGGCATCGGACTCCTGCGAGCCAAAGGCATACCAGGGCACCGGCAGACGCACGGCATTGAGACCGATCTGCGCCATGCGACGGAAATCGTCCTCACTCACAAACGTCTCGTAATGACGGCGCATGCGCTCGTTATAGGCGGCGGTGCCCATGGCCTCCTGCAGCTCGGCCGCGTTGGATGCACCGGTCGCCGCGTATAGCGACGGGGTCACCCAAGGCTCGGGAATAAACCAGCCAGAGAGATTAACGCCGAGTATCCTCTCCATCACTGCCCCCTTCGGATCGTGCAGGCCGAGCCTGCATCGTATTGCATAGGAAAAGTATCGTTTTGAGTATACCCGCGCGTGCGGACAGACGACCGAACGGTCTGTAAAGTGGCGCAAAAGCGGGAGGAATATCTGGGCGGGCCCGAGATGGCGCGCCGAGATGTACATATGCGCCGGAAGTAGGCGGCCGGAAAGCGCATCCCGTTTTTCGCAAAAGACTGGGATGCATTTTCCGTTCGAGGCCTCAACCGGAAAATGCATCCCGTTCTGAGCGCGGGATCTGGGACGCAGTTTCCGCCAAAGACCGCAAAAGGAAAGCACATCCCATTCCGACGCCGGATTCCGGGTCGCGCTTTCCCAAGCGGTCTCAAAGCGGAAAGCGCATCCCACTCTGAAGCCAAATTCCGGGACGCAATTTCCGCAGAGCCCTCAATAAAAGAAAAGGACCCCTTTGCAGAGGTCCTAGTCAATTCAAGGTGGCGGGGAAGGGAATCGAACCCCTGACACGAGGATTTTCAGTCCTCTGCTCTACCAACTGAGCTACCCAGCCATTTGAGGTGTGCCTTGTTTCAAGGCTTGATTAGTATAACCAAGGACGCGTTCCGGTCAACCGAGAATTTTAAAAAAGTTTTTGAGCACAGCCTCGGTTCTATAAATCGGCACGTCAGAGGCATCAGCCGGCAGCAAGAAGTTTTTCACTCAGAGCCGCACGGGCAAACTCACTTGGCGTCATCCCCTCGGCAGCCGCCCGTCGACGAATGGCCTCCTTCATTCCCAGAGGAATCTTGACCGACAGCGTTGCCGTCCCCTCACCTGAGAGCGGGGGCCGTCCATGCACGATCCCACCAACGGTGTGTTCGCCATCCGGAAACTCTCCGCGCTCGTACGACTCGCACCACGCGTCAATCATTTCATCCGTTACAACCTGACCATTAGCGGCCGTATACGTCTTGCCCATCATCGACCCCTCTGCCGAGCTCGCTCGATCTCTTGCCAGAATTTCTTCTGAACCGGAGACAGGGCATGAATAATGAGCCATCCACGAATTAGTTCGACCGCAACAAGTTCCACACTTCGACCATCTGGAAGCCATCCAATGGCAAGCCATCTCGGCGGCTCGTCCTCCGACTCGCGGCGAATGCACTCAGTAACCGCGAACCAGGCACCTAGTACCTGCTTTTCCGTCAAGTGTTTTTTGGCGTTCGGATGGATCTCAACATCCATGCACCTTCTCCTCCATCTTACCCAATTTCGTATGACGAAAGTCCGCTGTCGCCAATCTCTTACGCCGGCACTTGTTGGAGGGCGGGAGGTGTAGCGAGGATTGAAGGGCGTTCCAATACCGCCCAGGCGCCGGGGCAGGAGCACATACACCAGGGACATACGTTTTCGTAGCGCGCGAGGATATTGCCGCGTGCATCGATGAAGGCGATGTCGATGGGATAGGCCATAAAACACGTATGGACCGAAGAGCAGCGTGGAAACGCCATGACGAGCGGCAGGCCGTTGGCGGCAACCGGACGCCGTCCCAGCATGCCGCGCAGGCGCACGACAAACGACTCCGCCACCGCAAACTCGGCCGGCGTCCAACCCAGCCTATTGAGTGCCCGCGCGTAGGCGATGTAGGACGAGACCGCGGTCACATGACCACCCCCGGACGCCATGGATCGACCGTCACCGCGCGCTCGTGCGACAACGTTGTCGGCGCCCCCAGCGGAACGCCAGCGATGCTGAGAGAAGTCGGCCACGGCTCGTAGTGCATGGTGCAGGTGTAGGTCCTAAACGTACCGGATAGGGAGAGCAGGCCACCATCTGATGCCTCCGCGCCTTGCTCGCTCGACACTTCGATCTGCAAGTCATAGCCTTCCATGGCATTCAGAATTTGAGTCTGAACCGTCGCCGAGGCATCGGCAGAGCTTTCGTCACCCTCCCCGCCCGGTGCCACAGCGTGCGCCAACACGATGTCGGGCACCACGCGGTCGAAGCGCGCGACAGCGCTGGCAAAGATCATGACGTTGTACACGATGAGCGCCAGCACCAGCAAAACGGGCGTAACCACTGCCATCTCCACCGTCGCTTGGGCACGCTCCTCGCGCAGACGCATGCGGATACTCATTACGACCCACCGCCCAGAGCGCCAACCAGCGTCGCGACATCGACGGTAAGTGGGATGGAGCCGCCGCCGGGCAGAGGAATCTCCGCAAGCATGAACACCGTACCGCTAATGGTGCGTTCGACTTGATATTCCAACGCCTCGCAAAGTGCCTTGGGATCGGTCACGCCCAACGGAATACTTCGCAGCTTGTCTTGCGCTTGAGAGAGACCAGCAATGTCAGACCCCGGACTCTTAATGACGTTGGCGGAATCGGTCAGCACCGGCTTTCGCAAGCGCAAGTCGCACGGTTCCAGACCCAACGCCGCCACGGACGCCGAAACGGTATCGCCGAGCCACGATGCGATGGAGCCCAACGCGCCGCTGCCCCCTCCTAGGCCTTTAATCATCTCGTCCATAAGTTCGTCGGCCGAACCTTGGATGTCTCCGTATCCCACAAGCAGCCGTCCCCAAACATCCATGACGCCATCGAGTACGCCGGCAACGCCGCCCGAGCGTTCCTTCAATGTCGAGAAAAATCGCGAAAGCACGTTGTTTTGCGCCGTCGCCTCATCGGGCGCCAGCACCGCGGCAGAGATAGCACCGCGATCGCCAAGCCTGACTGCCGCGTTAAACGAGGAGTTAAGTTGATCGGGGCTGGTAATGTCGCCCGAAACTGCAAAGGCGACCACGCCGTTGCGGCCAGGTGGGGCGATACGCGGGCGCTCGCCGGAAAGCGCTTTAATGGCCTGGTCAAACGCATTGCCCGCACGGTCGGCCTCATCCTCGGTCTGACGCTCAAGTTCGAGTTCTTTGTTGCGGCATTCGACGTAGTCTTCCAGAGCCTCTTTGAACTTATCGAAGTGGTACTCGAAGCCCCTTTCGACAGAAGTCGTTGCAATCGCAACGTACCCTAAAGACGACACACCGAAATGGCATTCGCTACACGTTTCGTGACCGTCAAAATCTGCGACGGATGCCAGCCCACCCGGCTTTCCTTTTTTGTAATTTGGACAGTCAGTCCCATAATGCAAATAGGTAACTTTATCTACTTCACTCGTGGGCCAACGCGCATCGGTATAGAGTTCAGTCGTCCGCGCCTCATCTGGATTTCGCGGAAGGAAAGGGATGCGGGCGGAAACTTTGCCGTCCTTTTCAGTTATATATGCCCGCTCGACTTCTTCGCCCGCATAAGCGAAGAACACCTTTCGTGCAGCAGAATCTGCCTGTTTTTCCGGACCCTCGCCAAGCGGTTTCTCATTTGCCAGGCGCTGGCGATAGTAGGCCTTCGCGCGATCGAGCGCCACTTGCGGTTCCCACGTAACGCTCGAAGCGTAATGCGGATTTTGAGCACCAGAGAGATCCGTTAGACTTTTCACACGCTCCCACATGCAAGAACAGCTGCTGACCGAGCCCTTGTCAGACCCGCCACAATCCGCCAGCCAAGCGCGCTCTTTAGCCTTCGCCGTCTCCTCCGAGGCCTTCCGCAGCTCCTCGGCCGCACGCTCTAAATCATCTGATGTGCCTTTAATGGCATCGGTCGAGATCTCGGACCCCTCGAGCGCAGCGAAGTCCGACTCGGATGTCTTGGGCACGGCAAGCGCCGTACCGGTATAGGTCACACTATCGGTATCCTGCGCCGACACCGCCTGCGTGGCACGCGCGGCGATCAGATACGGCAGAGCCGTCTCGATTTTCTGTAAGCCTTCCGATGCGCTTTTGGCAAACTTGTTGCGCGTTTTAATGATCTCAATCCCGGTGTCGACCATATTGCCGGCAACTGGTTCGGCACCCGGGATGAGGATGGCGACCAGGCCCGTCCCGATCGTGGCAAACCCCGCTAGGCCCAAACTCAAAATGCTCGCATCCACCACCGTGGCAGCCGTGTGATAGGACGACACCA
Source organism: uncultured Collinsella sp. (assembly GCA_900549065.1). Classification (GTDB taxonomy): domain Bacteria; phylum Actinomycetota; class Coriobacteriia; order Coriobacteriales; family Coriobacteriaceae; genus Collinsella. Next base: position 5,032 of record URNC01000019.1, on the reverse strand, counting down.
CATTGGCGCCTGCCAGCGCGCCGCTATCGGCAGCCACCTGGGTGTCCCCCGCGCGCGACATGCTCCATATCGCCGCCGTCGACGAAAACAGCAGCGTGAGCACCACCAAGATGACCACCGCAGAGGAAAGCGTGGTGTAGGCACCGTCTTCGATAAACAGGTCGATACCGGCTCGACCCATAAAGCCGCCTCGCTTGCGATGGCAGCTCGGACGGCGCGTCAAAACGCGTCTAGACCAGAAACGCTTAATCCCATGCAGCAATCCACGAATCATAATCTCCCTCCAGCCATTCGGGACGTGATTGATACGAGACATCGACCTTGAGCTCAACGTAGCCGCCCTCGGCGGTACCACCCATAACCTGCGCAAACGCACCGATCACAGGCAACGGCTTGACCTCGCCGAAAACGGACACGGACGAGACGCCGCCCGCATCGGCCCGGCTAAGCTCGATATCCCACGACAGCGGCCCGCCGGCATGAAAGATCGAAACGTTGGGCACTGCGGCAAGCCGGCGGAGGGTGAACTCCTTAAGATCGTCGTCCTCCGCCGTCGTCGTGGTCATGAGCCGCGCGGTCTCGGCGGCGGCAGACTCCATGACCGCGCGCGCATAAAGCAGGCACACCGGTTGCAGTGCGAGAAGGATGAGCGTCAGAAACGTCGGCAGCAAAAAAGCGGCCTCGACCGTAGACTGCGCCCGGTCCTCGCGCGCGATATCAATACAACGCGATGTCCTTAGCGCCCGCAGCGGCGTCGATAACCGACGTCGAGGCAACGCCATGGGATGCCGCCCGCTCAACCAGCGCCGCCAAGCGTCCATCGGTGCCAGCACGCCAAAGTCCCACAATCGCCAGCACGATCGATAACAGCGCCACCGTGACGATGGCGTATTCGACCGTCGCCTGGGCAGATTCCTCACGCAGAATGCCATGCATTTCACGATCCCTCCTTTGAGCTTATTGTTTGCGGGACCAGACGCACGGCGCGCAGACGACACGAAGCATCGCCAGCATCCGCGGCAACCGTCACCATATCGACCCAGCCGCGCCCATCGCGCACGATGGCGCCCCATACGTTGCCCTTAATATCGAGATAGCCGCTCAGGGCGAGCTGGGCCGTTGGCACCTCGCGGTAGGCGCGTAACATATCCGCCGCTGCCTCGGTCATCGGTCGGTCCTCGGACCATGCAAGCCGGACCGCAATCGCGTTGTCCTCAGGTGAATCCGTCGCAGTGCCAGACCGCTTGTCGAGCGTCCGCAGAAAGGTTTGCGCCGTGACAGCGACATCCGAATCGTCCGCATCTCGCATCTCATCTTTTTGAGACGCCACCGCCGAATCTGAGCCCGAATCGAAGGCGGCCCCAGGACGCTGCTGCCGCGCGGCGTTAAGCCCCCAAAGCACCGCCGCTATCGCCACGGTCAGGCAAGCAAACACCAGCAGCACCCCGATGGGGCGCTCGCCCTCTACAGGCTGTTGATGCCCTCGCTGATAGCGTTCCATAGATCTTGGACCTTGCCCTTAAATGCGACAATGGCAATGATGGCGATCACCACGAGCACGCCGACCAAGATGGCGTATTCGGTGGTGCCCTGCGCACTCTCCTCCTGCAGTAGCTCCCCGGCATGCTGGCGAGCGCGAATTGACTGGCAAACAGCCCAGCTCCAGACCTTGCCAGCAACGTCAGTCATCGTGTTCATGTATTCCTCCCTACATCATCCCGCCTGCTCCCAACAGCGGGCCCAATATGGACAGAAGCAACGCCGGCAAGATGAGTGTGCCGGTGGGAATCAGCAGCTTGACGGGCGCACGCTCGATCTCGCGCTCGACCGCGGCGCGATGAGCCGCACGGATCTCGCGACTTTGAGCGGCCAGTGTCTCGGCAAGTGGGGCACCCAGGGCGAGCGCCTGTCCCACCGTGATGGCAAAGGTCTCGAGCGCTCGCACGTCCAGGTCGCGCGCGGCGGCCAACAACTCGTCCTCACGCGTGCCCACGCCCACCTGCCACGCCATGCAGGCCCGCTCAAGTCGAAGAGCCAGCACTGACCGGCGGTTGGCGCAGAAAATCTCAAGCGCCGCATCAAACGAAAGACCGGCCGAAAGACCCAAGCGCACAACATCGATCATCTCGGACACTTCGCCGAGCGACACTCGCGCCGGGCCGCCCGCTCCAACCGCGCCCTTCATTCGCGCGGTCAGAGCATCGACCACCGAGCGACCCGCGGCAGCGACCAGCACCGCCTCGCGCTTGCAGGCCTCTGCGATCTTGCGTGCATCCGCCCGATCCAAACCCGTCGCGACAAATACACTCAGAGCGCACAGGCAAGCCGCAACTGCAACCGGGGCGCTCATAGCTCCACCCGCATAATGCGCCTGATAACCACCAGGGCAACGGCGTTGAGGGCAAGACCCAGCACCACAGCGCCCGCGCCGGCAGGCGTCGCAAGACCGCGACGAAAATCTGCCGAAAGCAGCGCCAACACCGCGCACATGCCCGTCGGCATCGCCGCGACCATATGCGCAGACATGCGGGCCTGCGACGTCTTAACATCTAGGCGGCGCTTGAGCTCAATGCGCTCCCCCACCATGCTCGACGCCTCGGACAGTAAGTCGGCAAGCGGAGCGCCGGTGCGCTGTGACACCTTAAGCGCCAAGGTCACAAGCGAAAGACCGGGGGCGTCGATGCGCACGAGCAAGTCATCGAGCGCGTCGGTCGCCGAGATGCCGCAATCGATCGCCGCCGCCACCCGCAAAAACTCGGTATGCACCGGTTCTTGCGCATGAGCGCCCACAAAGCGCATGCCCTGGGCCAGCGAATGTCCCGAGGCAAGCGACATGGAAAGTGCGGTAAACGCCTCGGGCATGGCCTCTTCTGCATCGTGTTGCTCGCGCCGGCTCTCAAAGCCATCCCGAGCGGCGCCAACGGCAATCGGAGCAACAAGTCCCAAGGCAAATCCGAGGGGCGATAACGACACCATCGTTAGTAAAATGCAGCAGACACCGCTCGAGAGCAGCAGAAACGCCAAACGCCCCGAAGCATCTTCGATCACGAGGCCAAGGCGATGCGCCGGAGCCAGCGATGCCCACGAACGGGCGATCTTTTTCAGCAGATCGTTTTCCACCAGCTCACGCGGCAGTTTCTCTGCCACCGTCTCGAGCGCCTGACGCGCCAGCTCCGCCGGCGGCACCTGCGGCACACGAGGTTCCGCCCCGCACGCCGTCGCGACAGAAAACCCTGCCAAACCCCCTACGACGAGGGGCACAGCGACCTCCATTCGTCCACCTCCTCTTGTGTGAGCGTCCCCGACCGCAGGCCTTCTGCGATAAACGGCGGCTCGCGGTCAAGCGTCCAGGTGCGCTCGGCGGCATCGAAAGTCACATAGCGCTCGAGCTCTACGCCGCCCGACGCGGCGCGACGCACCCCCGAATACGAGGAGACGAAGCGCCTGCCATCGGCGTGGCGCTCGGACATCACGATGCCGTCGAGCGCCATGGCAATCTGCTCCTCGATGAGCTCGCTCGGCAGATCGATGCCATAACGTGCAAGCAACGTCAGACGCACCACGGTCTCCTGTTCTGAGCCCGCATGAAGTGTGGTGAGCGACCCGTCGTGGCCCGTGTTCATGGCCTGCAACATGTCGCAGCACTCAGCACCGCGCACCTCACCCACCACGATGCGGTCGGGGCGCATGCGCAGGGCATTGGTCACCAGGTCGCGGATCGTCACCGCGCCCTCGCCCTCAATTGAAGCCTCGCGCGCCTCTAGACGCACCACGTGTGGATGATGCGCAAACTTGAGCTCGGCAGAGTCCTCGATCGTCACGATGCGCTCGCCGGTGGAAATCTCGCATGACAGCGCGTTGAGCAGGGTGGTCTTACCAGATCCCGTGCCTCCCGCAACCGCCAGGTCCTGTCTCAGCGACACCGCGCATGACAGCAGCTGCGCATACCAAAGCGGCAGCGACCCCAGCCCCACAAGCTCGTCCAGCGAGCAGATGCGGTCCGAGAACTTTCGGATGGTGAGAATCGGTCCGTCAATCGCCACAGGCGGAATCACCGCGTTGACGCGATAGCCCGTTTTGAGGCGGGCGTTGACGATGGGGCTGCGCTCGTCGATACGGCGGCCAAGTGGCGAGATGATGCGGTCGATAAGCACACGGATCTGCTCATCATCCTCAAACGCATGCTCGATGGGGTACAAGACGCCGCCGCGTTCAAAGAAGGCCGAGCGGCAGCCGTTGATCATGATCTCGGTAACGGTGTCGTCCTCGATGAGCGGCTGCAACGGCCCCAAGCCCACCACGTCATCCAAAATCTCGTCGATGATGGTCTCGCGCTCGGGCGTCGCGAGATCGGTCGGCTCCTCAACATTGAGCGCCGCCTCCACCGCGGGACGCAATTCCGAGCGGGCAAGTACCGGGTCGATATAGGCGCTGATACGCGCCACTTCGTCGTAACCCATGCGGTCCATCACGGCGCGCTTAGTGCGTCGTTTCACCGCGCGGCGACGCCCCGCATCTACAGGAGCTGCCGCCGCTGCAGCGTCGGCAGCCTTAATCCTCGTTTGCAGGCTCATCGCTGATCACCCTCGCGCGACCAGGGAAGGCGGATACGCGGGCGTTCGGTACGCGTTGCACGGTCGGCGACTATATCGCTCCAAGGGCCGACGGCGCACCCCAGTTCCACGAGCATCTCGCGCGTGGCCTCGCGCACGCTGGTCGCAAAAGCGCTCGTCTGACCCACTGCCTCGTCGGCGCGCCCAAACGCCATGAGCGCGGCGAGATCCTGCCCGCCATCGGCGATACGAATCTTGGAGCTCAACGCACAGGCAATCTCAAAGCGCATGGCGACGTCCTCGTCTGCCCCGCGCGCACCGAACCGGTTGAACACGGCGCTCATGCGCGTGCGCGGCACACCTACTCGACTTGCCAGTTCAATGACGCGCGACGCCGATGTCGCGGACGACACCGCCGCATCGCCAACGACCTGTCTCTTATACACATCTCCGAGCCCACGAGACTACGCTGCATCTCG
>URNC01000018.1 GCA_900549065.1 uncultured Collinsella sp. | reverse complement strand
TGCGACACAACTGGTGTGTCCATCCTCGCAGTATCCGGTTCTCAAGGTGCACGCCCCGCGGCTGATCCGGTCCGACCGGGCCGCGCGGCAAGGAGATATATTGCCAGACCGGAGGGGCGCCGTGGGCGGGAATCTGGGTGTACACATTTCCTACACATCTTGGGATCCGACTAACGTTTGCCAGCCGTTACCTACCGCTCGCCGAGCATCTCTTTATATAAGGCAGTCTCATGGTTAAAGCGGATACGTCCCCCTAGCTAAAGCACAGCCAGCATCGAGCAACTCATCACGTTCTTCCACCGAGAACCCCTCGGCGTAGACGCGCACCACTGGTTCGGTCCCGCTAGGACGAACCAGCAGCCACGTGTCATCCTCGAATGCCAAACGCAAGCCATCCATATGACTAACGTTTTGCGGCACCTTGCCACAAATCGACTTGGGGTTTACGCCCGGCAGCAGGGTTCGTAACGTTTCGGCATCTTCGGCCTCAAGGCGCAAATCCCGTCGACCGTAACTCGTCTTACCAAAACTGTCCTCGAGTTGGTCGACCAGAACGCCCAAAGGCGCGTCCGTCTTAGCCATAAGCTCACACAGAATCAGACAGGCGAGGATTCCATCGCGCTCGGGCATATGCGCGGCGATGCCGATACCGCCGGCTTCTTCGCCGCCCATGAGGACGCCGCCCTTCTTCATCTCCGCCGCTATATATTTGAAACCGACTGGTTTGACGGTCACGCGGCAGCCAAGCGCCTCGGCAATGCGACGCACGAGCGTCGAGCATGAAAGATTGACGACGACGCGCCCCTCCAAATTACGAAATTGAACCAAGTCGCCCAAAACGAGCGCCATGATCTGATGCGGATGTATATACCTGCCGCGCTCGTCAACCGCACCGATACGGTCGGCGTCGCCGTCGGTCACCAGACCAGCGCAAGCTCCGTCATCGATAACCGTGCGCTCGCAAGCGTCCACCCAAGGCTCAACGGGGTCGGGGCAGATATCTTCTTGGTCAGACGCCTGCCCGGCGTGAATCTCGTGCACCTCAACGCCAAGCTCGCGCAGCAAGTCGGCTAGATAACCCTGGGCTGCGCCGCCCATGGGATCGACAACCACGCGCAGGTGCGCGCCGCGGATGGCTTCGGCATCGACAAACGATGCCACCGCCTGCATATAGTCAGGAATGATATCCGCGGTGCGATATTGCCCTTCGATCCCCATTGGCTCGGGAGCCATGGTCTCTTCGAGCTCTTCGATGACATCCTGGTTGGCGGTCGAGCCGTCACCCATGCGAATCTTGAGGCACAGATAACCCTGCGGATGATGGGACCCCGTCACCATGAGCGCGCCGCACGCCCCACCGTCATAAGCCGCCGCCCACGTAAGGGCAGGGGTCGGAACAGGTCGCGAAGCGAGCACGGCGTCCAGCCCGTGCGCTGCTAGCACGCCCGCCGCAAGCTCAGCGAACTCGCTCGCCAGGGGCCGGGTGTCGAACCCTATATATACCGTTTTGCCCGGATTGGTCTTTTGCCACAACTCGCCGACGGCATCGGCGATACGGGCAACGTTATCGGCAGTGAAGTCCTCATCGACGCGAGCGCGCCAACCGTCAGTTCCAAAATGAATTATCGCGCACACGCGCAGACACCTCACAGTGTTTGGATCATGGTACGCATGGGGTATACCCGCAACATGCACTCGGCAACCTGCCGGCACCAGCATTCACCATTTGGGCAAATGCTGCCGAGGACATGCAGGCAATAAAAAAACCGCCCCTTATGGAGCGGTTTTGCCCTTTATATATCGAGCGCCTCGGCCATCGCTGCCGTAGTGATTGCCGTGGTTCCACAGCAACTGCCCACCATTGCGGCACCGGCATGCCTCCATTCGATGCATGCGCGCGCGAAAGCTTCGGGGTTCTCGTGCCATACGGGGCCATCCTGAGTCTGGACCGGATCGCCCACGTTGGGACGCACCGTGACGGGAGTAGTCGCCGATGCAACCATCCTGGGCACCGCCGCGTTCGCGGCCGCAAGCGAACAGCAATTAACACCAACCGAGTTTGCGCCGTGTTTTTCGGCGTACAAAACGGCTGCCTCGATGTTGAGGCCATCGCCCAACAGGTCGCCTTTATCGTCAACGACAAAACTCACCAGAACAGGCATGCCGTCGGCGGCGTCTCGGGCGCCGGCAAGCATGGGCTGCAAATTACGGATAGACGTCACCGTCTCGATCAGCAGACCGTCAACACCAGCATTGAGCAAGGCGTGCGCCTGTTCGCGCGCAATGCCTCGGATTTCACGATACTCGGCAGAGTCCTCGGCAAACCACTCAATACCGATCGGGCCCATCGAGCCCAGCAGCAGCTGAGGGTGCGCCTGGCGGGCATCGTCGACAGCCCCGCGATTGACCTCCGCCACGGACGGCGCAATCTGGTCGTGCTTGAGGGCATAGCTCGATGCCTGAAAGGTGTTGGTAATGAGCACCTGCGCGCCGGCGGCGACATACAAGCGATGGATACGAGAAACGGTCTGCGGCTCTGCCAGATTCCAAAACGCCGGTGGAATGTCGGCGGCATCGTACTCACTCAACAGAACACTGCCCATGGGACCCTGCGCCAACAAGGTCTCGCTCGACAAGCGGCGCGTAAGTTCCTCGGCACCAAAGCGGTTGTAATAACTCGTATCCATATATATCCCGCTATTCCTCGACGCTGATTCCCTGCTTTTCGAAATAGGCGAGCCAGCGGTTCATCGTGTCCTCGGAAAGCGCATGCTCCATCATGCAGGCCTCGGAATCGGCTCGCTCAAATTCGACACCGAGCTCCTGAACCAAAAACGTGCGGATGAGGCGATGACGGTACCAGATAGCCGTACCAACCTCGCGGCCGCGATCGGTCAGGACTACCTTGCCGTAGTGCGATTGCTCGACAAGTTCGGATGCCTTGAGCGCCGAAACCGCTTTATTGACCGATGCCTTGGAGACGCCAAGGCGCTGCGCGATGTCGACCGATCGCACGCCGTTGGTTTCCCCCTCTTCGCTTTCAATGCGAACCATGCACTCCAAGTAGTCTTCGTTCGCCACCGTCAGATGTAGTTCGCGCGAGCTATTTGTCGTATCCATGATCTTCCGTCCCTTCTGCATTCAATGGCTGATTCTACCCCATCCAAGCGTCGTGGTATGCCGTGGCATACCGTGCTAGAGTTCTTGTTGCACACGACGACCAAGATTGGAGCGGTCTTTATGGAAAACACCACCACGAGCCCCGATGTCCTCGAACGCTTTTTGCGCTACGTCCAGATCAACACGCAGTCCGAGGATGCAAACTGCGACCAGGTACCCTCGAGCGCCGTTCAGTTTGACCTTGCCAACGTGCTGGCTGAAGAGCTGCGCGAGCTTGGTGCGGAAGATGCCCACGTGACCGAGCACGCCTATGTCTGCGCGCATATCCCCGCAAGTGCGGGCGCTGAGGACAAGCCCGCCCTGGGCCTGATCGCCCATCTCGACACCACCGAAGTTGCACCGGGCGCCGGCGTGAAGCCGCACATCGTACACTACGAAGGCGGCGACCTGGTCTGCGGCGCGGTTGACGGTAAGCCCGTTGCCATGAGTACCGCCAAGCTTCCCGCCCTGAATGACCTCGCGGGTGAGGACCTGGTCTGCAGCGATGGCACCACGCTGCTGGGCGCAGACGACAAGGCGGGCGTCGCCGAGATCATGTCGCTTGTCGCGCGTATCGCTCAGGACCCTTCTCTGCCCCATCCCGCACTCGGCATTTGCTTCTGCCCTGACGAGGAGATCGGCCACGGAGCCGAGCTGTTGGATATCGATACCTTTGGCTGCAAGTACGCCTACACGGTCGACGGCGGCCCCATCGGCGAGCTGGAGTGGGAGTGCTTTAACGCCGCCGAGGCGACCGTCCGCTTTGAGGGCCAGTCCATCCACCCGGGCGACGCTAAGGGTCGTATGGTCAACGCAGGCAATCTGTTCTGCGACTTCAACGCGTTGCTCCCCTACGTGCAGCGCCCGGAGTATACGGAAGGCTACGAGGGCTTTTATCACCTTGAGGGTGTATCTGCGACCGTCGATCACGCCACAGCGCGCTATATCGTCCGCGACCATGACGCCGCCAAGTTCCAGCAGAAACTCGACCTTATTGATGCCGCCGCCTCGATGCTCAACCAGCGTCTGGGTGAGGAGCGTGTGACGGTCGAGATTAAGCAGCAGTATCGAAATATGGCCGAGATCGTTCGTGACTATCCCGAGCTTATTGATGTTGCCAAGGAAGCCTACCTTGCCTGCGGCGTTGAGCCCCAAGTGCTGCCGATTCGCGGCGGCACCGACGGCGCGCAGCTGTCGTTCCGCGGTCTGCCCTGCCCCAACCTTTCCACCGGCGGCTATTGCTACCACGGCGTCAACGAGTTCGTCCCGGTCAGTTCGCTCGTCAAGATGACCGACGTCCTGCAGGAGCTCGTCGCCCGCTTTGCATAGGGAACTCGAACAATCCAGGTAAGCAAAACCGCCCCGTCCTCAAAACCGAGAACGGGGCGGTTTTTGGTGCAAGGGGAGTAGTCAGCACCGCAGGTTGAGCCAACGTCAGCGAGCGACGTCCAAGGCGAACAAGTTGGCATGAAAAAGGCAGGGCATTGACCTTCTGGTCATGCCCTGCCTTTTGAATGACAAATTGTCGCCTTGGGCGGCGCGCAGCGTCGAGCCGTTACGGCGTTTGGTAAAACGCCGTAACTTAGTAGTTGGCCTCGTAGCCGTTGCCGTCGCCGGTGGGCTCTTCGTAGTAGTCCGAATCGCTCGAATCGCTTGAGTCATCGGAATCGTCAGAGCTGACCGATGAGGTTGCGGTACCGTTTGCGTAGTCGTCAGACGTGTTGTTGTTCAGGTCGCCGATCGTAGAGCTGGAACCGTCGGAAAGACCCATGGTGTTGGGACCCTTGGGATCCTTGCCGGCATCGACGCGCTCCATCATTTCCTTGAGCTCGTCCTCGTAGACAAAGACGTAGCTCACACCGTCGATCATGGTGCTGTCATCGGCGTACGAGGGCAGATTGGCCGAGTAGATACCGTCGACATCCATACCGCGCATGGCGTTGACCGTAGCCACGATATCCTGAACGCTCATATCGGTTACGAGCATATCGGACAGCGAATTAACCAGGCCAAAGATCTTCGTGGCATCGAAGTTATTGAGAATCTGGTTGGCAAGGGCGCCGAGCACCTGACGCTGGTGGCGCATGCGCGTGTAATCGCCGTCGGCATAGGTGTAGCGGCAGCGGGCATAGGTAAGGGCGGTGGCACCGTCCATATGCTGCTGGCCAGCGGTAATCTTAATATCCAGGTGCTCGGGGTCGTCAACATCATCGGTTGCGTTAATGTCGATACCGCCAACCGAATCAATCAGCGCCTGCATACCGTCGAAGCTGACCTCGGCATAGTGGGAAATCTGAACACCGCACAGCTCGTTGACCGCCTCGACCATGGCCTCGGCGCCGCCAACGGTATGGCAGGCGTTGATCTTCATGGTCTCGCCCTTGTACTCGACCTTGGTGTCGCGCGGAACGGAAATGAGCGTCGCCTGCTTTTGCGTGGGGTCGATGCGTGCCAGGATAATCGAGTCGGCACGATACGTATCCTCGCCCGGACGGCCGTCGGTGCCAAGAAGCAGCACGTAGAACGGATCCTTTGCCTCATCGGTGTCAACCAGAACCCGACGCAGATTGTCGGTAATGACATTAGAATCGCCGAGCTTGCCCATAATGGTGGCGAACCACAGGCCGGCGGCAGTCGTTGCGCTCAGCAGCACACCGAGCACGGCAATAAGCGCGACGCGGCGAACCGTGTGGCCACGGCGGCGCTGACGGGCGCGCTCGGAATAGCGGGCGACGTTATCACGGCTATAGATCTTGGCCTGCGCGCCGGTCGAAGGTCTTCGGGATTCCGCAAGGGGCTTTTTCTTAAACATAGGCAACCTGCATTAGTAGATGACGGGATCGGGGACAGTGGCGTGCTCGACGTGAGCGCCAAGCGCCTGCAGCTTTTCGACAAACCGCTCATAGCCGCGCTTGATGTGATGGATGGCCGACACCTCGGTCGTGCCATCGGCAATCAGACCAGCGACAACAAGAGCTGCACCGCCGCGCAGATCGGGCGAGGTAACCTGCGCACCCGAGAAACCCTTGACGCCGTGAATCATGGCGTGATGGCTCTCGATGCGAATATCGGCACCCATTCGCACCAACTCGGATGCGAACATAAAACGATTCTCGAAGATGTTCTCGGTGATAACGGAGCTACCATCGGCAAGGGCGGAGAGTACCATGATCTGCGCCTGCATGTCCGTCGGGAAGCCGGGGAACGGAAGCGTCTGGATGTCGACCGGCTTGATGCGCTCGGCACGCCTCACATGGACGCCGTCCTCGACGCGCTCGCAGTCGATACCCATGAGCTCCATCTTCTTGAGCACCATGCCCAAGTGAATGGGGCAAAAACCCGTGACATCGACACCGCGATCGTCGGCCATCAACGCACCGGCAACGATAAAGGTACCGGCCTCGATGCGGTCGCCCACTACGCGATGGGTAACGGGATGGAGCTCTTCCACGCCCTCGATGGTCACGACAGGCGTACCGGCGCCGACAATCTTAGCGCCCATTTCGTTGAGCATGTTGGCGAGATCGACGATCTCGGGCTCGCGGGCGGCATTGTCGATAACCGTGGTGCCCTGTGCGCGCACAGAGGCCATGATGAGGTTCTCGGTCGCACCGACGCTGGCGAACTCGAGCGTGACGGTGGTACCGCGCAGACCTTGGGGCGCATTAGCGTTGATGTAACCGTGGGCGGTATCGAACTCAACGCCCAGGGCCTCAAGACCAAGAATGTGCATATCGATCTTGCGGGCACCCAGGTTGCAGCCGCCCGGCATGGCAATTTTGGCGCGATGGAAGCGACCCAGCAGGGGTCCCATGACGGCGGTGGAAGCACGCATCTTGGCAACGAGCTCGTAGGGGGCCTCCCAAGAATCGACCTGAGAGGTATCAATCTCGAGCGTGTGCTCGTCGAGAACATCGATCGTAGCGCCCATGCCCTTGAGCACCTTGCCCATCACGTGAACATCGGAAATATCGGGCACGTTCTGCAGCGTCGTCTTGCCCGGCGCCAGAAGCGTTGCCGCCATGAGTTTGAGCGCGGAGTTCTTGGCACCCGAGACGGGCACGGAGCCTCCGATGGCGTGGCCACCCTCAACGCGGATAATATCCAAGGTCTACCCTTTCAAAAAGCATGCCCGGGGTGGCTGGGCCATCCCGGGCATGATGTGTTCGCAAATGGTCGAACGCTAAATCGTTTGACTATTAGGCAAGCTTGAGCTTACACCATGCGATTTCATTATAGAGGTAGGCGCGGCGTGCATCATCCTCCGACAAATTACCCAGCTTCTCTTCAAAACCTTGAATATCAGCTTTAAGCTTGTCGGCATCGACGGTCGCCAAATCGCAAGCGCGCTCGGCGAGAACGGTCACGACATCGTCCGCAACCTGGGCATAGCCGCCGGCCACGGCAAACGTGTGGTCGACAGTGCCCATGGCCTTATCGGAAACGCGAACGTAACCGCGGTCGATCGTGCAGATCTCGCTGGAGTGAGCAGGCAGAACGCCAAACTCGCCATCCGTGGACGGAATCGACACAAACGCAGCGTCGCCCTCATAGGCGCAGCTCACGGGGCACACGATGCGGATACGCATAACCTACTTCTCCCCCATCTTGCGGGCGCGCTCGCGCACGTCCTCAATCGTGGAAGCATAGCGGAAAGCCTGCTCGGGCAGGTCATCGGCCTTGCCGTCGACAATCTCGGCGAAAGAGCGGACGGTATCCTCGACGCGGACGTAGACACCGGGGTTGCCGGTGAACTTCTCGGCGACGTGGAAGGACTGCGAGAGGAACTGCTGAATCTTACGGGCACGGTTGACCGTAAGGCGCTGCTCCTCGGACAGCTCGTCCATACCCAGAATGGCGATGATGTCCTGAAGGTCGGAGTACTCCTGCAGGAGCTCTTGGACCTTGACGGCGACACGGTAGTGCTCCTCGCCGACGATCGAGGGATCGAGAGCGTCGGAGGAAGATGCGAGCGGGTCGATAGCCGGGAACAGGCCGAGCGACGAAATGCTACGCGAAAGAACCGTGGTGGCGTCGAGGTGCGTAAACGTCGTGGCAGGCGCCGGGTCGGTCAGGTCGTCTGCGGGGACGTAGACAGCCTGGACGGAAGTAATGGAGCCCGTCTTGGTCGAGGTAATGCGCTCCTGGAGGTCGCCCATCTCGGTTGCCAGCGTGGGCTGGTAACCAACGGCGGACGGCATACGGCCCAGCAGTGCGGAAACCTCGGAACCTGCCTGGGAGAAGCGGAAGATGTTGTCGATGAACAGCAGAACGTCCTGGCCGCGATCGCGGAAGTACTCAGCGGTGGTAAGGCCGGCCAGACCGATGCGCAGACGCGCTCCGGGCGGCTCGTTCATCTGACCATAGACCAAGCAGGTCTTGTCGATAACGCCAGACTCGCTCATCTCGAGGAACAGGTCGGTGCCCTCGCGGGTACGCTCGCCGACGCCGGTGAACACCGAGGTGCCGCCGTGCTCCTGGGCGAGGTTGTTGATGAGCTCCTGGATCAGAACGGTCTTGCCGACGCCGGCGCCGCCGAACAGACCTGTCTTGCCGCCGCGGATGTAGGGCTCGAGCAGGTCGACGGCCTTGATGCCGGTCTCGAAGATCTCGGTCTTGGTGGTGAGCTCGTCGAAACGGGGCGCTGCATGGTGGATGGGGTAGAACTCCTCCACCTCGGGCATGGGCTTGCCGTCGACGGGCTTGCCCATGACGTTCCAAATGCGGCCGAGCGTCTTGGGACCAACGGGCATCTTCATGGGCTCACCGGTATCGGTGGCGATGAGGCCGCGCTGCAGGCCGTCGGTCGAGGACATGGCGACCGTGCGGACGACGCCGCCCGGAAGCTGGCTCTCGACCTCGAGGATCGTGCTCAGATGACCGATCGGGGTCTCGGCCTCGACCGTGAGCGCGTTGTAGATCGGGGGCACCGCGCCGTCAAACTTGACGTCGACGACAGGGCCGATGATTCGCACGATGCGACCATCACCGGCAGTCGTCTTCTTGGTGGCTTCCTCGACCGCAAGCTTTACGGTGTTATTAGCCATTACTGTTCCTCCAATGCTGAGGCTCCGCCGACGATCTCGTTAATCTCGGTCGTGATCGAAGCCTGGCGCACGCGACTATACGTGCGGGTAAGGGTCGAGATGATCGCGGTGGCGTTTTCCGTCGCGGAGTGCATGGCCTTGCGGCGTGCACCCTGCTCGGCAGCCGCCGAATCGATCAGGGCCTGGTAGATGACCGTCAGGATATAAGACGGCACAAGCTTGCCGAGAACATGCTCGGGAGAGGGCACGAACTCGAACGTGGACGAGATGCGCTTAGGGGCGTCGGTCTCGTTCTTACGCGGACCGTGGGCCATAGCGATCATCTCGGGGTCGAGCGGCAACAGATGCTCGACGCGAAGCTCCTGATCCACGCGGTTCTTGGCGTGGTGGTAGACAAGCTCGACACGGTCAAGCTCACCGGCACGATACGCATCGCAGATATGAGAGGAGATCATGCGGGCCTGATTGAAATCGGGCTCAGAGGAGTTGCCCTCAAAGTGCATGACAACGTTTGCGCGGTCACGGAAATACGTGGCCGGCTTACGCCCGCACGCGATGATCTCGCATTCGATGCCGTCGTTCGCCCAAGAAGCGGCGAGCTTTTCGGCCGTGCGCTCCACCGTCGTATTGAAACCGCCGGCAAGGCCGCGGTCCGAGGCAATAACGACAATCAGGCCATGCTTGACGCTCTCATGCTTCTGCAGCATGGGATCGGTGCCCGAACAGGAGGCGTCGCCGGCGACCGTCAACATGACGTCGGTCAGCGCCTCCTTATAGGGCTCGGCCTGCTTGGAGCGATCGAGGGCACGACGGATCTTGGCCGTAGAGACCATCTCCATCGTGCGCGTGATCTGCTTGGTCGTGGTAACCGAGGAGATTCGCTTCTTAATGTCGCGAAGGTTGGCCATGGGGCTTAGTTCTCCTCTGATCCAGAAACATCCGAATGGTGCTTGGCCATGAACTGCTGCTTGAAGTCGCCGATGACGCGCAAGAGCTCAGCCTTGGTGTCATCATCGATCTTCTTGGCGCGAACCTTGTCGAGCAGCGAGCCAAAGCCATTGTCCATGTACTCGATGAGCTCGGCACGGAAAGGCAGCACGTCGGCAATCTCCAGGTCATCCAGGAAGCCCTCGTTGCCAGCGAACAGCGTAACGATCTGCTCGCCAACCTCAAACGGCTTGTAGCGCGGCTGCTTAAGGAGCTCGGTCATGCGGGCACCATGGGTCAGCTGCTTCTGAGTAGCCTCGTCGAGGTCGGAGCCGAACTGCGTGAAGCCGGCGAGCTCCTGGTACGAAGCAAGGTCCAGACGGAGGTTGCCGGCGACCTGCTTCATGGCCTTGGTCTGTGCGTCGCCACCGACGCGGGACACGGAAATGCCCACGTCGACTGCCGGGCGCTGACCCTGGAAGAAGAGCTCGGACTGCAGGTAGATCTGACCATCGGTAATGGAAATGACGTTGGTCGGAATGTAGGCCGAGACGTCGCCGTCCTGGGTCTCGATGATCGGCAGTGCCGTCATGGAGCCGTAGCCGTTCTTCTTGGACATCTTGACGGCACGCTCGAGCAGACGAGAGTGCAGGTAGAAGATGTCGCCAGGATAGGCCTCGCGTCCGGGCGGACGATGCAGCGTCAGCGACATCTGACGGTAGGCCACGGCCTGCTTGGACAGGTCATCGTAGATGACGAGCACGTGGCCGCCGGGGTTGGTCTCGCTGGCGGGCTTACCGTCCTCGCCGTTGTACATGAAGAACTCGCCGATAGCGGCACCGGCCATAGGCGCGATGTACTGCATAGGGGCGGAATCGGCAGCGGTGGCCGAAACGATGATGGTGTAGTCGAGCGCACCGTGCTGAGCGAGGGTCTCGCGGATGTTGGCAACCGTGGAGGCCTTCTGGCCGATGGCGACATAGATGCAGACCATGCCCTTGCCGCGCTGATTGAGGATAGCGTCGATGGCGATGGCGGTCTTACCGGTCTGACGGTCGCCGATGATCAGCTCACGCTGACCGCGGCCGATAGGCACCATGGAGTCGATGGCCAACAAGCCGGTCTGAACCGGCTCGCACACCGGGGTACGGTCGATGACGCCGGGGGCCTTGAACTCGATGGGGCGACGGTGCGTGGCGACAATGTCACCCAGGCCGTCGATAGGTTGGCCGAGCGGATTGACGACGCGGCCGAGCATGGCACGGCTCACGGGGATATCCATAATGCGGCCAGTGGTGCGGCACTCGTCGCCTTCCTTGATGGAGTCGACGGCACCGAACAGAACGGCGCCGACCTCGTCACGGTCAAGGTTCTGGGCAAGGCCGAAGACGGTCTCACCGGTATCGGAGCTCTTGAACTCCAGAAGCTCGCCTGCCATGGCGCTCTTGAGGCCGGAGACGCGCGCGATGCCGTCGCCTACCTCGTCGACCGTTGAAACCTCATGCGTATCGACCGTCGCGGAGAGGCTCGTGAGCTGCTCCTGCAGTTTCTTGGCGATATCCTGGGCATTGAGGGTTTCGGACATTAGGCTTCACCTCCGTACGAATTAGCAGAGTTTGCGAGGGTCTCCTGCGCGATGCGCAGCTGCGTCTTGACGGAAATGTCACGACGCTCGCCGCGGGCCTCGAGCACCAGGCCGCCCACGATAGACGGGTCGACCTGCTCGATAAGGAATACCTTGCGGCCGAAGTCCTGCTCGCATTTCTTAGTGATGGTTTGACGCAGCTCGTCGTCGAGCGGGATCGCCGTGGTGACGGTCACGCCCACTACATCCTCGTCTTCCTCGGCAACATACTTAAAGGCAGCTGCCACCTTGGGAAGAAGGTCGAGCTGGTCGCGCTTGGACATGGTGTCGAGCACGGCGATGATCTCGGGGCTGGCAGAAGCCAAGCGCTCGATCATCTCGAGGTCCTCGAACACATGGTTCTCGGCCTTGGCGGCTTCCAAAAGGGAGCGCGCGTAGGTCTCGAGCACCTTGTCCTGATAGCGGCTAGTCGGCATTCAGGCTACCTGCTTCCTGGATGTAGCGCTCGATGAGCTTCTTCTGCTCGGCATCGTCCTCGAGTGCCTCGCCCACGATCTTGGTGGCGACGGCAACGGACAGGTCGGCGATGGAGCTCGCGGCACCGGCGTAGATGGACTTGCGCTCGTCCTCGACGGTCGTGTGGGCCTTGGCGATGATCTCCTCGGCCTCCTTGTGAGCAGCCTCGATGATACGGGCGCGCTCGGACTCGGCGTCCTTACGGGCCTCGAGAACGATGTCGGCAGCCTGACGACGGGCGTCAGTGACGATCGAGTCGGACTCAGCGCGCTTGGCGATGGCCTCCTGCTTGGTCTTCTCGGCCTCGTCGAGGCTCTCCTCGATCTTCTTGCCGCGCTCCTCCATGGTTTTCATGATGCCCGGCAGGGCGACCTTGGCCAGCACGATCCAGATAATCAGGAAGGCGATAAGCGCCGGGATGAACTCCGCCATCTTAGGGATGAGGATGTCCGCACCGGCAGCGCCGTCCTCGGCGAACGCGGAAACCGGCATGAGCAGCGCGGCCGCGGACGCGGAGAGTGCGATCGCGCTCTTCTGGGATGAAAGATTCATACTTGACGCTCCGTGCTATTTAACGATCAGCGCGACAACGAAGCCGATCAGAGCCAGAGCCTCGCCGAAAGCGGAGCCCATGATGAAGACGGTGAACACGCGGCCCTGGACCTCAGGCTGACGGGCCATAGCACCCGTAGCACCCAGAGCAGACAGGCCGATAGCAAGACCAGCGCCGATAACACCGAGACCGTAACCGATAACTCCCACGATTCCTCCTTTGTCGTGCGTGTCTTATTTCACGCAGGATAACCTTTTTATAACTGCCGGGCTCCATGGGTACGGGCACCGGCGGTTTAACGAATTGCCTTACCTTTAAGGCGCGAGCGGAAGACTACTCCTCCTCCGCGACCTCCTCTGCCTCGGAGACATACACGGCGGTAAGGACCGTGAAGACGTAAGCCTGGATGGCGCCGACCACAAGCTCGATCGCATAGATCAGGATGAGAATGGCAAGCCAGGCCAGCGAAGGCAGGGCGCCGACGGCGTGGGCCGCGGAAACCTGCTGAAGCAGCGGCTGCATGAACATGCTCGCCATGATGGCGAACGAGCCCATGACCACGTGTCCTGCGAACATGTTGCAGAACAGACGGACGGCGAGCGTGATGAGGCGCAGGAAGGTCGAGAAAAGCTCGACGACCCACACGAGCACGTTCATCGGGAAGCTCACGCCCTGCGGAGCGAGGCTCTTGATGTAGCCGATCACGCCGTGAGCCTTGCATCCGTAGTAGATGAAGTACACGAAGGCGAAGATGGCGAGCGCGGCGGTGGAGCCGATTGCACCGGTGCCGGGCTTCATTCCCGGGATCAGGCCGATCATGTTATTGATCAGGATGAACAGGAAAAGCGAGCACAGGAACGGGAAGTGCTTCTTCCAGTTCTCACCCACGACGCCCTTGCCGATATCGTTCTCGACGTACTCGATGATGTACTCGAAACCGTTGACGAAGAAGCCCTTGGGGACCAGGGTCTGCTTCTTCTTGAACACGGCCAGGACGATCAGGAGCACGATCGTGGAGACGATCAGCCAAAACGAGTACTGCGTGATGCCGCAGCTCAGATCGCCCACGACGGGGGTGGAGCTGAACTCGCTGACCAGATGATTAATCTCATCAGGCAGCTTTTCAAAAATTTCCACGACTTACCTTTCGACCTCATGAGGATCTCGTAGCGCCTTGGCGACGCGAACCGCGCAGGCGGCCATAAAGGCCACGAAGCCGATCGCCTCGCCCAGGAGGAACATGCGAAATGCCTCTCCGAACAACACAAACACAACCAAGGTAAAGACGAGCAGAGCGATTGCCGAGACCGCCAGACTCACCATACCCTTGAGCATGTCCGCATTCTGCTTATCGTCAAGAACCGGCTTGAGCGTAAAGACAAAGGGAAGGAAGGCAATCGCGCCCGCGATGGCACCTGCAACGATAGCGAGCAGATCGGCTATCTGAAACACTGGCGTCCTCACTTTCCTTTTTTATCGCCTCACAGGACAGTTCCCGCCAAACATTGGTGACTATTGTACGAGCCAATCGCTAAAGTACAACCGAAAAAGCATCGGTTAATACGCACCTGTTCGTTTTCTTAAGACCTTCTTTATGCCGCAGGTACGGTAATACGTTTTTCTCGAACCCTGCGGGGCAAAACGTCCGTTAACAGGAGTGCGCGCGGTCGTCTTTTGTTCGACCGCGCGCACCATTTCTTCGTATTTTCGACGTTAGCCGGTATGGCCCAGAGATTACAGCGTGCCGTAGATGCGGTCGCCGGCGTCGCCCAAGCCGGGAACGATGTAGGCAGCTTCGTTGAGATGGCCGTCGATGGCGCAGGTATAGATATGCACATCGGGGTCCTTCTCAGTCAGCGACTTGAGGCCCTCGGGGGCCGCGACGATGCACAGCATGCGGATGTCCTTGACACCGCGCTCGCGCAGGTAGCTGATGGCCATCTCGGCCGAACCGCCCGTGGCGAGCATGGGGTCGACAACCAGGCAGATGCGCTGGTCGATATCCTTGGGCATCTTGCAGTAATACTCATGCGGCTCGTGGGTAACCTCGTCGCGCTCCATACCGATGTGGCCCACGCGAGCGGAGGGTACCAGGTCGAGGATGCCATCGACCATGCCGAGGCCTGCACGCAGGATGGGAACGATGGCGAGCTTTTTGCCGGCGAGCTGCTTAAACGTTGCGGTGGTGATGGGGGTCTCGACCTCGACGTCTTCCATGGGCAGGTCGCGCATGGCCTCGTAGCCGTCAAAAAGTGCGAGCTCGCGCACGAGCTGGCGGAACTGGTTGGTGCCGGTGCTCTTGTCGCGCAGGATCGACAGCTTGTGCTGGACGAGTGGGTGATCGACAAGGGTCACACGGGACGTATCGTAGGTGACGGTCATGGGTTGATGCCCCTTTCGTTGCGGCTGGAAGATGGCCTTGCTGACAAGGCGCATGGCGTCGTTGTTACCGCGCGCCGTGCATAAATGTAACGGTTTGTTATATCGAGCAGCTCGTCGCAGCCCTACCGTACGGTACTGAGCGAGCGTTTGACGGCATCACGCCAGCCCGCCAGGTTTTGCTCGCGGCGCTCGGCGGACATATGGGGAAGGAAGGTCTTAACGATCTGAGCGTTTTGCTCCAGCTCCTCCAAATCCCCCCAATAGCCGACGGCAAGACCCGCCAAGTACGCGACACCGATCGCCGTGGTCTCCACCGTCTCGCACTGCAGCACGGGGATATCCAGCAGATCGGCCTGGAATTGCATGATGAACTCGTTGCGCGCGGCACCGCCATCGACGGACAGGCGCTCAATCGAAAGTCCCACGTCCTGCTCCATGGCGCGCAGCACGTCATAACTCTGGTAAGCCATGGACTCGCAGGCCGCACGCACAATGGTCGCGCGACTCGAGGCACCGGTCAGGCCGCACACGATACCGCGAGCATGCGGGTCCCACCAGGGAGCACCCAGGCCTGCGAATGCGGGGACGAAGTAGCAGCCCTCGTTATCGTTGATCGAAGCGGCGAGTTGCGCGGACTCGCTCACGCTCGAGATGATGCCCATGTTCTTGCGCAGCCAGTTCATGGTTGAGCCGGCGGCAAAGATAGAACCCTCGAGCGCATAGCTGATCTTGCCGTCCGCGGCGATGCCGATCGTGGAGACCAGACCGTTCTTGGATTCGACGACCTCGTCGCCGGTGTTCATGAGCATGAAGCAACCCGTGCCATAGGTGTTTTTGGTCTGGCCAGGATGGAAACAGCAGTGGCCGAACAGCGACGCCTGCTGGTCGCCCGCCACGCCCATGATGGGTGGCATGTTGGTCATGATGTCGCTCGCGACACGGCCGTAGTCGCCCGAGCTCCAACGAACCTCGGGCATCATGGAACGCGGGACGTCGAAAAGCGCCAGCAGATCGTCGTCCCAATCGAGCGCATGGATATTAAAGAGCGCGGTGCGGCTGGCATTGGTGTAGTCGGTGGCAAAGACCTGACAGCCAGTGAGGTTGTAGATGAGCCAGGTGTCGATGGTGCCGAACATAAGGTCGCCCGCCGCCGCGCTCCCACGCGCACCGTCGACGTTGTCGAGGATCCACTGCACCTTGGAAGCCGAGAAATACGGATCGAGCGTGAGTCCCGTGCGGGAGCGCACCAGCCCTTCTGCGCCCCGCTCGACCAGCTCGTCGATCAGGGGTGCGGTTCGACGGCATTGCCACACGATGGCGTTATAGATGGGTTGGCCGCTTATGCGGTCCCACACCACCGTGGTCTCGCGCTGGTTGGAGATACCGATGGCGGCGATGCGGTCAGAATGGATGCCGCTCTTAAACTGGACCTCCATCATCACGCCGATCTGGCTGGCAAGCACCTCCATGGGATCCTGCTCCACCCAGCCGGGGCGCGGGAAGCTGGTTTTGACGCTACGACGCGCCTGGGCGACGATGCAGCCGTACTCGTCTACGATGGTCGCGAGTACCGAGGTAGTGCCGCAGTCGAGCGCCATGATGTAGGAACAGCCAAAGCTAAACGAGGCGTCTTCCACACCCAGGCTACCTAGATTCAACGACATCGCTTACGCCTTTCTATTGCATCGGGTCGGACAGAACCCGTTCGATATCTAATGCGGGAAGTGCGCCTTGGCGCAGGATCTGGAGCTCGCCGTGCTGAAATGACACAATGGTTGAGGCATCGCGGCACGGGGTCTCGCCGGCGTCGACGGCCACATCGACCCCCTCCAGGATGCGCTCCTCCACCGTGGCAAAACTTGCGGGCGCGGGCGCGCCATGCGTGTTGGCGCTGGTGCAGGCAAGGGGGCTGCCGCAGGCGCGAATGAGCGCTTGTACCACGGGCGAGGCCGAAGCGCGAAGTGCCACCGTGTCGTCGGCGGCGCGCATAAAGGTCGGCACGCAGGGGGCCGCCTTGACCACGATAGTCAGGGCGCCCGGCCAGCATCGTCGGGCGAGCGCGCGGGCCTCATTAGGGATATCCACGCCATAGCGGTCGAGCGCCTCGGCATCATCGACCAACCAGGCAACCGTTTGGGTGAGCTCGCGCTGCTTGAGGGTAAAGATACGACGATAGCCGGTACCGAGTGCGGGGACCGCGGCGCCGTTGACGGTGGCCTGCGGATCGCGCGGCCACGGCAGAGGTTCACTTGTATCTTGTGGAACGGCATCCGAGAAGGCGTTGACCGCCACGGCGACACCGTAGACCGTTTCGGTTGGAATAAGCGCCAGGCCGCCGCGACCGAGTAGCTCGGCCGTGCGCTCGACTGCAAGCCGATGCGGCTCGCGCGCTCCCTCGTATACCCGATAGACCGTCTGCATGTGTATGCCAGCCCCTCACGCTCTGATGCAAGTTTGTTTACTGTGGGGCATTCTCGCACGAAACGTTCAACCTAATTGACCAAAGCGCATGTTGGTTTGGTGAGCGGCTCTAGTAGTCGGTGAAAGTGAGGGGGTTATTGGACGGCCACGAACTTCTTTGGTCTTCCGGCGTGGCGTTCTTGGGCAGCGTAACGCTCGATGCTGTCTATCGTTATCATCCGACGGCCGTCGACGAGTTCAACATCGAGCTTTCCGGCTTTGACCAGCGCGGTAATCCGCGGAGCGGAGACTTTGAGGTCCAGCGCTGCGTCTTTAAATGTTCGGCACGCCGCTTCCCGAGCGTCCTCGTGGTCGATTTCGACTGAAAGGGCCACAACCTCGGCCGAGCGTTCGTACCCTGCCGGAGTCAAACCGTTGTTGAGGTCGTCGGCCAAAAACGCCATCAGCGCCTCGGCGGCGTGGGCAATCGCTTCTTCGCGCGTATCGCCATCGGCAAAGGCGCCGGGAATCTGCGGGAAGCTGGCGCAGTAACCGTCGTCTTCTTTTATGAGAACGCAGTCATAGGTAAATCGCTGTCTCATTTTGCCTCCAACTACCATCCAGCTTGGCGTCGAATACTTGCCCACGTGCCCTTCTTTGGTCGATCACCACCAGAGCCGTTCACGGTGACAACACGGTCACCAGAAACATACTTAGCGTGACTACCGACTTGCGCGACCTTCACGAATCCATCGTGCTTGAGTAGGGCAATGATTTCCCGAAAGGTAGGAGGTTGCATGGGCCGACCTCTTTCAGCCGTCCTAATTATAAACTAATTTATAATTTTTGCTAACTAGTTAATAAATATTACTGGCGCAGTTTGGGCTCGGTGACGATAGCTCGGACGATGCGGGGGCGATCGGTGAGGTCGTGGACGATGCGTACGTCCGACAGACCCGCCTGACGACAGAGCTCGGCCGCGGCATCGAGGGCGCCCTCGTAGAGCTCGCAGGCAAACAGGCCGCCGGCGCGCAACATGTAAGGCGCCGCATTGAGCAGGCGGCGGAAGATATCGAGGCCGTCGGCGCCGCCCTCGAGCGCCAGATCGGGCTCGAAGTCCTTGACCTCGTGCGGCAGCGAGCGCATGACGTCGGTCGGAATGTAAGGCGGGTTGGAGACGAGCACGTCAAAGGTGCCCCACTCTTCGCGGGGAATGGAGCTCACCAGGTTGGTGAGGCTAAAGGCAACCTCATCTGCCGTGAGGCCGAGAGCGTCGCGGTTTTTGGTGCCCAGATTGATGGCGCGCGGCTCGATATCGGTGGCGGTGCAGGTAACGTGGCCACGGCGCTCCCAGGCAAGGGAGAGCGAGATACAGCCCGTGCCGCAGCCGACCTCGAGAACGCGGGCGATGCGGGGCTCGGCTGGGGCAGGCGCAGCGGCATCCTGAGCTGAAGCCGTCTCCTGCTCGGCACCCTCGATGGCGATGCCGTATCCGTCGAGATCGGGCTCGGCGGCTTCCGCGGCTTCGGCTTCTGCTGCCTGCGCGGCGGCTTCCTCGGCCTCGCGGTCGGCCAGTTCCTCGGCATAGGCACGGCTGCCCAGTACGTCGCTGCCTAGCGCCGCCTCATCGGCAGCCGTCAGGTTAGAGGCACGGCGCTCGGCGGTCGCGCGTTCGTCTGCCAGCGCGGCCTCGGCCTTGCGAGCTTGCTCGACCTCATCGTTCCAAGGCAGCTCAACACGCTGACGGGCAGCAGCCTCGGGACTCAGCACCTCGGCATCCAGATAATTGAGGACTTCCTCGACGAGCATCTCGGTCTCGGGGCGCGGAATGAGCACACCGGGGACGCACGCGACGTCGATCATGCGAAACTGCGTACTGCCCGTGATGTATTGCAGCGGCTCGCCCTTAGCGCGGCGGACAACGGCCGCGTGCATGGTTTCGAGCTGCGCTGCGTCGAGGGTCTCGTCCATGCGCATATACAAGTCGATACGCGCCAGGCCCGTGGCCGCGCACAGCAGCCACTCGGCAGAAAGACGGGGATGCTCCTCACCGCGCTCGGCCAGGTACTCCTTGGTCCACTCGAGACAACGCTTGATGGTCCAGATCTCGTTTGCCATGGGGTCCTCCCCTCTTAAGCGCCGGGCGGCGCGCGAATGTCGGAGCAGATTGTACGCGAGGGTGGCACGCGGCAAGGGACGATTGAAGGCGATTATCGAGAATCAGCCCAGAATTTTTGTTTGTCCCCGTCCAAAGTGTTCATTTGTCGACGTTCATATCTGCATCCGTCAAGCTTTTGGCAAGATTGCCCCAAAACTGACCAATACCTAACCAAATACTTGCCATATCGCTTGACGCGCGACGTGCCAAAAAGGGCCCCGCGGCTTCTTGGACGATTTTTTGAGCAATATTTTCAATTGCAGATGCATACCGTTAATTGCTTTAAGCAGGTAAGCAGCTCAAAGGCCATCACAGCTGATTGAATAACATCTCAAAGCAATGTGCCCAACCTAGTCATTGGGGACGTTCTTCAGGCAAGCAGCTCAAAGGCCATCACAGCTGATTGAATAACATCTCAAAGCAATGTGCCC
>URNC01000017.1 GCA_900549065.1 uncultured Collinsella sp. | reverse complement strand
GGGCCAGGTCAACAACATGGATGTAGTCGCGCACGCCGGTGCCGTCGGGGGTGGGGTAGTCGTTGCCAAAGACCTGAACGGCCTCGAGCTTGCCCACGGCGACCTGGGCGACATAGGGAACCAGGTTGTTGGGGATGCCCTTGGGGTCCTCGCCGATCAGGCCTGACGGATGAGCACCGATGGGGTTGAAGTAACGGAGCAGCACGACGTCCCACTCGGGGTCGGCGGTGTGAACATCCATAAGGATCTGCTCAATCATCCACTTGGTCCAACCGTAGGGGTTGGTCGCGGGCTTCTTGGGGTCTTCCTCGGTGACAGGCGGATTGTCCGGATCGCCGTAGACGGTCGAGGAGCTCGAGAAGATGATGGACTTGCAGCCATGGTTGCGCATGACGTCAATGAGCACCAGGGTGTTCTCGATGTTGTTGTGGTAGTACTCGACGGGCTTGCTCACCGATTCGCCGACGGCCTTAAAGCCAGCGAAGTGGATGACGCGGTCGATCTGGTGGGTATCGAAAATCTTGTTCATCGCATCGCGGTCGAGCACGTTGGCCTCGTAGAAGGTGAGGTTCTTGGCGGCCTCGTCGCCCACGATGGTCTTGACGCGGTCGATGGCGACGGCGCTGGAGTTGGAGAGGTCATCGACGACGACGACCTGGTAGCCGCCCTCGAGCAGCTGAACGACAGTGTGGGAACCGATGAAGCCGGCACCGCCGGTAACGAGGACGCAGGTGTCTTTGGGGTCGAGTGCTTGGGACATGTAGTCTCCTATCGAATCAGGAACACTTCTTGAGGGGAGTATAGCGCAGCTAGGTGCGGTGCAACTGTTTGACACAATGAAGAGCAGGGCAATGATAACGTACTCATAGGACGGGAATGCATAACGGTTTCTTGGTAATTCCAGGCCGTGCGCATGCCGCCGGCCGTGCGGTTTTCTGCCGTTCGTGGAAATCGTTGGGATGCGTCGGATGTACGGTAATATGTATGTCTTGAGCGACATATAAACAAAACATGTAACGGAGTACATATGTCACCAAACAGCGATTCCATCTTTACTCAGGAGCTCTCGCGCCGCACCGCCCTCAAGGCCCTGTTCGGCGCCGCTTCTGCTGCAGTTCTTTTTGGCCTGCCTGCCCGCGCCCATGCTGCCGAGGCCAGCCAGGAAACCACCGACAAGCTGAATGCCGCCCAGGCCAAGCTCGACGAGGTCCAGGCCCAGCTTGATAGCATCGCTAACGAGTATGCGGCGCTCGCTAACAAGAACGCTCAGACACTCAACGATATCGAGGGCGTTCAGGGTCAGATCGACGACACCCAGGAGCAGATCGACACCAAGAAGTCGGAGCTCAAGAAGAAGCGTAACGAGCTTTCCGATCGCGTGGCGGCAAGCTACAAGTCGGGTGGCACCAATATCCTGTCGTTGCTGCTCGCTTCTGGTTCGTTTGAGGAGCTCGTCGCCAACGCACATTACGTCGAGAAGATCAACAAGAGCGACCGTGACGCCATCGAGGACATCCAGACCATCCAGCAAGAGCTCGATACACAGAAGTCCGAGCTCGAGTCGCAAAAAGCCGACTTGGAGAAGCTCAAGGACCAGCAGACTGCTCAGATGCGGGATATGCAGGCCAAGCAGCAGGAGGTCCAGACGGTTCTGAACGGCCTCTCCGACGATGTCAAGGAGCTCATGGCCCAGCGCGATTCCGAGATTCTTGCTGCCGCCCAGGCCGAGGAGGCTGCCAAGAAGGCTGCCGCTGCCGCGGCTGCCGCAAACAAGAACAATTCCTACTCGGGTGGTTCAAGTTCGGGTGGCGGTTCGTATGCGCCCGGAACTCCGCAACAGAATGCCGGTTCGGGCAAGCAGCAGGCCGTCGTCAACGCGTGCTACTCCACGCCCTCGCCTGGCCAGAACTGGTGCGCGGCGTGGGTCACCAATGTCTTCCGCAACGCCGGCGTTGGCTACTTTGGCGGTAACGCGTGCGATATGTTTAACGCATGGTGCTATAGCTCCGATCGTTCGGCGCTGCAGGTGGGCATGATCGTGGCCGACTCCTCGCATAGCGGTACCGGCATGCCGGGTCTGATCTATGGCCACGTGGGCATCTACGTTGGCGGCGGCATCGTTATGAGTAACGAGGGCGCCATCACGTCGAGGTCGCTTGACTCGTTCATTGGGTTCTACGGCACTGGCTCTGGCGTGCGCTGGGGCTGGCTCGGCGGTATTGCGCTGTCGTAAAGCCGACTGGGCCGCGTGCCCGCCCGCAATATATTTGATTGCCTGCTCGGGCAGTCCTGCGCAAGACGAAGGCCACATTAAGTGGCCTTCTTTGCGTGCGGAACTCGCGATAAACCTTATATCCGGCCCCTCCGTCCGGGGACCTTTCTGTATCGATATAGCTTCTGGGCTGGTTTGGCGTCGACAACGTCCAGCAAGGTTAACAAGCCAGCGTCGAATTTCCGGCGTTCTTTAGCTGAAAGAAAAAGTTGGCGTGCGGAGCTTTGCTCCGCATTTGGGATGGGAGCCCCTCGGGAGCGGGCGGGCGTATACAAGGTTTATCGCGAGTTCCGCACGAGCCGGAGAGCACTTAATGTGCTCTCCGTGCGAGCAGGACTGTAGAGCAGGAAACCTTGCATACGCCCGCCCGCTCCCGAGGGGCATCTCTCATGCAAAAACTGTCGTGGGGTAAAGTCCGAGGTCAATGGCGTTTTGTACCGAGAAATTCAAAAAAAGTTGAAAATTCATTACATATTTGCGTTGACTTTAGGTAACTAAAGTTTCATACTCCTTTTCAACCACTGGGGGATGTGAACACGCACGGATCGTTCGCATCATGATTGAAGAGGATTTCTTAGACATGTTCACGCATCAGCTAAACATTATCAGCGTAGTAATTATCTGATGCGGGTTAGCACATACAGCTAGCCCGTACGATAACGGGCGGCTGATGAAGATGAGGGCCGTCGAGCGCAACCGACGGCCCTCATTTTTTATGTCTAGGAAGTTCTTTTTAGAGGAGGAAATGTAATGAACGGAGTTTTGCTCATGGTTGTGGCCGCGGCGGTGCTCGCCTGCGGCTATCTGGGCTATGGCCGATGGCTGGCCAACAAGTGGGGCGTTGACAAAGAGGCCCTCACGCCGGCCAAGCGCATGAAGGACGGCAAGAGCTTCTCGCCCGTCTCCGCCTTCACCGCGTTCTCGCACCAGTTCAGCTCGATCTGCGGTGCTGGCCCTGTCACGGGTACGATCGTCGCCATGGCCTTTGGCTGGCTGCCTGTCGTGCTCTGGGTCCTCGTCGGCGGCATCTTCTTTGGTGCCGTCCACGACTTTGGTGCCCTGTACGCTTCGATGAAGAACAACGGCAAGTCGCTCGCTCAGCTCATCGAGAAGTACATCGGCAAGACCGGCCGTCGCCTGTTCCTGCTGTTCTGCTGGCTGTTCTGCATCATCGTCATCGCCGCCTTTACCGACATGGTCTGCAAGACGTTCATGTTCACCCCGGCCGTTGACGCTTCTGGTGCTGCTACCGGTGCCATCGACTTCACCAAGTCCTATGCCGCCGGCTGCGCTGGTACCATCTCCATCCTGTTCACCTTCGTCGCTATCGCCTTTGGTTGGGCCCAGAAGAAGTTCAACCTTACCGGTGCTGCCGAGTTCGTCACCGGCGTTATCCTCATGGTTCTCATGTTCGCCGTCGGTATGCAGTTCCCGGTCTACTTGGATAAGTTCCAGTGGTTCGCCGTCGTCATGGTCTACCTGGTCTTCGCTGGCGCTATGCCCATCCAGATGCTCAAGACCCCGCGTGACTACCTCACTTCCATCATGATGATCGTCATGATCGTCTGCGCTGTCCTTGGCATCGTCGTCCTGGGCGTCAACGGTCAGGCCACTATCACCGCTCCGGTCTTCACCGGCTTCTCCACTGCCTCCGGCATGATGTTCCCGGTCCTGTTCGTCTCCGTCGCTTGCGGTGCTCTCTCCGGTTTCCACAGCCTCGTTTCTTCCGGCACCTCTTCTAAGCAGGTCGAGAAGGAGCAGGACGCCGTCAAGGTCGGTTACGGCGCCATGATCGTCGAGTCCTTCGTCGGCATCCTTGCCATCATCGTCGCCGGCATCATGTTCTCCGATATGAACACCGCCGGTACCGGCGCCCTCAACGCCGGTGTCGCTTCCACCCCGTTCCAGATCTTCGCCGCTGGCATCTCCCGCGGTATGCAGGCCTTCGGTGTTGACGGCACGCTCGCTACCGTCTTCATGACCATGAACGTCTCCGCTCTGGCCCTGACCTCGCTCGACGCCGTCGCCCGCATCGCCCGCACCTCGTTCTCCGAGTTCTTTGCCCAGACCAACGACGCCCTGGCCATCGAGTCCAAGGCCGGCTACATGAAGGTCCTCGGCAACCCCTGGTTCGCCACGGTCGTTACCCTGCTTCCCGGTCTCGCCCTCGCTTTTGGTGGCTATGCCAACATCTGGCCGCTCTTTGGTGCTTCCAACCAGCTGCTCGGCGGCATGACCATGATCACCCTCGCCGTGTTCTGCAAGTGCACCGGCCGCAAGGGTTGGATGCTCTACGTGCCCGTCGTCTTCCTGCTCTGCTGCACCTTCACCTCGCTGGTCCAGAGCGCCATGGGCTGCATGGCCGCTGTCCAGGCTTACGGCTTCTTCGGCACCATCCCGGCTACCGCCACCACGGCCGCCGTCTCCGTCGCCGCCACCAAGGGCCTGCAGCTCGTCTTTGCCGTCCTGCTGATGGTCCTGGGCCTCATCGTCGCCGTCAACTGCCTCAAGGAGTTCTTCGGCAAGGAGGCTGGCTCCATGCCTGACGAGGAGCCCGAGTGGTCCGAGATGGGCAAGGCCGAGTATGGCCGCGCTGCTGCTGCCGAGGCTCCTGTCGACGCCGAGGCCGCCAAGGCTTAGTCGACCTGACGAGTTGAACGTCACATCTATATGACTCGGAAAGACCGGGTCCGCGACTTCGCGGGCTCGGTCTTTTTTCATGCAAAAGCGGGTGACGCTCGAGTGTTCTCGCAGATGTTTTGCGTGGATAAGGGCGCGCGTTGTACCATATAGACGTATATGTGTACATATGAAAGGGGCCCCGTGGCCAAGACGGTATATTCCGATAATCAAAACAATGTCAATGCTTTGGCTGAGCGCCTGAGCAGCCAGACGTCGCTTTCTGCTGAGCGTGCCAAGCTGGTTGCCTACGACCTGCTTTGCCGCAAGGCGCTCAAGATTAAGTCGAGTGCGCTGGCGCAGATTTTCCGCTCCGTCGATAAGGAGTGCGACACCAAGGCGATGCGCGATGAGCTTATCGCGGCAAAGATCGTGACCAAGATCGAGGGTAGCGGCATTAACGGGCGCCCGGCGTTCTATACCATCAATGCCGAGATCCGCGATGTCCAGGAGCAGCCTGCCGAGTCCGTCGAAGATTTTGTCGTCGAGGATTCCGCTGACGTGCCTGCTGTGGAAGAAGCTGCTCCGCGTGAGCATGTCGATACCGATGAGTTGCTCGATGAGAACGTCGTGCGTGCCTTTACGGCCAAGGCAGGACGCGGCGGTTTTGGCGGGGGTGGCAAGCGCGATGCGCAGCGCCGCGCCCAGCAGGAGCGCTTCCGTCGCGCCGTTGCTCGAAAGGGTGAGACGGATGCTGAGGCTGTTGAGACCGAGGTTGCTGCCGAGTCGCAGAAGCCCGCGAGGGAGCAAAAGCCCGTGGAGGCCCAAGAGCCCAAGCGTCGTCGCGGTGCTCACTTTAAGACTGCACAGCAGGATGCCGCGCGTGAGGTTGAAGGGTCTTCTGAGGTTGCAGACGATGTTGAGGAGTCTGCCAAGAAGGCTCCGGGTTCGTGTCGTCCCGGCCGCGGTTTTGCGGGACGTGCGTATCCCGTAAAGCGTCAGGAGAAGGGCGAGTCGGTTTCGACCACCCAGGACGAGAAGGCCGTTGAGCCGGTGGCTCGCGAGCAAAAGCCTGTTGAGCCGCGGCTTGAGGTTGATGCCGAGGCCAAGGGCCAGCAGCCTACTGATGAGCAGGCGGAGCAGGGCGCGTCGAGCAAGCCTCGCCGCCGTCGCCATCGTGGGGGCCGCAGTTCCCATGCCGAGACTGCAACCGAGAAGACCACGCCGCAGAACGAGGATGCGAAGGCCGAGGTTTCTTCGGGGCAGCCTAAGCGCCAGCCGGCGAAGGAGAGCAAGTTCGATCGTCCGCAGAAGCAGGCGTCTATGCCGAAGCACGAGCGCAATTCCCAGGGCGATTCTAAGCGCAAGTCTCAGAAGAAGCCGGAGTCTGCCGCAGCAGATACTGCTGCCCAGCAGCCCAAGTCGTCCGTCCACGGCGAGGTCTCGGCGTTTGCCCTTGCCCGCGTTTTAGGCAGGCAGCTGCTCAAGGTTGTCCCCACGCCTATGGCGCTCTCCAAGATCAAGGAGCAGCAGACACAGATCGTAAAGGTCGAGGGCAAGGACGGCAAAAAGGCTCCGCAGCGCACTCAGCACAACGAGATGTCCAACCGCAAGATTGCCGAGGAAATCGCAATCATCCAGGCTTGGATCGAGCAGAACCGAGGTGCCGATACGCCGGTTGCCTCGCGCCGCCAGCGTGCCTACCAGATCTTTAACGACGAGAAGGCTTTTGACGGCAAGCACGGTGAGCGCCTGATCAGGCGTATGACCGAAAAGGGCATCAGCATGCAGGCGATCAAGGTCGCCCCCAATCGCCCCGTGCACTTTACGGGCTTTTTTACGCTGGGAGCCGACAAGCCGTTCATTATGGTCGAGAACCTGGACACCTACGACGAGATCGTCAAGCTGCTGCGTGGCCGCAAGCACGCCAAGCTCTTTGGCATCAAGGTGGGCGGCGTGATTTTTGGCGGCGGATGCAAGGCGAGCGTCTCGCATGCCCTGGACGATTATCTGGCCGAGATTGGCTATCGCTTTAACTACGTCTACTACGTGGGCGATATCGACCGCGAGGGCGCGCGTATCGTCGAGCAGACTCGCAATGCCAATGTGGTTGAGATTCGCCTGCATGCCGGCATGTACCGCGCCATGCTCGCCGAGCATAAGCGTCGCGTGAAGGCCGGCGGAGAGTGCGAGCCTGCGGCTGCCAACCAGGGTGTGCCGCAGAACCTGGCAGCGACGATCAAGGATCTGCCCATGGTTACGCGCGTGCAGTTCCGCAACGTGCTGCGCGAGGGCGGGCGCATTCCGCAGGAGATTCTGATGACCGCAGACTATCGGGATGGCGACTCGGGAAGCTTCGACCGCATGCTGAACAACTAGGGCGTTCGGCCCCGGGAGAGTGGGTACACCGGCTTAGGTTTCCTGCTCTACAGTCCTGCTCACGACGGAGGCCACATTAAGTGGCCTCCTGTTCGTGCGGAACTCGCGATAAACCTAAGCCGGTGTCCCCACTCTCCCGGGGCCTGCGGCTACTTGGTTGTCGCATGCGGCTCGCTTTTCGGAACTGGGCTGATATTTTCTAGATGAAAGGCGCTCTTGGTCCTTATGGGCCTGGGGCGCCTGTCTTTTAAAGGTAGATTTTTGGGAGGCCGGCACTTGGAGACGTTCCTTTAGTGCTGGCACTTTAGGAACGTCCCCAAGTGCCGGCTGTGGAACGGAGGGATTCCGCGTCCGCCTTTTCGGCGGCAGCGCTCCGCTGCGTCGCTTTGCTCCTTGCGTGCTGCGCTGGAAAACGCTTCGCGTTTCCCCGGCTCCGCACCCTTGCGGGTTCGAATCCCTCCGCTTGCCCACAAGAAAGCGCCCTGGGCCGTTATGGGCTCAGGGCGCTCAATTTTAATGGCTGGGACGGAGGGATTCGAACCCCCAACAGCCGGCACCAAAAACCGGAGTTCTACCGTTGAACTACGTCCCAATGTGTGGTGTTGCCCAAAAGCAACTCGTTTAGTTTACCTAATCTGCGAGGGCATCGCAAACGCCGTCGAGCAGGCGTACGGCGAGTGTCTGCGCGTCGCTGGCCGTGAAGGTGCCGTTGTAGCGCGTCATGCCCGTGAGCTCAATGCGAATGCGTGCCGGCTTCTGCTGCGCGGCGACATTGGCAGTGCGGATGCGCTGGGCCAGGTTGTGGCACTCGGCGAGGGCGATCGTGGCGCGCGGCGCTGCATCTGCGGGCAGCTCGTCGCTTGCGATCTCGAGCACTAGGTCAACGTCGGTTGGGACCTCGGAGTCGCAGAGCATCATGCCGCTGTTGTCGGTCGTTGCCGTGGCGATATTCCACATGCGCGACGCAACGCTGCGTGCGATGGGGTCCTCGCCGATAACGGCAATCTGGAAGCGCTCGAGCACGTTGGCGGCGCGAGCAAAACCGATACGGGACTCGGCTTCGGTGACCGAGGGCTTGCCC
Organism: uncultured Collinsella sp.; assembly: GCA_900549065.1. Taxonomy (GTDB): domain Bacteria; phylum Actinomycetota; class Coriobacteriia; order Coriobacteriales; family Coriobacteriaceae; genus Collinsella. Next base: position 11,885 of record URNC01000017.1, on the reverse strand, counting down.
TCCCACACATGGTGCAGGCGGTTGATGTAGGCGTAGGTGTCCTGGAAGGCCATGCCGTCGGCAAACAGGCCGACATTTTCCTGGAACTGCTGCAGGGCGGCCTCGGTATGCGGACCAAAGTAGCCGTCGTCTTCGCCACAGGCAAAGCCCAAAACGTTGAGAGCGCGCTGCAGGGCCTGCACATCGGCGCCATGGAAATTGGGCATGCGCAGATAGAGAGTGCGGTCGCCCAGCTTATACGAAGCGTCTACAAGGGCGCTCCAGCAGGGGATATCGACGGCATGACCGGCAGCAAGGCCGCTGTCGAGCCTGAAGGTGCTGACGGCCTGCTCAGTGGTGGCTCCAAAGTACTTGTCGGTGACTTCGGCGGCATCAATCGTGTAGCCGAGCTGCAGGAGACGAGACTGCACGTCTTCGACGGCTGCTCCTTGCATGCCCGTTGTAATAGGTTCCATGAACGAACCCCTTTCGGCGTACCATTCGTACTATTTGAGCGTCTGTCGGATAGACAACGCAAAGGGATGCATAAACATGCACTCAACAGTGTAGCAAGTTGTGCCTAAATACGCTGCTGACAGGTTTTATAACCCCCGTTAGTTAAGGCGCTCCACAAAGAAATCTGCCATGGAGAGGAACAGCTCGCGTGCGTGCGGATCAAGCTCAACGTTCTCGATGGCCGCTTTGGCCTTAGCGGTCAGGTCGAGCGCGTAAGTGTGGGCGTAATCGATGGAGCCGGTCTCCTGGAAGATCTCCACGGCGCGTGCGAGCTGCGCGGGATTATCGGTGCCTGAGGAAAGAATCGCCTCGACCTCGTCGTGGTGGCGCTCATCAGAGAGGGCGTGTACGGCGACAAGCGTGCGCTTGCCCTCGGTGATGTCGGTGCGGAAGTCCTTGTTGGCGGCTTCCTTAGTGCCGACAAGGTTGAGCAGGTCGTCCTGAATCTGAAAGGCAAGGCCCGTGTGCAGGCCAAAGGCGCGCAGCGCTTCGATTTGCTCATCGTTGCCGCCGCCGATAATGGCTCCGGCGGCAAGCGGCGTGGCTCCGCTGTAAAACGCGGTCTTGTGCGTCGCCATGTCCAGGTAGTCATCAACCGAGATATCAAAGCGCCCGTCGCGGACCCAACCCAGGTCGAGTGCTTGACCCTCGATGGTGCGGACGATCATCTCGGTAAGCTCGTGGAGCACGCGCAGCTTCACGTCGGACTCCAGCGTAGGGTCGTCGAGAACCGTCTTGGTGACCATGGTGAGCGCCAGGTCGCCACAATTGATGGCAAGGCCCGTGCCCTCGGTAAGGTGCATGCAGGGCTTGCCTCGACGAAGCTGTCCGTTGTCGGCGATGTCGTCGTGGATCAGCGCGCCCGACTGGAAATGCTCGATGGCTGCCGCGGCGCTGCGGGCGCTCTCAAAGCTACCGCCCACTGCGGTTGCGGCGAGCATGCAGATAAGCGGGCGGTGGCGCTTGCCGGCGTTGGCCGTAAAAGCCGAGAGCGGCGCATACAGGTAGCGCTCGATATCGGCAGAGGTCGCCTGTCCGTCAAAGAACGTGGCCAGATAGTCGTTAATCTGGTCAAAGTGCTGGGCTAAAAAGCTGGTAAACGGACTGGACACGGGTTCTCGCATTCTTTCTGAGGTTGCATTGATGCAATATGCAGACAACATATTGCCACATCAGGGCGTTTGGCGCGGCAGTTTTGGCGATTTAGGACAACGGGCGTGCGTTTGATGGAGTGTGCCTAAATCAGCCTAAAATGCTCGAGCGCCGCAACGACACCGTCGTGATCGACGGTGTCGGTCACGTAATCGGCCTTATCCTTGAGATAGTCCGGCGCATTGCCCATGGCGATACCGACATCGACGGCGTTCATCAGCGAGACGTCATTGCTGGCGTCGCCAATGCCGTATACGGTTCCGTGGTGGGGGTCGAGGGCGTCGAGTACAGACTGGATGCCCCCGCGCTTCGTGCATTCGCGGGGCGAGATTTCGGTTACCTCGAGTTCGAGCTCGTTAAAGCACAGCAGCGGCTCAAGTGCCTTATCTTGAGCGATGTGGTTGGCGAGCGATGTAGACATCAAGATCTTGTAGACACTGTAATGTTGCAGCTGCGTGACTGCGTCGCCCAGGGTGCGCGCGTATCCGGGAGCATCGGGCGCATCGGCACTCATGCGCACGACGCCGTTGAGGCCCTCAAAGCGGATGACCTCGCCCGATTGCTCAAGGTAGGGGGCAAGACGCTGCAGCATACTGGGCGTCATCGACAGATCGCGAATTGCGTGTCCGTTGATCTCGGCGTAACCGCCCGCAAGACAGACGATGCCGGTCCAAGGCAGCTCAAGAAGTTTGGGGTGGATGCAGCTGAGGGTACGTCCCGTGCAGATAAAGGCCATGTTGCCGTTGGCGACAAACTCGCGGATTGCCTGCGAAACCGCCTCGTTGGGATAGGGGGAGAGGTCCCGCTCGTCTTCGGGAAGGTCTTGGGCGAGCCTGGGGTCTTGCCAGGCGAGCGTTCCGTCGATATCGAAGAAGCAAATATCGCCGCGCTTATGGGCTGCGCTGGCGGCAGGGGAGGCCGAGGTGGTGGGCACAAATTCCGGCTCGAGGCCCATGATCTGGTCAAAATGCTCTTTAACGCGGGGAACGGAGATGCCGATGACCACCTGGGCGGTCTTGCCCGTAATGATGAGGCCCTTGGCGCCCACCGCGACAAACGACGCGTTATCTGCAACGATGGAAGGGTCTGCGACCTCGACGCGCAGGCGCGTGGCGCAGTTGGTTGCGCCCACGATATTGCCAACGCCACCTAAAAGCTGAATTACCCGCTCAGCGAGGACGTGATCTTGATCGGATCGACTATCGACCTCGTCATTGGGGGATTGCTCTTTGGCAAAGTCGCTTCCCGTTAAACAATCGATTGCCGCGCGATTGGCAACATGATCCTCGCGGCCCGGTGTCTTAAGGTCATAGACCAAGATGAGTGCTCGAAAACTAACAAAAAAGATGAGGCTAAAGGCAAGGCCGATACCGAGCGCCAAAAGATAGGCACCGGCATGCGTGCGCATGAGCGGAATAAAGTTGAAGGCTGCCATCTCCATCAGGCCGCCCGAGAAGATGCCGACGATGCCAAAGAGATTCATGGTTGTGGCAAGGCAAGACGATAAGACGGCGTAGAGCAAAAAGAGCCCGGGGTGGGTGAACATAAAGAGAAACTCGAGTGGCTCGGTAACGCCGCAAACCACCGAGGCGATGATGGCGGGAACAAGGATGACCCTGAGGCCGGCGCGGCGCTCGGGTTTTGCGGTGGAGTAGAACGCAGCTGCGATGGCAGGAAGGCCAAAGAGCTTGACCCAGCCGGTGGCGGTAAAACCGGCCCACGGCGCAAGCTCATTAAGGGGGCGCGTGCTATGGGAGAGGATGGGGAGCAAACTGCTCCACGTGGCGTAGATGCCGTCGTTAATGACCAGGTTGTCGTAGTAGATCGGCATGTAGAGCAGGTGGTGCAGGCCAAAGGGCTCGAGTGCTCGTTCTAAAAAGACAAAGATGCCCACGCCAAAGGGACCGACGCCTGCAAGCGCGTGACGCAGCGTATCGGTTACATCGTATACGTAGGGCACGATGGCGGCCGAGATAGCAGCAAGGGCAAACACGGCAAAAAAGCTGATGAGGTAGACCAGCGAGGAGCCCGAGAAGGTGCCGAGCCAATCGGGAACCTTGGCATCGTAGAAGCGGTCATGGATGGCAACGACGGTTGCCGATACCGCCAGCGGGCCGATAATGCCGGTGTCGAGCGTCTTGATGCCGTCGATGACGGTGATACCGCTGGCGGAGGTCAAAGATGACGGGTACTCAAGTCCAAGGTTGTCTCCGCTCAGCTTAATGATCTCGCTCAAAAAGAAGCAGTAGGCAAAATAGGCGACGAGAGCCTCGAGACAGCAACGAGCCGGTTGTTTTTGGGCAAGACCGATGGGCAGCGCTACGGCAAAAAGGAGCGGGAGGCGTTTAAAGACCGTCCACGAGCCGCGCTGGATGATGGTCCAAAAAACGTACCAAGGGGTTCCGTATACGGCGAGATCGCCGACGATGTCCGCAGTCGTTGCGAGAGCGGAGACGCCGACCATGAGGCCTGATATAGAAAACAGCATGGCGGGCGCGAACATTGCCCCGCCAAAGCGTTGGATTTTTTGCAGCATGTTCTGCCTTCCGAATATCGAGGCGCGTTGCGCGTGGGGAAACGTTTAAACAATGGATTCATTGTAGAGGACCAGACGATTGTCGTACCGGCAGTTTTGAGCGAAACCGATTTGGGCATGACAGAAACCGTCAACGGTTAAATCCTGTCGCTTTACCGATATTCGGTTTAAACAACTTTAAGAAATGCTATCGTGCCTAGCCGGAAATAAATAATGTAGAGGTGAAACAATGCCAAAAGCGATATACGAAGGAATCTACCGAGAAATACGCTCGCGCATCATTAATGGGACCTATGCGTTTCAGGAGATGCTGCCAACCGAAGCCGAGCTGACCGCGGAGTTCGGATGCACTCGCAATACCGTCCGTCGCGCCTTGGGTATGCTGGCCGACGGGATGTTTGTGCAGCCCATACACGGCAAGGGCGTGCGCGTTATTTGGCTTAAGGGCGAAACCGACATGTTGGGCGCACTCGAAGAGGTTGAGTCGTTTGGCGAGTTTGCAAAGCGCAACAATGCCGTTGCATCGACGGACGTTAAGTCTTTCGAACATCTGGTTTGCACCGAGCAACTCTCTCGTCACCTGGGCTTTAAGGTGAGCGAGGAGTTGATTCGCGTAGTGCGTGTCCGAAGCCTCAACGGCAACGCGCGCCAAGTGGACCATGGCTATTTTTTGGCGTCGATCGCCAAGGGCCTGACTCCCGAGATCGCGGCAGATTCTATTTACGGCTATCTGGAGCACAAGCGCGGTGTCAAAGTGATGGCGAGCCGTCGTACGGTGAGTGTCGAGCTCGCCAACGATGAGGACTGCAGCTATCTTGACCTCGGCAAATACAACTGCGTTGCCGTCATGGAGAGTCAGTCGTACACCTCGGATGGCATCTTGTTTGAGGTGACGCACACTCGCACACACCCCGAGATCTTCCATTACCGCGTCAATTCCAAGCGATAGCCGGCTAGCTCGCAGCCTGACGAGACTCATGGCCTCAAAGAGAAAACGCCCGGTCAAACCGACGGTACATCGGCTTGGCCGGGCGTTTTCTCTGCATTTGATAACAAATAATTGTTTATACAAAACTTGTCAAGTATCAAGTTGAAATTACCGTTCACCGAAGTTTTTCTACCGCTCTAGTAATACTTGTTCAAACAACTAGCCAAATAGCGTATCGTTCAAATCAGCAAAAGGGGCAAAGTCCCCGAGCCAATCTCCGAAGGCGGCGGCAAAGGGTGCCGCCACGGTGTGAAAGGGTGGATTGTAATGAAGAACGAAATGAGCAGAAGGCAGTTCCTGGGCTTTGCTGGTTCCGCGGCTGCAGTTCTTGGTCTGGGCCTCGTGGGTTGCGGTGGTTCTGCCGGCTCCGGCTCCTCTGCTTCTGGTGACGCTGCCGAGGTCTACTTCCTCCAATTCAAGCCCGAGGTCGACAAGGAGTGGAAGGAGATCGCCAAGGCCTATAAGAAGGAGAAGGGCGTCGAGGTCAAGATCGTGACCGCTGCCTCCAACACCTACGAGGAGAAGCTCAAGTCCGAGATGTCCAAGAGCTCCGCTCCGACCCTGTTCCAGGTCAACGGCCCCACCGGTCTTAAGAACTGGAAGGATTACTGCGCCGACCTGTCCGATACCAAGCTCCGCGGTGAGCTCATTGACGACTCCCTGGCTCTGCAGTCCGATGGCAAGGATCTGGGTATCGACTGGGTCCAGGAGAGCTACGGCATCATCTACAACAAGCAGCTGCTCGAGAAGGCTGGCTACAAGGCCGAGGACATCAACTCCTTCGACAAGCTGAAGGCTTGTGCCGACGACATCCAGGCCCGCAAGGACGAGCTTGGTGTTGAGGGTGCCTTTACTTCCGCCGGCATGGATGACTCCTCCAGCTGGCGCTACACCACCCACCTCGCCAACCTCCCGCTCTACTACGAGTTCGAGAAGGAGCACAACCAGGAGGACGACGAGATTAAGGGCGAGTATCTCGACAACTTCAAGCAGATTTTCGACCTGTACATCACCGACTCCACCTGTGATCCTTCGCAGCTTGCCTCCAAGACCGGCGACGACGCCACCAACGAGTTCGCAACCGGCAAGGCCGTCTTCTACCAGAACGGTTCTTGGGCCTATGCTGACCTCACCAAGGCCGGCATGACCGACGATCAGATTGGCATGATGCCCATCTACATCGGTGTCGACGGCGAGGAGAACCAGGGCCTGTGCTCCGGCGGCGAGAACTACTGGTGCGTCAGCTCCCAGGCTTCCGAGGATGCCCAGAAGGCCACCGAGGACTTCATGTATTGGTGCGTCACTTCTGACACCGCCACCAGCATCATCGCTGACAAGATGGGTCTGACTGCCCCGTTCAAGAGCGCTAAGGAGACCACCAACGTCTTTTCGCAGCAGGCCGTTGCCATGGCCAAGGACGGCAAGAAGACCGTCGCTTGGGACTTCGTTTACATCCCCTCCGAGGAGTGGAAGAAGAACCTCAAGCAGGCTCTGATTGCCTATGCTGCCGACAACAGCAAGTGGGACGGCGTCAAGAACGCCTTCGTCGATGGCTGGAAGACCGAGAAGGCTGCTTCCGAGTAAGCAGTTGCTGCCCAAGCTATCTGATTAGCGACAGGGGGCGGGCAGACGTTGGTTTGCCCGCCCCCTGCATATTGAAAGGACCCTTCTATGGGCAAAGCACTCAAGCGCTGGTGGCCGCTCTTTATGCTGCCCACGTGTCTGGCGTTTATGATCGGGTTCGTGATCCCCTTTATCCAGGGTTTCTATCTCTCGTTCTGCCAGTTTATTACCATCAACAACACGCACTTTGTCGGTATCGAGAACTACGTGCGCGCGCTGTCCGATCCGCAGTTCTCCACGTCGTTCTTCTTTACCGTGGCGTTTGCCTTCCTGTCGACGGTGCTCATCAACGTGATCGCCCTGGCCATTGCGCAGGCGCTCACCCGCAAGGCGCTCAAAGGCACCAACATCTTCCGTACGATCTTCTTTATGCCTAACCTGATCGGCGGCATCGTGCTGGGCTACATTTGGCAGATTCTGATCAACTGCCTGCTCTCCAATGTGGGCGCCCAGCTCATCGCCCTTAACTCTGCTGCTGGCTTCTGGGGCCTTATCATCCTGACCCTGTGGCAGCAGGTCGGCTACATGATGATCATCTACATCGCTGGTCTGCAGTCCATTCCGTCCGACTACATCGAGGCCGCCAAGGTCGACGGTGCCACGGCATGGCAGACGTTTTGGAAGGTTAAGATCCCTAACCTGATGCCGACCATCACCATCTGCCTGTTCCTGTCTATCACCAACGGCTTTAAGCTGTTCGACCAGAACCTCGCCCTTACCGGCGGCGCCCCCGCGCACTCCACCGAGATGCTCGCCCTGAACATCTACAACACGTTCTATTCGCGTGCCGGTATCGCATGGCAGGGCATTGGTCAGGCCAAGGCGGTTATCTTCTGCATCCTGGTCGTGGCCATCTCCATGATCCAGCTTAAGGCCACGAGGTCCAAGGAGGTGCAGCAGTAATGAAACGCGATAAGGTTATCAACCGCGCGCTCTCGATTTTCTTTACGATCCTGTCGCTCGCGTGGATCTACCCCGTGTTCATGATTGCGCTTAATTCTTTTAAGAAAGCGACCGCAATCAGCACCACCACGGCATTCGATCTGCTCACGCCCGAGACGTTCAACGGCCTCGCAAACTACATGCACGCCCTTAACGAGCAGGGCTTTGCCTCGGCATTTATGTACTCGCTCATCATCACGGTCACGTCGGTCGTGCTGATCTTGGTGTGCTGCTCCATGTGCGCTTGGTACGTGGTTCGTGTCAACAACAAGATCTCGAACTTCTTCTATTACCTGTTCGTGTTCTCGATGGTCGTGCCGTTCCAGATGCTCATGTTCACGCTGTCCAATTTGGCGGACCGCATCGGCTTCAACACGCCGTTCAACATCTGCTTTATCTACCTCGGCTTTGGCGCGGGCCTGGCGGTCTTTATGTTCGCCGGTTTTGTAAAGAACATCCCGCTCGAGATCGAGGAGGCGGCCATGATTGATGGCTGCAACCCGGTCCAGGTGTTCTTTAAGATCGTCCTTCCCATCATGAAGCCCACCTATCTTTCGGTCGGCATCCTCGAGACCATGTGGGTCTGGAACGACTATCTGCTGCCCTACCTTACGCTCGACTCCACCAAGTACAAGACCATTCCTATCTTGATCCAGTACTTCCGCGGCGGCTACGGCCACGTCGAGCTCGGCCCCATGATGGCCTGCATCATGATGGTCGTTATCCCCATCGTCATCATGTACATCCTCTGCCAGAAGTACATCATCGACGGTGTGGTGGCAGGTGCCGTCAAGGGCTGATGCCGTAACTGTTTTGCAAGTTTTGGCGGCGTCCCTCATCGCGGCGCCGCGTATCGAAAGGTAGAGACATGGCCGAGATCGTTCTCAAACATGTTCAGAAGGTGTATCCCAACAACGAGTCAAAAAAGAAGGGCTTCTTTGGCAAAAAGAAGAAGACCGAGGAGAAGAAGCACAACCTCAAGGTTACCGAGGACGGTGTGCTCGCTGTAGAGGACTTCAACCTCACCGTTCACGACCAGGAGTTCGTCGTCCTCGTTGGCCCCTCTGGCTGCGGTAAGTCCACGACGATGCGCATGGTCGCCGGCCTGGAGGACATTACCTCGGGCGATGTGCTCATCGACGGCAAGCGTGTCAACGACGTGGCGCCCAAGGACCGCGACATCGCCATGGTGTTCCAGAGCTACGCTCTGTACCCCAATATGACGGTGTACGAGAACATGGCATTTACGCTCGAGCTCAAGAAGGTTCCCAAGGACGAGATCGACCGCAAGGTTCGCTCTGCTGCCGAGATTCTGGGCATTACCGAGTACCTCGACCGTAAGCCCAAGGCGCTCTCCGGCGGCCAGCGCCAGCGTGTCGCTATCGGCCGCGCCATCGTGCGTGACCCCAAGGTCTTCCTGATGGACGAGCCGCTGTCCAACCTGGACGCCAAGCTTCGTAACCAGATGCGTGCCGAGCTCATTAAGCTGCGCCACGAGATCAAGGGCACGTTCATTTATGTTACTCACGACCAGACCGAGGCTATGACCCTCGGTGACCGTATCGTGGTCATGAAGGACGGCGTTGTCCAGCAGATCGCCACGCCGCAGGAGGTCTTCAACCATCCCGCGAACATCTTCGTCGCCGGCTTCATCGGCGTGCCGCAGATGAACTTCTTCGATGCCCAGCTGGTGCGCTCGGGCAACGGCTTTACCGTCAAGACCGAGGATATGAACGTGGCGCTCGCCCCCGAGACTTGCGTTCAGCTTGCCCTCAACTGGGACGGCGGCGACGTGAAGGAGATCACGGCCGGCGTGCGTCCCGAGCAGATCCTGCTTGCCGACAAGGGCGAGGAGGGCGCGCTCCAGGGTACCGTCGAGGTGACCGAGCTCATGGGCTCGACCGAGCATGTCCACGTGACCGCTCCCGACGGCCAGTTTGTCCTGATTATCCCCGTCGTCGACCTCGAGGCCAAGGGCGCGCTCAAGGCTGGCGACACCATCTGGTTCAAGTTCGAGAAGAACGCGACCCACCTCTTCGATAAGGTTTCTGGCAAGAACCTTATCTAGGCCCGGTGCATCCAGGCCCTCCCTTTGGGCGACTGCGGTATTGCCATCCTTTTGCCGCGGTCACATATAAGGCTCCCCTCCCGTCCACTGGGCGAGAGGGGAGCCTTTCTTTGTGTTGGGGCTGTCTGACCGGTCGTTTGTCTCGATCTGTAACGGGTGAGGCTGATTTCGGACGTTAGATGTTACAGATCGAGACGGTTCCGCTGAGCTAACCATTTCATCTAAATCTGTAACACCAAAGGTGAATTTCAGCTGCTAGATGTTACAGATCGAGATAAACCCAAGGGGAGGGGCCGGTATGTCTCAATCTGTAACAGCTGGGACCGTTTTTACCGAGTAGTTGTTACAGATCGAGATTGTTTGGCCGAGTTGGGTCGCAGGGTAACGTGCGGGCACAAAAAACGGAGCCGTGTTGCCACGACTCCGTTTCTCAAGAGGATGGGTAAGGGAAGCGAAATTAGCTCAGGTGCCAAATCTCGTCGTTGTACTGGGAGATCGTGCGGTCAGACGAGAAGGTGCCGGCGTTGGCGATATTGATGAGCGTCTTGCGCATCCAGGCGTCCTGGTCCTCGTAGTCGGCCAACACGCGCTCCTTGGTCTGGATGTACTCCTCGATGTCGAGCAGGGCCATAAACCAGTCCTTGCCCTTAATGTCATCGTGCAGGCGCTGCAGGCGCTCGACGTTGCCGGTCGCCATAAAGGCCGGGTTGGTGATGAAGTCCACCAGCAGTTTAATGCCGGGCTTGCGGTAGAGCACACCGGCGTCATAGGTGCCGTCGGCATAGAGCTGCTCGACCTGTTTGGACGAGGCACCAAAGGTATAGATATTCTCGTCGCCCACGAGCTCGGCAATCTCCACGTTGGCGCCGTCGAGCGTGCACAGGGTTAGGGCGCCGTTGAGCATGAACTTCATGTTGGAGGTGCCACTCGCCTCCTTGGAGGCCAGGCTGATCTGCTCGGAGATGTCAGCGGCGGGGATCACGCGCTCGGCGGCGGTGACGTTGTAGTTCTCGATCATGACAACCTGCAGGTAGGGAGCCACGTCGGGGTCGTTTGCAATCCACTGCGATAGCGTCAGGATCAGATGGATGATGTCCTGCGCGATAGTGTAGGCAGGCGCCGCTTTGCCGCCAAAGATGATGGTGACGGGGTGCTTAGGTCTGTTGCCGTTCTTGATATCGAGGTACTTCCAGATGATGTAGAGCGCGAGCATCTGCTGGCGCTTGTACTCGTGGATGCGCTTGACCTGGACATCGATGATGGCGTTGGAGGGAATGGTCACGCCCTGCTCGAGCGCCATGAACTGGCGCATGATGGCTTTGGCCTCGACCTTGGTGGCGGCCAGGCGCTCAAGAACGTCCTTGTCGTCAGCGAACTTGGCGAGTTTGCTCAGATCGCCGGTGCTGCGCCAGTCGGTGCCGATCACATCGTCGAGCAGGCTGGCGAGCGCGGGGTTGGCTCCCTGGATCCAGCGGCGGAAGGTGATGCCGTTGGTCTTGTTGGAGAACTTCTCGGGGTAGATTTCGTAGAACGGATGAAGCTCGGTGTCCTCCAGGATTTTGGTGTGGAGTGCAGCGACGCCGTTGATGGAGAAGCCAAAGTGGATGTCCATGTGGGCCATGTGGACGGTGTCGTATTCGTCGATGATGGCGACGCGCGGGTCGTCGTGCTCGGCCTTTGCGATCTCATCGAGCTTGACGATAATGTCGGCGATGGCAGGGGAGACCTTCTGCAGGCTGGTGAGCGGCCACTTCTCGAGCGCCTCGGCAAGAATCGTGTGGTTAGTGTAGGCGACCATGGAGCGTACGATGGTCACGGCCTCGTCAAACTCGATGTCGTGCTCGGCGGTGAGCAAGCGAATGAGCTCGGGGATGACCATGGTGGGGTGCGTGTCGTTAATCTGGACCACGGCATAGTCGGCCAGATCGTGCAGGTTGCTGCCGCGCTCGATGGCCTCGTCGATCAGGAGCTGGGCGGCGTTGCTCACCATGAAGTATTCCTGGTAGATGCGAAGCAGGCGGCCCTGCTCGTCGGAATCGTCGGGGTAGAGGAACAGAGTGAGCTGTCTCTTATACACATCT
>URNC01000016.1 GCA_900549065.1 uncultured Collinsella sp. | reverse complement strand
GCTGCCTCGGCCTTGGACTCGGCGGACGTCTCTTCAACCTTGGCGGCCGGCTTTGCGGCTGCCTTGGTCGTGGCGGCCTTCGCAGTCGTCGACTTCGTAGCCGTGGTCTTCTTGGCTGCCGTTGCCTTCTTGGCGGTCGCGGTCGTCTTCTTTACAGCGGTCTTGGCCGGTGCCTTGGCGGCTGGCTTGGCCTCGACGGCGGCCTCAGCCTTTACCTCGGGAGCAGCCTCGGCTTCGGCGGCCTTCTTGGCAGCGGCGGTCGTGCGCTTGCGCGTGGTCGTTGCCTTGGCAGCGGTGGTCTTGGTTGCCGCCGCCTTGGTCCCCGTGGCCTTCTTGGCCGTCGCCTTACGAGTCGCGGTCTTCTTTGCTGCAGGCTTCGCAGCGGGTTTCACCTTAGGCTCGGGCTCGGGAGTAGCTTCGACCTTCATCACAGGCTCGGCCTTAACGGGCTCAGCTTCAACCGGTTTCTCCTCGGCCTTGGGCTCCTCAACAGCCTCAGGCTCGTCGACAACAGCCGCCGGCCTCTCAATCTCCGGGTGCATAAAGAAGTACAGGTCCAGATACTTGTCAGCCGAGCGCGTCCAGCTAAAGTCCTGGCTCATGGCCTGCGTGACCAACTGGTTCCATGCGTCGCGGTTATCCCAGAACAGACGCGCCGCGCGGAATACCGCATCGCCCATCTCGTCGCCGTTAAAGTTGCTAAACGAGAAGCCCGTGCCCTCGCCGGTAAACTCGTTGTACGGGATCACGGTGTCCTTCAGGCCGCCGGTCTCGCGCACGATGGGCAGGGTACCGTAGCGCATGGCGATGATCTGCGACAGGCCGCAGGGCTCAAACTTCGAAGGCATCAGGAACATGTCGGCGGCAGCATACATACGCTGCGACAGCGCCGGATCGAACTCGATGCGTGCGGCCATGGTGCCGGGGTACTTGTCCTGGAAGTAGCGCAGGCCGTCCTCATAGTCGCGGTCGCCGGTGCCCAGCACCGCCACCTGTACGCCGCCGGCCAGGATGCGGTCGAGCGCGTACATGACCAGGTCCATGCCCTTCTGGCGCGTCAGACGCGTGACCATCACCATGAGCGGACGGTCGTCGCGAACCTCGAGACCCAGCTCTTCCTGCAGCTTGGCCTTGCACACGGCCTTGCCAGAACGGTCCTCCACGGTGTAGTTGGCGGCAATGCGCTTGTCGGTCGCCGGATCAAAGCCTGCGACGTCAATGCCATTCAAAATGCCCTGCAGCGCGTACGAACGCTCGCGCAGCACGCCGTCCAGGCCCTCGCCAAATTCGGGCGTCTGGATCTCGTTGGCATAGGTGGGGCTCACCGTAGTGATGGCGTCGGCATAGCGTAGGGCGCCCAGCATGTAGTTGATGCTGCAGGCGTCGCAACGCAGCTGCGAGGCGGCCGCGGGAATATGCGCCACGCCCAGGATGTCCTCCATTACGGTGTCGCTAAATTGGCCCTGGAACGCCACGTTGTGAATCGAGAACACGGTCTTGACGCGGTCATACAGCGGCAGGCCCTGGTAGAACTCGCGCAAGAACACGGGCGCCAGCGCTGTCTGCCAGTCGTTGCAGTGCAAGATGTCGCACTCAAAGCCCTCGGGCAGGTGCTGCAGGCTCTCGGTGATGGCCTTGGAGAAGAACGCAAAACGCTCGCCGTCGTCAAAGAAGCCGTACGGATAGTCGCGCGCAAAGTAGCGCTCGTTGTCGATGAACATATAGGTGACGCCGTCGTGGTCGAGCTTCTCGAGTCCGCAGTACTCATTGCGCCAGCCCAGGCTCACGTAGAAGTCGGAGAAGTGCTCCATCTGCGCCTTGTACTCGTCCTTGATGGTGGCGTACTTGGGTACCATCACGATGACTTCGGCGCCGGCGCGTACAAGCGCCGCAGGCAGCGAGCCCGCCACGTCGCCCAGGCCACCGGTCTTTACAAACGGTGCGCACTCGGCCGAGGCAAACACGATCTGCATCTTTTTGCTGGAATCAGCCATATTGTCTCCCTGTTGCAATTCGAGAATAGCCGCCTGGCGCGAACCGGGCGGCTATTCTACATGTTACGAGCGATGTTGCGGTGCCAACGTTAACGTACGATGGTGGTATCGGAAGTTAACGGAGCCTTGCCCAGCACCAGGATGTTCTCGGGCGTGCCGCGAAGCTCGGTGTTGGTGGGAACCACGTTGTTCTTGTCCAGGATGGCATTCTCAACACGGGCGCCGCTCTTGATGATGCAGCTCTGGTTGATGATCGAGTTGGTCACCGAAGCGCCCTCCTCGACCACGACGCCGCGCGACAGGATCGAGTTGCGCACGGTTCCCTTGATGATGCAGCCGGCCGAGATGATCGAGTTGCAGGCGTGGCTGCCGGTCGCGTAGCGCGAAGGCGGCACGTCGTGGGCCTTGGTCAGGATCGGACGCTCGGGGTCAAAGAGCTGGTCGGCCACGGTCTGGTCGAGCAGGTCCATGCTGCGGCGATACAGCGACTTCTCGCTAAAGACGCCCACGACCTCGCCCTTGTACTCGTAGCTGCACACGTCGATGTTGCCAAAGTCGCCCTGGAGTGCCTCGAGCAGGTCCAGATAGTCGGCGGCCTGGTAGTGGTCGATGATCTCGAGCAGCGTCTCGCGGTTGACGATGCAGCAGTCCATAGAAGCGTTGTCGCCGTACACGACGCCGGCGCTCACGCCCGTCAGACGGCCGTTCTCGTTGATCTGCAGCTTGGTCTCGTCATCGACGTTGCGCGTGGCCTTGCAGTACACCACGGTCATCTGGGCACCGGAGTTCTCGTGCGCGTCGATGATGGTGTTGAGGTCCATGTTAAAAATGATGTTGGTGCCCATCATCACAACATAGGGCTTATCCGAGCGCTGGAACAGCGTCTTGTTGGAGATAATGTCGCGCAGCAAGAAACGCATGCCGCCCTTGGTGGTGCCATACGCGTTGCCGGGCACCATGAACAGGCCGCCCTTCTTGCGGTCCAGGCCCCAGTCCTTGCCCGAGCCCACGTGGTCGATCAGCGAGCGGTAGTTGCCCGGCATGACGACGCCGACGGTCTTAATGCCGGCATTCATCATGTTGGACAGCGGGAAGTCGATCAGGCGGTAGCGGCCCAAAAACGGAACGGACGCGATGGGGCGGTCCTTGAGCAGCACGCTGCCGTAGGTCGAAGAGTAGTTAGCGGTGATATAACCGATGGCCTTGCGATTGATCATCGGATCATTCCCCCTTCCCGATAACGACGTCATTTCCAACGACGGCCGTATCCTTGGTGGTATCGACAGAGCCGAGCTTCACGCCCTCTTCGACCGTGGAGTTCTCGCCCAGAATAGCGCGGCAGATGTGCGCGCCGCTCTTAACGTGCGCACCCGGCAGCAGCACGGAGTCCTCGACCACGGCGCGCTCCTCGATGATGACATCGGTCGAAAGGATCGAGTGGCGAGCGGTGCCGTAAATCTTGCAGCCGTTGGAGACCAGGCAGTCATCCAGGCGGCCGTCCGGGCCAATGTAGTGCGGCGGACGCGTGGTGATGTTGGACATGATGGGGAAGTGCTTGTCGAACAGATCGAACTCGGGGTTGTTGCCCAGCAGGTCCATCGAGGTCTCGTGGAAGCTGGCGATGGTGCCGACGTCCTTCCAAAAGCCGTGGAACTCGTAGCTGTACAGGCGCTTGCCCTCGCCGAGCAGCTTGGGGATGATGTCCTTGCCAAAGTCGTGGCTCGAGCGCTGGTCCAGAGCGTCCTCCTCGAGCGCCTCGATCAGCACATCGGCCGAGAAGATGTAGATGCCCATGGATGCGAGATTCGAATCGGGCTTATCGGGCTTCTCGGTGAACTTGGTGATGCGGCCGTCCTCGGGGTCGGTGGTCAGGATGCCAAAGCGGCTGGCCTCCTCCCACGGCACGGGCATAACGCTCACCGTGAGGTCGGCGTTGTTCTCAATGTGCGTCTTGAGCATCTTGCGGTAGTCCATGCGATACAGGTGATCGCCCGAAAGAATCAGGACGTACTTGGGGTCGTTGGCCTTGATGTAGTCGAGGTTCTGCGTGATGGCGTCGGCCGTGCCCGCATACCAGGCGCCGCCGGTCTGCGTTTCGTACGGCGGCAGGATCGACACGCCGCCGTCGCGGCTGTCCAGATCCCATGCCTCGCCGGAGCCCACGTAGGCATGCAGCAGGTAGGGGCGATACTGCGTCAGAACACCCACCGTGTCGATGCCCGAGTTGGAGCAGTTGGAGAGCGAAAAGTCGATAATGCGGAACTTGCCACCAAAGCTAACCGCCGGCTTAGCGATCTTTTGGGTGAGTGCCCCCAATCGGCTGCCCTGTCCTCCTGCGAGGAGCATCGCGATGCATTCTTTCTTACTCATCGATTTCTCCTTCTGTCATCGATGTTCCTAAACCCATTAGCGACGGGCGCGGCGCTCGGTCGCGCCCGTCGAGTAATGCCGTGCTGGCATAGGGGAGCTCGCGCGCCTTTACGCGTGCCAGATCTCGTCGCGGTACTCGCGAATGGTGCGGTCGCTCGAGAACCAGCCGCTCGAGGCGGTGTTGAGCAGGGCCTTGCGGTTCCAGGTCTCCTGGTCGCCGTAGCTGCCGGTGAGCTTTTCCCATGCATCCACGTAGCTGCGGAAGTCGGCCATGACCAGGTCGGGGTCGTTGTTGTTCATGAGCTCGTTGTAGATGCTCTCGAAGTTGCCCGAAAGACCCGCGAAGGTGTTGTCCTTGAGCTCGTCCATCACGCGGCCCAGGCGCTCGCGGTCGCCGTTGAGGGTATCCCACGCAAAGTAGCTGTTGGATGCCCAGAGCTGCTCGACCTCGGGGGCGGTCAGGCCAAAGATGGCCTCGTTCTCGCGACCGGCCAGGTCGGCGATCTCGATGTTGGCGCCGTCGAGGGTGCCCAGCGTAATGGCGCCGTTCATCATGAGCTTCATGTTGGACGTGCCCGAGGCCTCCTTGCCGGCCGTGGAGATCTGCTCCGAGATCTCGGCGGCGGGGTAGATGAGCTGGGCGTTGCTCACGCGGAAGTTGGGGATAAAGCAGACCTTCATGACCTCGTTGACGCGCGGGTCGTTGTTGATAACGTCGGCCACGGAGTTAATGAGGCGGATGGTCTCCTTGGCAAAGGTGTAGCTCGAGGCAGCCTTGCCGCTAAAGATGAAGGTCGTCGGCGTCACGTGGAAGTTGGGATCGGCGATGCGACGGTTGTAGATGTCCATCACCTTCATGATGTTCATGAGCTGGCGCTTGTAGGCGTGGAAGCGCTTTACCTGGACATCGAAGACGGTGTTGGGGTCGATGACCAGACCGGTCTCGGCCTTAACGTAGGCGGCCAGACGCTCCTTGTTGGCGCGCTTGGAGGCACCCACGGCCTTCAGGAACTCGGTGTCGTTCTGGAACTCTTTAAGCTTCTCAAGCTCAAAGGCGTCCTTAAGCCAGCCATCACCAATGGCCTCGGTCACGAGCTTGGCATAGGTGGGGTTGGCCTCGGCAAAGAAGCGACGGTGCGAGATGCCGTTGGTCTTGTTGTTGAACTTCTCGGGCGTTAAGGCATAGAAGTCCTTGAGCACGATGTTCTTGATGATGTCGGAGTGGATCTTTGCCACGCCGTTGACGCTATGGCTGCAGATCACGGACAGGTTGGCCATGCGAATCTCGCCGTCCCACAGAATGGCGGTCTGGCGCAGACGCTCCTGCCAGCCCTCCTGCGTGGTGTCGAACGACTCGTGCCAACGACGGCTGATCTCGTCGATGATCTGGTACACGCGGGGGAGCAGCTTGGAGAACGTGCCGATGGGCCACTTCTCCAGAGCCTCGGGCAGGATGGTGTGGTTGGTGTAGCTCACGACCTGCGTCACGATGTTCCAGGCGTCGTCCCACTCGAGCTTCTTCTCGTCGATGAGGATACGCATGAGCTCGGGGCCGCACATGGCGGGGTGGGTATCGTTGGTGTGGATGGCCACAAACTGCGGCAACAGCTCCCAGTTTGCGCCGTGCTCCTTCTCAAAGGTGTCGAGCAGGCTGTAGATGCCGGCCGATACAAACAGGTACTCCTGCTTCAGGCGCAGCAGACGGCCGTGCTCGCCGGCGTCGTTGGGGTAGAGGATGGCGCTGATGGCCTCGGCCTCGGCGCGCTCGGCATCGGCCAGGGCGTAGTCGCCGCGGTTAAAGGCCTCCAGATCGAAGTGCTCCTCGACCGGCTCGGCAGCCCATACGCGCAGCTTGTTGACGGTCTCGCCGGCATAGCCCACGACGGGAATGTCATAAGGGACGGCCAGGATATCCTGCGTGTCCACCGTGCGGTAGAACGTGCGGCCGTTCTCCTCAAAGCCCTCGACGTGGCCACCAAACTTAATGGTCACGGCCTTGTCCTGACGGCGGACCTCCCAGGGATAGCCGTGGGTGAGCCACTCGTCGGTGGCCTCGACCTGGCTGCCGTTGACGATCTCCTGCTTAAACAGGCCGTAGCGGTAGCGCATGCCGTTGCCGTAGCCGGCAATGCCCTCGGCTGCCATGGAATCTAGGAAGCATGCGGCCAGACGGCCCAGGCCACCGTTGCCCAGTGCCGGATCGGGCTCCTGGTTCTCGATGACGGACAGGTCAAAGCCCATGTCGTCGAGCGCCTCGGCGACCATGTCGCGCACGCCAAAGTTGAGAAGGTAGTTGTCGAGCAGGCGACCGATCAAAAACTCGATCGAGAAGTAGTACACGCGCTTCTTGCCCTCGGCGGTGACGCGGGCGTCACTCTTGGTGGCAACGGTGCGGGCCTTCTCGGCCACGAGCTTGGCCAGGGCGTTAAAGCGGTCGAGGTCGCTGGCGGCCTCGATGCTCTTGCCGCTGATGCTCATGACGGCATCACGATAGAGCTCGGTAAACTCCTGCTTGTTGTCGAAGATCTTATTCATACGTTCCTTTCCCCCGGGGATGTTTCTCCCGGAACGGTTATGACATGTATCCTACGCCCCCGCGGGGCGGGTAATGACAGTAGTAACGCCTTTGTTACGCTTTCTTGGCAGGAGCCTTAACAGCAGCTGCCTTGGCCTTGGGAGCAGCCTTTTTGGTGGCTGCCTTTTTGGCCGTGGCGGACTTGGCCGAAGCCTTGGCAGCGGGCTTGGTAGTCTTCGCCTTAGCCGGAGCCTTCTTGGCAGCCGCGGGCTTGGGCTTTACTGAGGACGTGCGCTTGCGCGTCGCCTTCTTGGGCTTCTCGACCACGGGCGGCTTGAAGCTGCTGGGTCCGCGGCGCTTAAGTACCACGCCTGCCAGGCCGGGCACCTTCATCTCGATGGAGTCCATCTGCCCGTTCCAGGGATAGGGCTCGCTCGAGCAGGTGTAGGGCTCCTCACCGGCGTATCCGCTGCCACCGAACTCGGGACGGTCGGAATCAAAGATGACCTCCCAGTCACCCTCGCGCGGCACGCCCACGCGGAAGCTCTCGTAGCTCGCCGGGTCAAAGTTAATCAGGATCACCAGGTCGTCATCGACGTCCTCGCCCTGACGCACAAAGCTCACGATGGACTGCTTGGAGTTGTCCGCGTCGATCCAGGTAAAGCCGTCGTCGGTGTAGCCGCGCTCGTACAGGGCGGGCTCGGCGGTGTACAGGTGGTTGAGCGCTTTGATAAACGCCTGATGATGACGGTGGGTCTCGTACTCCTCGGTCAGGAACCACTGGATGGACTCGTAGTAGCGCCACTCAATAAACTGGCCGATCTCGTTGCCCATAAAGTTGAGCTTGGCACCGGGGTGCGTCATTTGGTAGAAAGCCAGCGTGCGCAGGCCGGCAAACTGGCGCCACCAGTCGCCCGGCATGCGGCCGATGAGCGAGCACTTGCCGTGCACGACCTCGTCGTGGCTCAGCGGGCAAATAAAGTTCTCGGTAAAGGCGTACATGATGGAGAACGTGAGCAGCCCGTGGTTGCCGGGGCGCCACGGAAAATCGGTCTGCATGTAATGCAGGGTGTCGTTCATCCAGCCCATGTCCCACTTGTAGTGGAAGCCCAGGCCGCCGTCCTGCGGCGGATAGGTCACGAGCGGCCACGCGGTGGACTCCTCGGCCATCATCATCACGTCGGGGAAGTGGGCCTCCACGGCGCAGTTGACCTGTCGGATAAACGCGCTGGCGTCCAGATCCTCCTCGGTGCCGTACTTGTTGAACTTCTTTTGCCCCGGATCGTCGATGCCAAAGTTGAGGTACAGCATACTGGACACGCCGTCCATGCGAATGCCGTCCACGTGGAAGTTTTCGATCCAATACAGCACGTTGGAGACCAGGAAGGAGCGGACCTCGCCGCGGGCGAAGTCAAACTTGTGCGTGCCCCAGTTGGGGTGAATCTCGTGCTCAAACAGCATGTGGCCGTTAAAGGTGGCAAGTCCGTGGGAGTCGGCGCAAAAACCGCCGGGCACCCAGTCCATGATCACGCCGATGCCCGCCTCGTGGCACGCATCGATAAAGTGCATGAGCTGCTGCGGGTTGCCGTAACGCGACGTGGCGGCAAAGTAGCCGGTCGTCTGGTATCCCCAGGAGCCATCGAAGGGATGTTCCATAAGCGGCATGACCTCGATATGCGTGTAGCCCATGTCGCGCACGTAGTCCACGAGCTCCACCGACAGGTCGTCGTAGGTGTAGAACTCGCCGCGCTGCGCGGGGAATGGGTCCATGGGGCCGGGGTAGTTGCCGTACTCGTCCGGCTCGCCCTGTGGCGCGTCGCCGTGGCGCTTCCACGAGCCAATATGCACCTCGTAGATGTTGAGCGGCTGCGACATGTGATTGTGGCCGGCGCGGCGCTTGAGCCATGCGGCGTCGTTCCACTTGTAGCCATCGAGGGTCCACAGCACGCTGGCGGTACCCGGAGGGCACTCGGCCTTAAAGGCGTACGGATCGGCCTTGTAGAGCTTTTCGCCCTCGTTGGTCTCGATGAGGTATTTATAGAGCTGGCCCTGCTCTGCGCCAGGAATAAAGCCTTCCCAAATAGAGCTCGTATGCACGGGCACCAGCGGGTTGGCTTGTTCATCCCAATTGTTGAATTCACCGATTACGTGGACGCTCTTAACGTCGGGCGCCCAAACGCAAAAACGCCAGCCGCGCGTACGCTGCTGCGTGTCGGGATGCGCGCCCATCTTTTCCCAGCTGCGCTCCCACGTACCGATGCCAAACAGATAGACATCGTCCTTGGTGAGCTCCGGTGCGTGCGGGGCGGCTTTACGGGTAGCGGGCTTTTTGGTAGCTGGCTTTAGCTTTGTATCGCTCACGTTTGATCCCATCATGACGCGGCAGCGTATTGCCTTGGTGACTAGATGCGAAAGGTCCAAGGCTGCACGAATCGAAGGGACGGCAAAGTTTCTGTGATTCGTTCCACCTCGCGTGCTCGGTGGAACTTTCGGCAAAAACTACGATAACACCTGTACGTTAGTTTTATGAACGAAAGCGGATTTGCGGGGACGTTTAATCGGTAAGCGACATGTTTAGACCACTGGCAGAATTGCCGTGGTAAAACTCTTGACAGTTTTACCAATTTGGGTTTCAAAATTGTCTGGCTGACGTTTGGTAAAACGTTTTTAGCAGGTTGTTTACCCTTTGACATCGAAAGGCTTGTTTATGTCCCATACCGCCGCTCCCCAAGTTGCTTTTATTTTCGATTGCGATGGCACGCTGGTAAATAGCACCCCTGTTTGGGGCTATGCGCAGCCCGAGTTATTGCATCGTCACGGGATTGACGTGACCGTGGATGACTTTGCCCAATTTGAGCACCTGTCACTGGAGGACGAGTGCCAGGCCTACCACGACACGTGGGGCATTGGCGCGAATGGCGAGGAGCTGTATCGCGAGCTGAGTGAGATTTTGATTGATGGGTACTCCAAGGTGCCCCCGCGCGAGGGGCTCCTGGCTTTTTTGGAGCAGGCGAAGGCAGCCGGCATTGCCATGTGCGTGGCTACGTCCACGCCGGCCGAGTTGGTTAAGTCTGCGCTCGCTGGTGCCGGGCTCGACGCTTATATGGAGTTTGTTACCACGACGGGTGAGGCAGGACGCTCCAAGCAGTTCCCCGATGTGTACGAGCTGGCGCTGCGCCGCCTGGAGGAACGCCATGGGCATAAGTTTGAGCGCGCTTGGGTGTTTGAGGACGCGGTTTTTGGCCTAAAGAGTTCTGGAGCCGCCGGCTTTAAGCGTGTGGGTATTTATGACCCGCACGGCCGTATGAAGCGCGATGACGTGCGAGCCAACTGCGATATCTTTATCGACAGCTACGAGGAGCTGAATCTGACCCGCGTGCTTTCGTTTGAGGGATAGGCGAGGGCTGTGGCTTGCAAGGTATTAGTGGTCTGCGGCTCGCCCGTGGTGGCGAGCGCGGGCCTGTTGCGTAGGCTAGCGGGGGAGTGCGATCACGTTGTCGCCGTGGATCGCGGGCTCGACGCGCTGCAGGGCGCGGGACTGGGCTGCGACGTGTATGTGGGAGATGCCGACACGGTGAGCGACGCCGGTCGCGCGTTGGTCGATGCCGCCACCGACTTTGAAGTTGAGCGCCACGACCCCTACAAGGACTATACCGATCTGGCGCTGGCGCTCGATTCAGTCCGCCGTCGCTGGCCGGGTGCCGAAGTGGTTGCGACCTGCGCCACGGGCGGCCGTCCGGACATGGCGCTTTCCGTACTGGGCCTGCTCGCGGGCTATGAGGATGCCCCTGTCTGGATTGCCGAGGACAAGGTGGTCGCTCGCATCCTCCACGCGGGCGAATCGTGGACTATCGAGGGCTCCGAAGGCAGGACGTTCTCCATCATCGCCATAGCCCCTGGGACGGTAGTAAGCGAACACGGTCTAGAGTGGGAACTAGATCACAGCCCCCTGGGCTTGTTGGCCGACACGGGCATTAGCAACGTCGTCAGGTCAACAGCCACGATTCAAGTCCACACCGGCACCGCCATCGCTTACCTCTACAAGTAAGGTCTATCGCATCAGGGTTTTATCGGGACAGTGGATAGAAATAAGCGCTCGAAAAGTGATTATTTCTGCCCCGTCCCAGGAAAACCCGCAAGTATGAGATTCAACCCAAAAAAGTCCTTGCATCAAAGAAAGTCTTCCCCTATAGTATCTCCTCGTCACGGGGGCGTAGCTCAGCTGGGAGAGCGCTTGACTGGCAGTCAAGAGGTCAGGGGTTCGATCCCCCTCGTCTCCACCATCGTGAATGCAAAGGCCTTCGGAATCCCGGAGGCCTTTTTTCATGTCAAAATACCTCGCGCCACAAACCCCTCCTTCGGCAACAAAAAGTTGCACAATTTATTTCCCATGTCTGTACGTAGTTTGTTAGACAAACGCGATTATCGGCGCAGATCGCTGCTTCATTTGGGCTTCAGGAACGCCCCTAATTACCGCCAGCACCTCAATAAGCTGCATCAATGTGAACAACATCCCAAAACAACTCCCTTGAGTACGCTAAATGAACGAAATGATGTCCGCCATTAGCCAAATCAGTTTTGCTGCCAGCTTGTGCTAGAATACCTATTGTTACATTAGTTCAACTGTGCTCACGGCTTCAGCAAGCCACAAAGCATAGGGTCGATCAGCATCCGGCCGTAACGGCGGTGTTAGAAAAACCACGAGCTCCAATAAAGAGGTCATGCAACCTAAATTGTTTGCATTAAGTTATTTCTAATGTGCAAATGGTTAGTAGCTTGCAGGCCAAAGCGTAGTAGTTCTTTAGCTGTTTGCGTGCGGTCCAGTTTTGTACCCGCTTGACTGGCTCGCACGCAGCCAGCTGGGGATGCGGTCATTTTGCGATACACGTCCGCGTCTCTAGCAACTGCATTTATACATACCGTTCACGGTGGGGCAGAGCCACGTGCTTGTCTGACTGGGCTCAGGGTTTGAATATGGAGCGCCTTCGCGCACAAGCGCCCTGGCGAAGCCATACCCAAACCTCGTGAGCCACACGTAAGACAGAAAGGAGGTAGTGCTCGTGTGGTATGTGATCCAGGTCATTAACGGTCGCGAAGACGTAATGCGCGAGCGCATCGAGCGTATGGTGCCGGCTGGTGCCATGCAAGAGCTCTTTTATCCCCAATTTCAAACGGAGAGCAAAGTACACGGCGAATGGGTCAATACGACCAAGCCGCTATTTCCCGGTTATCTTATCTGCGACACGGCAGATCCCCGTACCGTGCAACAGTACCTGCTGCGCATGGACGACTTTGCCCGGGTGCTTTCCCAGGACGGTCAGTTTGTGCCGATGGCAAAAGAAGAGGTCCAACTTATTGGCGGCTTTACGCATAAGGGAGACCGCGTAGTGCCCATGAGCGAGGCCTTAAAAGAAGGCGACCAAGTCGTGGTGACGGCTGGTCCGCTCTTGAGCCACGAGGGCCTCATCAAAACCATTAATAGACGTAAATGCACTGCTTATCTGGAGCTCAACCTGTGCGGCCGACGCGTAACCACCCGTGTTGGCCTTGCCGTGCTTTCAAACGAGTAGCGCGTCATGCGCAACCTTAAAAAGGCGATCGCCTAGCTGATGGCGATTGTCTAGCAAAACAGGGAGGATCCTTAATCTGTGGACGAAGTCGAGGAAGAGAACATGTCGGATAAAACTCAATATGCAACTGATGCGCCCGTGGGGCGGGCTGCCGATCCCAATGCTGCTGCACCCAAGAAAGGTGGGCCGGGCTACTTTGCCTTCAAGCGAGCCTTCGATATTGTGTTCTCCGCTGGCGTCTGTTTGGTTTTGGCCATCCCCGTCGTCGTCGCATGCGTCGCTATAGAGATCGATTCCCCCGGCAAGCCGTTCTTCCGCCAAAAGCGAGTCGGTAAGAACGGTAAGCCCATCTATATCTTCAAACTCCGAACCATGGTCTCTGACGCTCATGAGCACCCTGAGAAGTACATGACTGCTGAGCAGCTGGTGCAATGGCAGCGAGAGCAAAAGGTTGACGACGACCCACGCATTACTCGCGTTGGTCGTTTTCTGCGTCACACTTCACTCGACGAATTGCCGCAGTTCATCAACGTACTTACAGGGGATTTATCCGTTATTGGACCAAGGCCTGTGACACTCGAAGAAACCTACGAGTACGGTGACGCCCGCGATGAGGTGCTCGCATGTAAGCCGGGCATCACCGGCTGGTGGGCCGCTACAGATCGTAATGACTCGACTTGGGGGAGCGGCCAGCGGCAGGCCCGTGAACTCTTCTACGTCCGCCACCAGTCGTTTGGACTTGACGCCCGCGTGTTCGTCAAAACGTTCAAGGCGATGAGGAGGGGAAAATAACAATGCAATACTCTGCCTACACCGTCCTTATGAGCCTGTACGCTAAGGAGCACCCAGAGTATCTTAAAGAGTCACTCGACAGCATGCTTGCCCAGACCGTGCCGCCCGCCGAGATTGTCATGGTTGAGGACGGCCCGTTGACGGATGGTTTGGAGGATGTGCTCCGGGAGTATGACTCTGCCCATCCCGGCCTGTTCAACTTTGTTGCCTATGGCGAAAACCGTGGCCTCGGCTACGCCCTGCGTCAAGGCATGATCGCTTGCTCAAACGACGTCGTTGCTCGTATGGATACCGACGACGTTGCCCGACCCGATCGCATGGAGAAACAGCTCGCAGCTCTTGAGAGTGGGCTTGACATGGTGGGCAGCGACGTCGTGGAGTTCATCGAGTCGCCGGACAAGCCCGTCGCCACCACTGATCTTCCCAAGGGAATGGACGCTATCCGCGCCTACTCCAAGAGGCGCAACCCCTTTCGCCACCCGCCTATGACGTTCAGGAAATCAAAGGTCCTGGAGGCAGGCAACTACAGCTCTGACTTCCTCTATTTCGAGGATTGGGACCTCTTCAACAGAATGCTTGCATGCGGCTGCCGCGCGGACAATTTGGGAGAGCCTTTAGTCGCCATGCGTGTTAGCGAGGACTTCTACGCCCGCAGGGGCGGAGTTCAGTACCTCAAGTACGCCAAGGCCTTCAAGAGAGCACAGGTAGAGCGGGGTTATTTCACTGAACGCGACTATATCTGCTCATACGTGCCGCACGCGCTGGTCTGCCTTATGCCCAATTCACTGAGGTCGCTGATCTATCGAATTCTTCTCCGGAGGGCGTAGCAAAATGTCTTCCAAAGTCGATAACCCACTGGTAAGCATTATCGTTCCCATGTACAACGTGGGAACGTTCGCACTTCCTTGTGTGAGGTCGCTGCTCAATCAGACGTATCCGAACATCGAGATCCTTATCGTGGACGATGGCTGCACGGACGATACTATCGATTTGATCGAATACGCCGTCGGAGACGACCCACGCGTCGAGATTCACCATAAGAAGAACGGAGGGCTCTCTTCTGCTCGCAATTATGGCACGCAACGATGCCGCGGCAACTATCTCATGTATGTCGACGGAGACGACCTCATCGACCCGCGAACCGTTGAGCTTATGGTTGAAGCTGCCCTGAAATACCAGGTGACTCTTGTTGCAGGGTCTTTCGCCAAGACGCCCCTTCTCGAGAACTACGAGATGGAGCAGACTGCTGAGTTCAAGGTGGAGTCCGGTACCGAGCGTTTTAGGAAACTGCTTTTATTCAACGGGGAGAGTGGTTCTGCGTGCGGCAAGCTCTTCGCCCGGTCCCTGATCCCCTACCTTGCCTTTCCTGAGGGGCAGCTTTTCGAAGACATGGGCGTGATCGCCTCTATCTGTTCGCGTGTCGGGGAGATCACCTTTTCTGACGCTCCTTTCTACGCATATGTAACGAGACCCGGCTCCATCACCACGTTTAAGAAGCAGGGGCCCAAGCAAGCGCACGACATGGATGAGACTATTGAGACCGTGCGACAAATTGCCGGGGGCGGTCTTAAGGACGAGTTTGAGTGCTTTCGAGCTTACTGTACGCTGCGCGTCGCTATGCGCGTCGACCTCGATACCTTTGGCGACAGGGCTGAAGGGCGGTCGTATCTGAGGCGTGCTCGCAAGCTTGCGGGGCGAGCCTCGCGGAGCCGTTTGGCATCTCGCGCCTGGAGGCTGCGGTGCATGCTCTTCGCGATTTCCCCAAAGGCGCACAACGCCTTCTACGCCCTCTATGCCGCAGTTTCGGGCAAAGCAATTGGATAAACCCCAAGAAATTAAGGGTTGATAAGGTGAGATTTTCTGCAATCGTTCCCGTATACAACGTCGAGGACTTCCTTGGCGAGTGCTTGGCTAGGATCGCACGTCAGGACCACTTTGAGTACGAGGTCGTCATTGTCGGCGATGGCTTGACTAACGGTATCTCTGAGGGCTATGTACAACTTGCTGAGCAGGTGCAGTGATGCAGATCTATCTAGTTGCGTTTGTATTCCATATTGCTTTGCTTTATCTCTCAGCACGCATCGGTGATAAGCGTTTTGGACTTGCCCTCGCGTTAATATCGGTTCTGCCCCTTTGTGTGGTGGCGGGTGCTAGAGATATAACCGTTGGAACAGATACTTCGGCATATCCTCTAAGCTGTTTTAATGCTTCTCAGGTTTATTCGCCTATAGGAGCCCTCAGTGCTTGCTCGGATCAAGAACCGCTTTTTGTGCTTTTGTTCTGGTTTCTAGGGAGACTGACTGGTGATTTCAACGCAGTGCTTTTCTTCTGTGAAGTTTTTATTTTCCTTCCTTTTGTTCTGGTTGCAAAAAAGCAATTTCCTCAAGGGTATCCTGTCATCGGATTCTTTCTTTGTTTCATTGTCTTTGGATACACGCTAAACATACTCAGGCAGTGCCTAGCAACAAGCATGCTCGTCTTGATGGTTTATGAACTGATTCACGGGAAAAATCTACCTGCTTTTGTTTTTTTGGCGGTTGCCGTTGGTTTTCATAAGATGTCAATTGTGGGCATTTTTGTTTGGGTCATTTACATAGCTTGTTGCGAGAGCAGGGGTGTTCGCTCATCCAAAACTCTTGCTATGTTGTTTTGCATCGGTGTTGCCGTCTGTGCCGTCAGTGCGGTTTTAATAGGGCCAGATTTGATGCAGCTAGTCTCATCTTTTACGTCGTCATATTCGTTTCAGGTAAAACATGCTGGAATGGGTTCATTGAACAATACGATGTTAATTTACCTGCCTTTTTGTATGATTATGAGGTTTTTGGGTCATAAAAGTTCAATGGGGCCTACTAATCGGGAGATGCTTAATTTTTATGTCTGCTGCGGCGTATCCTCAGCTGTATTCGCTCAGTTTGCAAGCATAAGTCCCGAGTTGATTAGGCTCAGTTTCCCATTTCTATTTATCTCGGGATTCCTCTATCCATTTTTATCCGAGAACCTTGGTAACGAGCGTTTGCTATCCGGGGTGCTTGCAATTACTTTTTGCGTGCTCTATTTCGCTATCACATTCGTATTTGGCGGTAGCTGCAATCTTTTCCCGT
Organism: uncultured Collinsella sp.; assembly: GCA_900549065.1. GTDB lineage: Bacteria > Actinomycetota > Coriobacteriia > Coriobacteriales > Coriobacteriaceae > Collinsella. The sequence goes on along the minus strand of URNC01000016.1, from coordinate 4,628 downwards.
ATTCCTCAGCGCTTTTAGGAGTCTTTTATGCTTGATGAGAAGCCCGATATTTCCATTATCGTGCCTGTCTATAACACCGAATGCTTCCTACCAGCCTGCCTGGAGTCTATTGATGCCCAAGGGCGAGGAGCGTATGAGGTTATCCTTGTTGACGATGGCTCAACTGATGGGTCACCTAAGATTTGTGACGCTTATTGCGAAGGGAACGAGAAGGCCTTTGTAATCCACAAGGAAAACGAAGGCCTATTAGCCGCACGGCGGGACGGTCTTCGTAGGGCGAAGGGGCGTTATGTCCTCGCTCTTGATTCTGACGATTGTCTTCTGGAGGGATGTCTCGAGAAGGTCTGCTCTGCCATCACATCGTCAAATGCGGATATCATTTCCTTCGATTTCACCATGGGACTAGATCCTGTTCGACCATCGCTGAAGGCCTGTATTTCTCCTGGGATGCATATTGGCGACGATTTTAATGCCGTTAGAAGCATGTTATGCGGCTGCGATTTCAACAGCGTTTGGAATAAGGTTATTCGCACCGATTTGTTTCCTGGATATGATTGGTATACAAACCGGATTGGCCTTATGCACGGAGAGGACCTTTGTCAGTTGCTTCCCGTCTTCGATAAGGCGTGTAGCCTCTTTCATATTGAAGAGGCCCTCTATTATTACCGACAGCATGACTCTAACAGTACGAAAGTATTCCGGGAAAAGCAGGTGGCCGATTGGGGCCGAGTGTGCGATGAAATGCTTCAGTACGCGGCAAGATGGTCGAAAAGCGCGCATCTAAATGCAAGGCGCGGCATTTGTCAGCATTATTGCGATCTTGATGAGATCCTGTGGCGTTCCAATCTGGATGATGAGGCTAAAATTTCATTCGATAAAATGATCAAACTTGAGTATCGTAAGCGCGTTAGCGGCTTCCCTGATTTAGTTCACAGCATGGTTTTGTCGAATAGCGTCATTGTTTCTTCGACTTCCCGCAAGGCGCTTGGTGTTTTCAAGACTATTCGGCGGAGCCCTGTATAACGCGTCTTACGTCATTATCGTTTTGTTTCTGCGGCGTTATTGCATTTAGGTATTTCATTCCCTCCTTCAAGTACATTGGAATTGCGAAATATGCGGTATTCTATCCGTCGATTCTATTTTAATAGACTGGCTTACGCCTCCTTCGTCTTGAATGGAGGATGCTGCCGGTGAAGCACAGTACATTCTACAAGAACACGCTTTGGCAGTATGGCCTTCAGATACTCAAGTATCTCTTTCCGCTGCTACTTATTCCCTATCTTACTCGTATCCTCGGGACTGAGGGCTATGCCGTTTACGCATATGTTCTCTCCTTCATGGGCGTGGTCCAAACCATCGCCGATTTTGGCTTTACACTCTCTGGTACCAAGAAGGTAGTTGATCTCAAAGGGGACACTGCAGCTCTCTCCCGCCTCGTGGGGGCGATTACGGTCGCACGCCTCATGTTGCTCTGCGGCCTTTTCTTCTGTGTCATGGTCATAACACGCTTTATTCCCATTATGGCCGAGAACACGGTCTACGTCATCTGGGCGTTCTTTGCAACGGCAGGTCGCACAGTGCTGCCCGACTTCATCTTTCAGGGAAACGAGCGCATGGGGCCTTTGACGACTCGGTATTTTGCATCCAAGGGGGTGCAGGTCGCGCTTACGATCCTTCTCGTGCGCGGGCCGGGGGATCTTATCCTTGTTGCTGTGGCTGATGTACTGTCGGAGATCGTCGACATCGCATGGAGCTATCGCGCCCAGAAGCGCATGTTTGGCGTCGGCATAGCAAGGCCTACCTTTAAGGAGAGCGTCGAGGAACTACGCGTCTCCGCTATTTATTGCGTTTCGAACGTCAGCTCCTCTCTTTTCTCTGGATTCACAACGGTGATTATCGGGTTGGCGATCACAAGCAAGACGGACATCGCCTTTTGGTCGCTCACGCTCACGACCGTGAACGCCGTGCAGTCGCTCTACACGCCTATTGCCAACAGCCTTTACCCCCATATGATCAAGAACAGAGACTTCGGGTTCGCACGAAAGTTGGCACTTGTTGGGCTGCCTGCCCTCGTCCTGGGAACCGTTGCGTATTGCGCTCTTTCCGAGCCAATCATGCTCGTCCTCGGAGGACCCGAATACGTTGGCGGTGCCCATGTCATGCGGATGATTTCGCCAATCTTTATCTTCTCGTTTTACGGAATTCTGATTGGCTGGCCGGTTCTGGGCGCCATGGGGCATGTAAAGGAGCTGACAGTCTCTACGTTGTTCGCCGGGATCGTTAACGCGGTCTCTCTTCTGGCACTTTACCTTGCCGGGTTGATAACCCTTGATGTTATCTGCGTTGTCCGTTGGGGTTGCGATGCCTTGTTGCTACTAGCAAGAGTTTTCATACTCTGGCGCGTGCCCCGGTCAGAGACAAGCTTCCATAAGAGTCCTAAGGAGTAATGATGCAGTACCTCCACACTACGGAAATCCAAAACCTGTTGCTTACTATGCTCGTCGATTTTGACAGAATGACAAACGAGCATGGGCTTCGCTATTCACTTGATGGCGGCACGCTTCTAGGTGCCGTGAGGCACAAGGGATTCATTCCTTGGGATGACGATATTGACGTCATTATGCCAAGACCTGATTTCGATGAACTTGCATCACATCCCGAGTGGGTGCCTGCTGGGTTGACGGCCAATATTCCTGGACGCAAGGGGTACATCTATCCCTTCATGAAACTGACCAACCCTTCATGGAGAGCGCAGGAACCGCACTTCGAAGAGGTGATCGAAGAGTTTCTCTGGATCGATATTTTTCCCGCCGATGCTATGCCTGACGATAATTCTGAGAAAGCGACCCTGATGGCGGCTCAGGAAAAGACATTCTTCCGGGCATTGCGGTCATACGTAAACATCAAAACATCTACTTCAAATCCGCTGAAAAAGGTCGCAAAGCATTTCCTATTTCCGATTCATAGGGCGGTGTTTCCTGCGGAAAAGCAGTATTCCGAGCTAGGGGAGAGGGCTCGTGGCCTGCAGTTCGGCGATACGCATGAAGCTGGGGATGTTGTTTGGGGGCCCTATAAGCCCGATAAGCCCGGTTTTCCCGTCGAGGACTTCGACAACTTGATCGATATGGAGTTCGAGGGTCGTGCTTTCAAGGCGTGTCCGCACTGGGACGCGTACCTAAAGGGGCTCTACGGCGACTACATGCGGCTTCCGCCCGAGGACCGGCGGGTCACTCATGGGATGAAGGTATGGAAGGCAAATTCCGGGGAAGGAAAATAATTCATGAACGTGGCAATTATCATCGCGGGCGGCGTAGGTTCGCGTATGGGGCAAGAGATTCCCAAACAGTTCATCAATGTTGGCGAGAAGCCCGTCATAGTCTACACACTCGAGGCTTTTCAGGAGCACCCGCTTGTAGACGCCATCGAGGTGGTGTGCCTGGCCGGCTGGGAGCAGGTTTTGCGCGCCTATGCGAGGCAGTACAAAATCGACAAACTGAAGTGGGTCGTCAAAGGCGGCGCCTCTGGACAGGAGTCTATCCGCAACGGCGTGTACAACTTTGAGGGTGTGCTTGCCGAAGATGACATTTGCATTGTTCACGACGGCGTGCGCCCCATGCTCGACCCAGAGGTTATCACCGACGTCATCCGCGTAGCCAAGGAGTGTGGCAACGCCGTCACAAGCATGCCTTACAACGAGCAGATTTTCCTTGTGGACAAGAAAGATTCCACCACCACTACGCAGTACATTCCCCGCGAGACGCTTCGCCGCGTATCCACACCGCAGGCCTACCGTTTTGGGCTGCTCGACTCCAAATATCACGAGGCTTTTGAGAAAGGTGTCGGAGTCGACGGCTCCAACTACACGAACACGATGATGGTCCAGCTGGGCGTGAGGCTCAACTTTGCTGCGGGGTCGGACCGTAACATTAAGCTTACCACGCCGGAAAACCTCGAGTTCTTCCGCGCATGGGCGGCGGAGAGGGATACCCGAGATGAATAGGCTCAATTGCCCGGAGTATATCGCCGACCTTGACAAAGTTTGCTCGCTCCCCCTGCCATGGGATAAGCTCGCGAATAAGACGATCGCCATCTCCGGAGCGACCGGTATGATCGGGACCTTCCTCGTCGACGTTCTAATGCGCAAGAACGACATTGATGGGGCGCGGTGTAGCGTCATCGCTTTGGGGCGCAACATCGAGAAAGCGCGCTCGAGACTGCCGTACTTCGGTCGAGACCACTTCTCGTTTGAGGAGGGCTCCGTTGCTGCGATAGGTTACAGCCCTGCCGCCCCCGCGGACTACGTTTTGCACCTAGCGAGCTCCACTCACCCGCGCCAGTACGCTACCGATCCCATCGGCACCATCCGAGCCAACGTGGACGGCTTACAGAATCTCCTCAGCTATTCAGCCGAATGCGGTGCTAGGCTACTCTTTGCCTCATCGGTCGAGATTTATGGCCAGAACCGCGGTGACGTGGAACGTTATGATGAAAAGTACTGCGGGAACATCGACTGCAACACTCTTCGCGCCTGCTATAACGAATCAAAACGACTGGGCGAGGCTATGTGTCAAGCTTACCGTTCGCAGAAGGGGGTCGAGGCCGTTATCGCGCGCATCGCGCGCGTCTAC
>URNC01000015.1 GCA_900549065.1 uncultured Collinsella sp. | reverse complement strand
ACGAGATGCAGCGTAGTCTCGTGGGCTCGGAGATGTGTATAAGAGACAGCTTCACGGATTTCGCTTTCGACGGGATGGTCTCTTCTGGAACAAGAGTATATCGTTTGCCGGCGTCGGCGATCATCGCGTGCGTGCGTGGCCCACATCCGCGCCCGAACGGGCACAAGGGTGCTTAAGGCCGACTTAATCACCCACGCTTGTTGTGTGTGACGGGCGCCCCCTCGGGCATAATGGAGCGCGAGAGGAGCACGCATGAACGAGCGCATTTTGGTAGTTGATGACGAAAAGGCCATCGCCGACTTGGTTGGTATCTACCTTACAAAAGAGGGCTTTGATGTCCAGATTGCCTATAGCGGGGCCGATGCTGCCAAGGCAATCTTGGAGCAGGAGTTCGATCTGGCGCTGCTGGATGTCATGCTGTCCGATATCGATGGCTTTGAGCTGCTGCGTACGATCCGTTCCAGCCATACCTATCCCGTGATCATGCTGACGGCGCGCGATGCCCAGCAAGACAAGATCGAGGGCCTTTCGCTTGGCGCGGACGATTACGTGGTTAAGCCGTTTCGTCCTCTGGAGCTCATCGCGCGCGTGCACGCTCAGCTTTGCCGCTACACCAGCTACGGTAGCCGCGCACAGGCGGCCGAGTCGCCGACCCTTCAGCTCGACGGCCTGGAGATCAACCGCGATGCTCGTTCCGTGACGGTGGACGGTGCACCGGTACGCCTCACACCCACCGAGTATTCAATCTTGCTGTATCTGGTCGAGCATCGCGGCAGCGTGGTGGCCGTGGAGGACCTGTTCCGTGCGGTGTGGAACGAGGATTTTATGCCCGGCTCCAACAATACGGTGATGGTGCACATTCGCCACTTGCGCGAAAAGATTGGCGACGACGCACAAAAGCCGCGCTTTATCAAAAACGTCTGGGGCGTCGGCTACATCATCGAATAACGCTTTTCGCTTGTGAGGATCTTGATATGACAAAAGACGATAGACAAGCGTTCGAGGTGCCCGATCGACTCTTTGAATACGTGAGGTCGGTCGTCGACAATCGCGCGCTTGCAACGGTGCTGCTCTTTTTGCTGACCCTGCTGCTGATTGGCATTGATAACATCGCTGGAATCTTGGCGGTGCTGCTTGTCGGCTTTTTGCTGATCGATCGATTTGAGATCGTGCGCCGCTGCATGGTGATTGGCGGCGCCGCGTGGGCCATGACGTTGGCGATTGGCGCCATGACGTTCGGCGGCATCGAAGGGCCGGTGCTGTTCGATGCCGGCTTTGTATTCAACATGCTTGGCTTTGTGCTGGCGCTTGCCGCGTGCGTGCTGTTCTTGTGCGGCCGCGCCCTGTACTACCAGGGCTACGAACAGGGCGAGCAGCATGCCGATTGTATGCTGGCCGCTCGTATTCAAGATCGCCTGATCGATCACCCCGACACCTGGGACAACATTGACGGCGACTTCTTGGAGGTCGAGGGCGCCCTTAACCGCGTGCGTGACCGTGAGCACAAGGTGCAGCAAGCTCTGCGTGACGAGTCTCATCGCAAGGACGATTTGGTCACGTACTTGGCACATGACCTACGCACCCCGCTTGCCAGTGTGGTGGGCTATCTTTCGCTGCTGCAAGAGGCTCCCGAGCTGCCGGTTGAGCAACGTGCGCACTTTACGGGCGTGGCGCTCGACAAGGCGCACCGGCTCGATGCGCTCATCGAAGAGTTCTTCGATATCACGCGCTTTGACTTCCACGATATCGTGCTCACGCGCGGCTATGTTGATCTGGGGTTGCTGCTGGCTCAGGTGGCTGACGAGTTCTATCCCATCCTCAACGAGCAGCATAAGGAAGCCCAAGTTGATATTCGCGAGGACCTGACGGTGCTCGTGGATGGCGACAAAATGGCTCGCGTGTTCAACAACATCATGAAAAACGCCGTCGCCTATAGCTACGAGGGCTCCACTATCACGATTGAGGCTAGGCGCCAAGACGATGACGGCGTGCGCGTGCGCTTTATCAATCAGGGCGATCCTATCCCTGCTGCTAAGCTCAAGGTGATCTTTGAGAAGTTCTATCGCCTGGATGCGGCGCGTGAGACCAATCGCGGCGGCGCTGGACTGGGGCTTGCCATCGCCAAGGAGATCATCGCGGCACACGGCGGTACCGTTGCATGTGAATCGACGCCCGAACACACGATATTCACCATCGAGCTGCCCGCTGCATAGCCAGCGTGCCCTTACAAACACTTGACAATGCGCTCACGTGCATATGAGCCGCGATTTCTACTATCGATACTGCTGAATTGATATTGATGTGGAGGTATGCGGTATGACGGCTGCTGCGGCTGTGGAGCCCACGGAGCTTGAAGAACTCATGAAAGCGCAGGCCGAGGCCGCGCACGAGCGCGAGGTTGGGGATGCGACTCGTCCCACGGCAGAGGATCTTGCCGCCTCGCCGACGCGCATCGACGTCGAGGGCCTCGACCTGTTCTATGGCGACCATCATGCGCTCAAGGACGTGAATATCAAGATCCGCGACAAGCAGATCACCTCGTTTATCGGGCCTTCGGGCTGCGGAAAGTCCACGTTGCTGCGCTGCTTTAACCGCATGAACGACGGCATCAAGGATTGCCGCATCGAGGGCAAGATTGCGCTCGATGGTCAAGATATCCTGGGCGATTACGACATCTGCCGCCTTCGCCAGCGCGTGGGCATGGTGTTTCAGCGCCCCAACCCGTTTCCCATGAGCATCTACGACAACGTCGCGTATGGTCCGCGCGGCATGGGCGTGCGCGATCGCGCTGTGCTGGATGAGCTGGTCGAGGACTCCCTGCGTCGCGCTGCCCTGTGGGGTGAGGTCAAGGACAAGCTCAAGGAGTCGGGCCTGGGTCTTTCGGGTGGACAGCAGCAGCGCCTGTGCATCGCCCGTGCACTTGCCGTGCAGCCCGATATTCTGCTGATGGACGAGCCGACCTCGGCGCTCGACCCCGTGTCGACGCTCGTGGTGGAGCAGCTTGCCTGCGAGCTCAAGGAAACGTGCACGCTGGTGGTCGTGACGCACAACATGCAGCAGGCCGCGCGTATTTCCGATTCGGTCGCGTTCTTTTTGCTGGGTGAGCTGGTGGAGCACGCGCCTACCGCGCAACTCTTCAAGAATCCGACTGATCCGCGCACGGCGGATTATTTGACGGGCCGTTTTGGCTGATACCATCTAGTACAGGCACCTTTAGGGTTAAGATGCGGTCATGTCGGCCGCAAAGGGGTTCAACATGATCTATTACGTCGAGGACGATGACAACATCAGGGATTTGACGGTCTATGCGCTGCGCAAGCAGGGAATCGAGGCCGAGGGCTTTTCGTGCGACGGCGAGTTTAAGGCCGCCGTGGCGCGACGGGTACCCGATGCTGTCCTGCTCGACATCATGCTGCCCGATACCGATGGCTTGGCGATTATGCGTCGCCTGCGTGCCGATCGCCTGACGGCGACGGTGCCCATCATGATGCTTACCGCCAAGGATACCGAGCTCGACAAGGTGATGGCGCTCGATGGCGGTGCCGACGATTACCTGACTAAACCCTTCTCGCTCATGGAGCTCGCCAGCCGCTGCCGCGCACTGCTGCGTCGCGGCGGCATGGTCAAGCAGGCAAGCGATGTGCTCAGCGTGGGCGACATTGTGCTCTCGCCCAGCCATCGCGAGGTGACCGTTGCCGGCGAGCCGCTTAAGCTCACCCTGCGCGAGTTCGACCTGCTCGAGTACCTCATGCGCAAGCCCGGCGTGGTCTTTACCCGCGAGTCGTTGCTGCAGAGCGTGTGGGGCTGGGACTTCGACGGCGGTTCGCGCACCGTTGACGTGCACGTGCAGACGCTTCGCCAAAAACTGGGCGAGCATGCCAGCGCCATCGAGACCGTACGCGGCGTGGGCTACCGCTTGGCCGAGCCTTCTGCCGGTGATGGTGCCGAAGGTGACGACACCGCGGCCACCGCATCGGAGGAGTAACCCGTGGTCTTCGCCCCCCAGGGAAAACATACGCTGTCCCACCGCGTTTTTGTGACGATCTTTGTCTGTGCCATGGCGGTTATCGTGGCGTTTACGGTGCTGGGTGCGTTCTTTGTGCAAAACACCTTGGCGGATGCCACGAGTGCCAACCTGGCGCAGGAAACCGAGCTCATTGCTGCCGCCCTCGACGAGCAGCAAGAGCCCATCCCGTTCTTGCGTAGCCTCGATCGCGAGGACTTGCGCATCACGCTGATTAACAAGGATGGATCGGTTGCCTACGACAACGAGGCGTCGCCTTCCACACTGCCCAACCACGGCGATCGCCCCGAGGTCATCGAGGCCTTTGAGAATGGTTCGGGTTCCGCGGAGCGCGCAAGCTCTACGCTCGACGAGATTATGCTGTATCGCGCCGTCGCCCTTGATAACGGCCAGGTTGTCCGCTTGGCGCAGGCCCAGCCTGGCGTTGCGGCGATTTTGCTGTCGATGGTGGCGCCGATGCTGCTTATCGCGGCAGCGGGTGCGGTACTCTCGTTTTTTATGGCGCGCCGCGAGTCCCGTGCCATCATCGCGCCTTTGCAAGAGGTGGATTTGGACCACCCACGCCGTAGCTATGAGCACGCCTATGCCGAGATGGTCCCCATGCTTGAGCGTATTGAGTCGCAGCGCCAGGAGCTCAAGCGCCAAATGGCGGTGCTAGCGGACAACGACCGTATGCGCCGCGAGTTCACGGCGAATATCACTCATGAGCTCAAGACGCCGCTTACGGCGATTTCGGGCTATGCCGAGCTCATCGCAAACGGCATGGTCGAGGGCGAGGACGACCTGCGCAACTTTGGCGGTCGCATCTATCGTGAGGCGGGCCGTTTGGCGGCGCTTGTCAACGACATCCTTACGCTGTCTAACTTGGACGAGGCCGAGCGTGCAACTGAGGGCGAGGCGGTGCCCATTGGGTCCACGGAGCCTATTGAGCTCTCGCGTGCCATCTACGCGGTTGAGCAGCGTCTTGAACAGGTCGCCCGTCAGGCGAATGTGACGATAAGTCATGAGACCAAGCCTGTGGTCATCGAAGGCGTGTCGCGCTTGATTGACGAGCTCATATATAATCTGGCAAGCAACGCCATCCGCTACAATCGACCCGGCGGTACGGTTACGCTGCAGTGCGGCACCAACGACGAAGGCCATCCGTTCCTCGCGGTCGCCGACACGGGAATCGGTATCGCGCCTGAAGAACAGGGCAAGGTATTTGAGCGGTTCTATCGCGTGGACAAGAGTAGGTCCAAGGCGCGCGGCGGAACCGGTCTGGGGCTTGCCATTGTCAAGCACGCCGCTCTGTACCATCACGCCGCGATTGACCTGTCGAGTGAGACGGGCGTGGGAACCACCATTACGGTGACGTTTCCCATACAGCAGGACGAGCCATTCGCATAGCGATACAACATAGATATTGATGCAGACGCCGTATTTGACTTTCGGGTGCGGCGTTGTTGTGCAATTTTACGATTGCTTCCGACATTTTTACAGGAGAGCCTGTTTCTTATGTATAGAGTTTGGTCTCGGTAAAAAGATGCGATAACATACGGACAGTTTTGTCAATCCGAACTGGGGAAATGAAAGGCAGGCTGCATGACCCTTCTCGAACTGTTCCAGCTGCTGAAGAAGCACCTTCAGCTGGTCATCACCCTTCCGGTGGTCTGCGCGATCGCCATGGGCATCGTGTCCTTCGTTGCGATGGACAACACCTATACCGCGACGACGAGCATGTACATTCTCGCCAAGACCGACGATAGCGGTCAGATGAGCTACAACGATCTCTCGGCGAGCCAGATGCTTTCCAACGATATCGCCACGCTGCTGGATAGCGATAGCGTTAAGAGCGGCGCAGCCAATGAACTGGGCCTCACCGATCTGGATGACTACAAGGTGTCTGTTTCCTCCGAGACCACCACGCGTGTCATTACGCTTTCGGTTACCGGCACCGATGCCAAGGAGACGGCTAAGGTCGCAAAAGCCATGGCCAGCTCGGTGAGTACGGTCGCTCAGAACGTCGGCGCTGCCCAGAGCATCAACGTTATCGACGAGGCCAAGACCCCCGAAGCCCCCAGCGGCCCCAAGCGCACGCTGTATATTGCCGTCGCGTTCCTCGCCGGTATCTTTATCGCAGTTGCCTATGTCGTTTTGGCAGACATGCTCAATACCCGCATCCGCGGTGCCGAAGAGGCAGAAGAGCTCCTGGGCATTCCCGTTGTTGGCCGAATTCCGGCTATGAAAGGTGGTAAATAGGCATGGCTAAGGCAAAGAACACCGATAAGCTCGTTGTACAGAATGCCGCCAAGACCCTTCTGGCCAACATCCGCTTTGCGAGCGTGGACGACCCTATTCGCACCATCACCGTTACCTCCTCGATTCCCAACGAGGGCAAGTCTACGGTTTCCATTAACCTTGCTCAGGCAATCGCCACGAGCGGCAAGTCCGTGCTCCTGGTCGAGGCCGATATGCGCCGCAGGTCTCTTTCCGATATGCTCGGCGTTCGTTCGCGCGGCGGACTCTATGCGGTCCTTTCCGAGCAGATCTCCATCGACCAGGCAATTGTCGAGACGGGTCAGAAGAACTTCTACTTCCTCGATGCCGAGCCGCACATTCCCAATCCTGCCGACATCATCGTTTCTCACCGCTTTGCCAAACTGGTCAAGGCGCTGTCTGCCAAGTTCCAGTACGTCATCTTCGATGCTCCTCCGGTCGGCACCTTCATCGATGCTGCCGAGATTGCCAGCCTGACCGACGGCACGCTGTTCGTGGTGCGCGAGGACTTCACCAAGCGCGAGGAGGCACTCAACGCCATCGGCCAGCTTAAGAAGTCCGAAAAGGTCAAGCTCATCGGTACCGTTATGAACTACTGTGAGACCGAGACCAGCGAGTACTACTATTCTTACTACACCAAGGACGGTAAGAAGGTGAAGAAGGGCTCCGACGATCAGGGGACTTCCAAAAAGGGCATCTTCACCAACCGAGCAAACGTTTAGTTGATTAAGGCCGACCTATGCGTGACATTCATTGCCATATCTTGCCGGGTGTAGACGACGGCGCCGCCGATCTCGATGAGAGCTTGGCGATGCTCGAGGCTGCCAAGCGGGCTGGTGTAACCAGAATTGTTTGCACTCCTCACTGCCGTGATCCCTATTTTGATTACGACAAGATGTGGGATGCCTTTGAGCTGCTGCGTGATAACGCTGACGGTTTTCCGCTCCAGATGGGCTTCGAGGTCAACCACCGAAAGCTCGTTGAGCTTGGTATCGATGCCGCGGAGCACTTGCATTTCGATGGAACCAACGAGTTTCTGCTCGAGCTTTCGACGCATGCCGATGCGTATGCGTTTAGAGAGTACGAGAACACGATTTACGATTTGCAGTGCCGTGGCTACCAGGTGATCATCGCTCATCCTGAGCGCTATCGTGCGGTTCAAAAGGATGTAAGCGTTGCAGAGCGCCTGGTCGATATGGGCTGCAAGCTGCAGGCTTCGGCCGACTTTATTGCCGGCGGTCGCTTTGGTCGCGAGAAAAAGCCGGCACAGCGCCTGTTCGATCAGAACCTGTACAGCTTCATCGCGAGCGATGCCCATAACGTGGGTCATTACGATTGTCTAGCGAAGGCTCGCGCGAAGTTTAGCGTGCGCGGAGCCCATTTTCGCTAAAATCTGTCCCTAACGTTCGCATTGAATGAAGGGGCAGCCATGGATATTCAACTTAAGACGGGATGCTTTGATGACGCGGCGTTGGTGCGCCGCGTCGTTTTTATGGACGAGCAGGGCTACGAGAATGAGTTCGACGCTATCGACGAGGATCCGAACTGCATTCATGTGACGCTCTATGTAGACGACGAGCTTGCCGGTTGCTCGCGCGTGTTTCCCGAAGAGCTTGAGCGCGTGGCTGACGCAGAGGCCCCGGTGTTGCCGGCATGCGACATGGACGAAGGCGTTGCGGCGGGGGAGACCTACATTATGGGGCGCGTCGCCGTGCTGCCGGCTATGCGTCGTCGCGGACTGGCGAGTGCGATCGTCGAGGCCAGTGCTGCGTGTGCACGCGATGCCGGCGCTAAGCTTATTAAGCTGCATGCGCAGGAATACGTGCTGCCGCTCTATGCAAAGGCGGGCTACACGCAAATTGCCCCGGTAGATTACGAAGACGAGGGCCAACCCCATGTCTGGATGGCCAAGCGCGTAGATGGCAGATAGGGACGTTCCTTTTCTGCCGGCAGTTGGGGACACTCCTTGGCAATTGGCGCATCGGAGCGCTCGGACATACAGTTTTTCGATTCCGTATGTATATATGCGCGTTAATGGGTTATAAAATCTAAGTCTGAACATAGCAGGTCTGCGATGCGGCTCGGGCGACCGGGCCGTTTTTGCGGACAGGGGTAGCGCGAAAGGACTGCACATGCGTCAATTTAAGACCGAGAGCAAAAAACTGCTCGACCTCATGATCAACTCCATCTACACCAATAAGGAAATCTTCCTGCGCGAGCTTATCTCTAACGCGAGCGACGCCGTCGACAAGCTCAACTTTAAGAGCCTGCAGGACCCGAGCGTCAAGATCGACCAGGGCGACCTGGCCATTCGCGTCTCCTTTGATAAAGACGCCCGCACCATTACCATCTCGGATAACGGCATTGGCATGACCGCCGAGGAGCTCGAGCGCAATCTGGGCACCATCGCCCATTCCGGCTCCGAGGAGTTTAAGACCGAGAACGCCGAGCAGCAGGGCTCCGATGTCGACATCATCGGTCAGTTTGGCGTGGGCTTCTACTCGGCTTTTATGGTCGCCAGCCATGTGAAGGTCGTCAGCCGCGCCTATGGCGAGGATGTCGCCCATGTGTGGGAGTCGGACGGTCTTGAGGGCTACACCATCGAGGATGGCGAGCGCGCCGAGCACGGTACCGATGTCATTCTGACGCTGCGTGAGAACGAGAAGCTCGACGCCGATGGCGAGGCCGAGACCTACGATCGCTTCCTGACCGAGTGGGGCCTCAAGAGCCTGATTCAGCAGTACAGCAACTATGTGCGCTACCCGATTCAGATGATGGTGTCCAAGAGCCGCCAGAAACCCAAGCCCGAGGACGCCGGCGACGATTACAAGCCCGAGTATGAGGACTACCAGGAGCTCGAGACCGTCAACTCCATGACACCGATTTGGAAAAAGCGCAGCTCCGATGTTGAGCAGAAGGACTACGACGAGTTCTACAAGTCTACGTTCCACGACTTTGATAATCCTGCGCGCACCATCAGCTTCCACGCCGAGGGCACGCTCGAGTACGACGCCCTGCTGTTTGTGCCGGGTCGCGCCCCGTTCGATCTGTACAGCAAGGACTACGAGAAGGGTCTGGCGCTCTACAGCTCCAACGTGCTGATTATGGAGAAGTGCGACGACCTGCTGCCCGACTACTACAACTTTGTGCGCGGTGTCGTGGATTCCGCCGACGTGTCGCTCAACATCTCGCGTGAGACGCTGCAGCAGAACCGTCAGCTCAAGGCCATCGCCAAGCGTGTGGAAAAGAAGATCACCGCTGACCTTGAGGATATGCGTGACAACGACCGCGAGGCCTACGAGAAGTTCTTTGAGAACTTTGGCCGCGGCCTTAAGTACGGCATCTACTCGAGCTATGGCATGAAGGCCGATGAGCTCGCCGACCTGTTGCTGTTCTGGTCTGCCAAGGAACAGAAGATGATTACCCTGGCCGAGTATGCCAAGGGCATGCCCGAGGATCAGAAGGCCATCTACTACGCCGCCGGTGACTCGCGCGAGCGCTTGGCCAAGATGCCCGTGGTAAAGGGCGTGCTCGACCGCGGCTATGACGTGCTGCTGCTGACGCAGGATGTGGATGAGTTCACGTTCCAAGCTATGCGTGAGTACGTTGCCGCCGATATGCCCAAGATCTATGAGGACGACGCAGCTCGCGAGGCTGCCGAAAAGGCTGTGGCCGACGGTGCCGAGCCCGAGGTCGAGGATCGTCATCTGGAGCTCAAGAACGTCGCGACCGGTGATCTTGACCTGGCGACCGAGGACGAGAAAAAGGAGGCCGAGGACGTCACCAAGGAGAACGAGGACCTCTTTAACGCCATGAAGGAGGCACTCGGCGACAAGGTCGAGAAGGTTGCCGTCTCTGCGCGCCTGACCGATGCTCCCGCGTGCATCACCACCGAGGGCCCGCTTTCGCTCGAGATGGAGAAGGTGCTCCAGAAGGGTCCCGAGGGCGCGCCCGACGGTATGCCCAAGAGCCAGCGCGTGCTCGAGCTCAACGCCAAGCACCCGGTCTTTTCCAAGCTCGTCGCCGCTCAGAAGGCGGGCGACGCCGACAAGATCAAGCAGTACTCCGGTTTGCTCTATGACCAAGCCCTGCTGGTCGAGGGCATTCTGCCCGAGGACCCCGTTGCCTTCGCAGCAGCTGTTTGCAACTTGATGTAGTTAGGTATTTACGCGGTTTTACCAAACCGCGTAACGGCTCGACGCTGCCCTCAGTTCCGCCGTTCTAACGAACGGCGGACCAGTCGACGCTGCGCGGGCGCCAGAGCGACAACTTGTCATTCAAAGAGGACGGCATGACCAGAAGGTCTATGCCGTCCTCTTTTCATGCCAATTTGTTCGCTCTGGCGCCCGCTCGCTGGCATTGCCAAAACATCGACGTTGCCGTGGTCCTAAGTAGTCATTGGGGACGTTCTTGTTTGACTAGTCATTTAAGAACGTCCCCGATGACTATTTGAATTGCTAATTTGTGCGGGTTGTGGTTTTGTGACCTGCTGAAATTTAGGATACTGTACATCTGTACGTTAACTCATCTTCGTAGTATATTGCTACCCGCAAAACTCAACACCATTGTGCTTTGAGACGTTAAAGCGCCTACTACAATGGTTGTCGATAGTACGATTCGATTTAACGACAGGATGGATGGTCCAAGCGTGAGTCTCGGCAGCAAACTATCCAATGCAAAGGTGTCCTTTGCGATATTTAAGCGCGACATTAAGCGACTGCTTGTGAACCCCGTCGCCCTGGTGGTTACCCTAGGCGTGTGCGTTATTCCCTCGCTGTATGCCTGGTATAACATCGTGGCAAACTGGGATCCGTATGGAAACACCCAAGGCATCAAGATTGCTATCGCCAACAACGATCGAGGCACCCAAAACGACTTGGTGGGTGAGCTCAACGCTGGCGACAAAGTGGTCGACCAGCTCAAGGAGAATCATCAGTTGGGCTGGACGTTCGTCGACTCGACGGCCGATGCCAAGGAGGGCGTCGAGAGCGGCGAGTACTATGCCGCTATCGTGATTCCCAAGAACTTCTCGGATAACCTGGTTTCGATGCTCGACGGCAACTACCATCAGCCCAAGCTCACGTACTACGTCAATGAGAAGAAGAGCGCCATTGCGCCCAAGGTTACCGATACCGGTGCAAACACCATCGAGGAGCAGATCAACTCGGAATTTGTCTCTACGGTAGGCAAGACTGTTGCCGGTATCGCCAAGGATGCCGGTGTCGATTTAAAGGACAAGGCAACCCAGACTCAGGACTCGCTGGCAAGTTCGGTGTCCGAGGCGTCCGACACCTTGGGCGAGGTGCGCGATTCGATTGGCGATATGAATGCCGCCATCGATAAGACGAGTGGCGCTATCGCCTCGGCTGATGCGGCACTTGCCGGCTTGCAAGGCCAGGCACCGTCGCTGACGCAGGCGATCTCCCAGGGCAACGACCTGCTGAGCGAAGCTCGCACCACGGCGGGCAACTCCATCACCTCGCTCTCCAAGGCGCTCTCGGAAGGCAGCCTTGCGCTCACCAAGACGTCGGCCTCTGCGAACGCTGCCATCGGCAAGCTGACGGGCGCGGTCACATCTACGACCACCCGTATCGACAACTCGCTCGAGTCTCTTCAAGCGACGATCGACCACAATAAGGCCGTTATCGGGCACTTGGAGATTCTCGCCAATGACACGTCGACAGGTTCCGAGGAAATTGACGCGCGCATTGTATCGACCATCGATTTGCTTCGAGAGCAGAATGAAAAGCTTCAGAGCATCAAGGACGGTCTGTCCGCGCAGTCGAGCGCCATGGCGAATGACGCAGCGGCTGTTTCGGGTGCCAGTGACGCTATCAATAACGCAATTCATACCGGTGCGACCAACCTTGGCCAAGCCCAGACGGACTTGGGCCAAAACGCGCTGCCGAAGGCCTCGAGCGCGCTCGACTCTTTTGCTGCCGTTTCGGGCGACCTGACCGGTATCGTCTCGGGTATGACACCTACACTTGCAAATGCGCGCGGCACGTTGGCGCAGCTTAGCGCTACGCTCGGCCAGGCCAAGACCACGCTGTCCCAGACCGATTCCTCGCTTGCCAAGGTCCAGGACAAGCTTGCAACCGCCGCCAATGACATCGCGGCGCTGCAGACCTCCGAGTCCATGGGCGAGCTGGCCGATCTGATGGGCGTCGATGTCAATGACGTGGCAGATTTCATGGCGTCTCCGGTTGAGTTGACGTCCAAGTCAATCTATCCGGTCAAGAGCTTTGGCTCGGGCATCGCTCCCTTCTACACCAATCTGGCGCTTTGGGTGGGCGGCTATGTGCTCATCGCCATTTACAAGCTCGAGGTCGACCGTGAAGGTGTTGGCAGCTTTACGGCGCGCCAAGGCTACTTTGGCCGCTGGTTGCTCATGGTGATCCTGGGCGCATTGCAGGCCATCATCGTTACGGTGGGTGATCTGGTTATTGGCGTACAGTGCGTCAACCCGTTGCTGTTCGTGCTGGGCGGCATCGCCATCTCGTTCACCTACGTCAATATCATCTATGCGCTGTCCACCACGTTTAAGCATATCGGCAAGGCTATCGGCGTCATTCTCGTCATCGTGCAGATCCCGGGTTCGTCGGGCATGTACCCCATCGAGATGATGCCCGGCTTCTTCCAGTGGCTGCACCCGCTGCTGCCCTTTACCTACGGCATCAATCTGCTGCGCGAGACGGTCGGCGGTATGT
The DNA here is from genome assembly GCA_900549065.1 of uncultured Collinsella sp. Classification (GTDB taxonomy): domain Bacteria; phylum Actinomycetota; class Coriobacteriia; order Coriobacteriales; family Coriobacteriaceae; genus Collinsella. Next base: position 9,001 of record URNC01000015.1, on the reverse strand, counting down.
ATTCGTTCAACTACCTGTTTAACCTGTGCATTCTGGGCGTGTTCTTGATCGTGGCGCTCTTTATCGGCCTGCAGCTGCGTCCGCTGCTGCTCAACCTTAACCTGCTCTTTGATAAACAGCTTTCCACGACCGGTATGATGATTTGCGAGTCCGACGACCTGCCGCGCCAGCGCTACTCGCTGCGCACGGCCATGCGTGTCATGCTCGATTCCGATTCGTACCGTCGCGAACTACTCGATCATGCGGTCGCCTTTGAACATCGCTACCCGTACTACATCAAGGGCGGTTTTGCCGCCGTGGTGGGCGTTCAGGTCCTGCTCTTTGTCCTGTCGACGGTTCTCGATATCGACAATAACGGCAAGATCATTCTGCTTGTCATTTGGATCATCTCGGTTATTGCCATCTGCGGCTGGCTTATCAATATCGAATATATCCGCGCGAGCCTCAATACCCAGATGCGCATCTCGGCGCTTTCGGATGAGGACCTGCGTCGCGAGATGCGCGAACACACGGCCGCCATTCCTGCCGCTCGCCACATGTTTGGCCTCAACGCCAGCGAGCGTGGTGCCAAGGGCGGCGATCAGTCCACGGGCCGCTTGCCGCATATAGGCTCGCACCATAAATCTCAGGGCAGCGACAGCACAGCCACAAATGATGGAGATACCACCGCGCTTGGCAAGCACTCCAAAGGAGGTGAGGCATAAATGAAGAACATCCTGCATCTGTTTAAGCGCGATGTCCAAAACGTGTCTCGCTCCGTGATCGGCTTGGTTGTCGTGATGGGCCTCATTATCGTGCCGTGTCTGTACGCGTGGTTTAACATCGCCGGCAGCTGGGATCCGTACGGCAACACCGGCAATCTTAAGATCGCCGTAGTCAACACCGATGAGGGTTACGAGAGCGATTTGATCCCCGTCGAGGTTAACGTGGGCGAAAACGTGACCGCCACCCTACGCGGCAACGAGAGCTTCGATTGGGTTGTGCTCAACAATCGCGAAAAGGCTATCGAGGGCGTTAAGTCGGGCGCGTACTATGCTGCCGTCGTTATCCCCAAAACGTTTAGCGCTGACATGATGACGCTTTTCTCGACCGACGTGAAGCATGCCGATATCGAGTTCTACGAGAATCAGAAGGCCAACGCCATTGCGCAGATCGTGACCGAGAAGGGTTCGAGCGCCGTCCAGAGCCAGGTTAACAAAACTTTTACCGAGACCATTACGACGATCGGTCTTAAGACGGTGTCCAGCCTGCTCGATTACATGAGCACCGACCAGGTCAGCAACTTTATCGCCAACCTGTCCTCGACGCTCGGCGATTCGATTGAGGACCTGCGAGACGTTCGGGCAAATGCTTCGTCGCTGGCGGGCATTTTGAGCTCCACGTCCGATTCGCTGACGTCGGCGAGCGGCATGCTCAAGCAGACGGGCACGGTCGATGAGTCAACGAAGCAGCTGATGGAGCATGTCAAGAGCGGCATGAGCGATTCCAAGGAAGCGCTGAAGGACGCCAACGACGCCATCAATGCCGCGATTGACGGAAGCGCGGGCTCGTTTGACAACGTGTCCGCCGAGCTTGCGAAGGCATTTGATGCCGCGAATCAACATGTCGACCTTACAGTGTCCCAGCTCAACGATGCCGCGGCGGCGCTCAACACGCGTGCCGACGATATCGACGCCACGGCCGACCAGCTCCGCAGCTTTGCCGATCAGGTGACTGACGAAAAACTCCAGGACAGCCTCAAGTCTGTGGCAACATCGCTGAGCAGGATTGCTGTGGAGTATCGCAACAACGCCAAGGACTTGACGGCCACCGCGAAGTCTCTCTCTGACAGCATGGCAGAGGTTAATAAGTCGCGTGCCGAGGTCGATCAGGCAATCGCGGATGCCAAGGCTGGTATCTCGGGCGCCAAGACTGACTACGACTCTACGTTTTCGGCCAAGGCAAAGGAGCTCAAGAAGACCATCTCGGGCGTTTTGGATTCGCTGAACGGTATTTCGAACGATCTGGATAGTGCTGTTGCTGGCCTGACCGACGCATCCGGTTCGCTGGCAAAGGGCCTCTCCAAGGCTGCAAAGCTGGTCAACAAGGCTTCTGATCAGCTGGGCGAGGCGTCGGACAAGATCAGTGCGTTTAAGGACGAGCTCGACGGCGCCTTGATGTCGGATGACCTCGCTACGATCAAGACGATGATCGGCAATGATCCCGAGGGTCTGGCCGTGTCGCTTTCCGGCCCCGTCGCGCTCGATCGCAAGCCGGTCTATCCGATCCGTAACTACGGTTCGGCCATGGCACCGTTCTACACGATTCTGTCGCTCTGGGTGGGCTCGATTGTGCTGGCGGCCATGATGAAGGTCTCGGTTGACGATGAGCTTATCAACGAGCTCATCCCCGTGCGCCTGCACGAGATCTACCTGGGCCGCTACCTGTTCTTTGGCGGTCTGGCCCTGCTGCAGGCAACGCTCGTGTGTGCGGGCGACATCCTGTTCTTTGGCATCCAGTGCGACGACCCGCTGCAGTTTGTGCTGGCGGGCTGGGTCGCGAGTCTCGTGTTCTCCAATATCGTCTACACGCTTACGGTTTCGTTTGGCGATATCGGCAAGGCGCTCGCCGTCGTGCTGCTGGTCATGCAGGTCGGCGGTTCGGGCGGCACGTTCCCCATCGAGATGACCGGCCCCGTGTTCCAGGCGATCTATCCGTTCCTGCCGTTCACCCACGGCATCAACGCCATGCATGCCGCCATGGCCGGTGCGTACCACATGGAGTACTGGATTGAGCTAGGCATTCTGGCGAGCTATCTGATTCCGTCGCTGGCACTGGGCGTCGTCTTCCGCCGCCCGGTCATCAAAGCCAACGACTGGATCATCGAAAAACTGGAGTCAACCAAATTGATTTAGTTCAGCAACGTAAACGCCGTCGGAACATCGAGATCTTCCAACCCGATGCTTTAGCGTAGTGAATTGCACGGGCTGCTTGGTTGTTGCTACAGTAGCGGGGCGTGCCGGGGGTCCGGTGCGCCCTGCTTTTATTTGACCATGAGGCGGCACGCAGCCATGCGCGTGCGGACACCACGCCCAGATTGAGCGCGAGGATGCCCTATGGCCCAGCATGCCACTGACAATATCGAAATGATGCCCGATAGCCCTGTTGCTCGCGAGGACCTGGGCGCGGGCGGCACCTCCCGCGGCGCCGGCGCTCGCTCGCCGCTGTTCTGGAAAGTCCTGCTGCTTTCGGTGGCAGTCGTCTGGGGCTACTCCTTTACGACCATGAAGGACGCGCTCGACACCATTCCGGTGTTCGAACTGCTCTACGTGCGCTTTCTGCCTGCGGCGTTGGTCATGTTTTTCATCTTCCACAAGCGCATCATCGCGCACCTCAACGCCCGCAACCTTATCGTCGGACTTGGCATGGGCGCACTTATGTGGGCCGCCTACGCCCTGCAGACAGTCGGTCTGGCGCACACCACGGCGGGCAAGAATGCTTTTTTGACGGGCACGTATTGCATCGTTGTGCCGTTCGCGAGCTATTTTCTGAGCGGCGAAAAACTCACCCGCTATAACCTGGGCGCGGCGCTGCTGTGCTTGGCGGGCATTGGCTTGGTGGCGCTCGATAGCGTTGAATTCAACATCGGTGATGTCATTACGCTGGCGGGTGCGGTCTTTTTCGCCATCCAGATGGCGGTGACTGCCAAGTACGGTCGCAAAATGGACATCAACGTCATCACGTTTTGGATGTTTGTGGGCAACGGCGTGCTGAGCCTGGCAACGTCGCTGCTATTCGAGACCCAAGCGCCTCTGTCCGTGTGGACGCCGAGCTTTATCAGCGCGATGGCGTTTCTATCGGTGGGCTGTACGTGTGTGGCTCTGCTCATCCAAAACGTCGGCCTGGCGCATGTCCCGGCCTCAGCGGGCTCGCTGCTCCTTTCGATGGAGTCGCCTTCGGGTGTGCTGTTCTCGGTGCTGCTGATGGGGGAGGCGCTCACCTCGCGCCTGCTCGCCGGCTTCGCGCTCATCTTTCTTTCGATTATCTTGAGCGAGACGCATTTCGATTTTTTGCGTCGAAAGCCGCGTCCGCAATTGTAAACAATTTGTTGCGCCGCCTCCCGGGGCGGCATTTTTTATGCGTCGCCCTTAAAGTAGTACCTTGCACTTTACGCTATCAAAGTGCTTGCTGCAAAAACGTTACTGGAGGGCATCTATGGCACCAGCACTGTCCGATCTTCAACCGCAATCAGCGCCCAAGGCCACCGCGGCGGCGCAGACCGCTATCGGTGACGGTCTTGTTGCAGAAGCTCAGGCTTTTGCAGACGAGCTCGCTGCGTGGCGACACGATTTACATCAGATGCCCGAGCTGGGTAATAGCTCCCGCAGACCTCTACGTATATCCAAGCGCGCCTGACCGAGATGGACATCCCATTTGCTACGCTCGTCGATGGTTCCTGCGTTGTGGGCCTTGTCGGCGCCGGTGCCGCCGCGGCCCAAGGCAATGGCATCTGCACGAATGAGCAGGCCGGTACGGTCATCATGCTGCGTGGCGACATGGACGCCCTGCCCGTTGCCGAGGAATCCGGCGAGCCCTTTGCATCCACCAACGGCTGCATGCACGCTTGCGGTCACGATATGCACGCGACGGCGCTGCTTGGTGCGGCTCGTATGCTCAAAGCGCGCGAGGCAGAGCTTGTTGATGCCAACGCTACGGTTAAGTTGCTGTTCCAGCCGGGCGAGGAAACCTTTGAGGGTGCCCGCGCCGCCATCGCCGACGGTCTGCTGCAGAACCCGCGCCCTCAGGCGGCCTTCGCCATGCATGTCAACAGCCAGTCGCCGCTTGGCCTGGTGCTCTACGGCAGCCCGGCGCTCTCGGGCGTGTACGGTTTCCGCATCACGCTCCAGGGCAAGGGCGGCCACGGTTCCAGCCCCGAGATCTGCATCGACCCCATTACGGCCGGCGTCCATGTGCACCTGGCGCTCCAGGAGCTCATCTCCCGCGAGGTGCCGGCGGCCAAGGAAGTCGCACTTACCGTTGGTAAGTTTGCTAGCGGCTTGGCGGCCAACGTCATCCCCGACACCTGCGTGCTCGAGGGAACGCTGCGTGGCTTCGATGTCGAGCTCATAGCTCACCTAAAGACCCGCATCGCGGAGGTCGTTAACGGCGTTGCCGCAACATATCGTACGCCGGCGACCATCGAGACGCTTTCGGATGTTCCGCCGCTTGTACTCGACAGCGATATGACTCAGGCGTCGCTTGGCTACGTGGGCGCAGTGCTGCCCAAGGCGGCTTTCTTGCCGCTTTTCCATGCCATGGCGAGTGAGGACTTTGCGCTTATCTCGAGCGAGATTCCGAGTGCGTACTTTACCGTGGGCGCGGCCGTAACCGACACGGACGAACGCTTTGCCCAGCACCATCCCAAGGCACGTTTTAACGATGCCGAGCTGCCGCTCGGCGCCGCGGCCTATACCGCCGTCGCTTTGGGCTATATCGCCGACCACCGGTAGCACCCAACCTTGCCTTTCAAGCCTGCGGGCATGGCCGTAAGGCCTATGCCCTTGTCTTTCAAGGCAATCTTGGGCACTACCGGCCCCTGCGCCGGCTATTCGTTTGTTAAATAAGGAGCAGTATGCCCCAGCAGCGTAAGTTCTTCCCCGGCTGGCTCGTGGTGGCCTCCGGCTTCGTGATCATGGCCACGTGCTACACGATTTTCGTCAACTGCATGAGCCTATTCCAGCCGCTGATCGTCAGCGACCTGGGCATTTCCCTTGCGCAGTACAACATCTCCAATGCCATCTCCACCGTAGTGAGCGTCGTGGGTTCGCTCGTTATCGACCATGTTGCCGATAAGGTGAGTGGCCGCGTATTGGGCTCGCTCACCGTTATCGCTACCTCGGCGGTGCTTGCTGGCATGAGCTTTGTCGGTGAGCTGTGGCAGGTCTACGTGCTCTTTGCCGTTTCGGGCTGCTTCGCTGTGGCCTCGACCCGCCTGCTCATCAGCCTTGTGACCGCCAACTGGTTTACGGCCAAGCGCGGCCTTGCCATTTCCATCGCACTTTCGGGTTCGGGCTTTGGCGGCGCCATTCTCTCGCCGATCGTGAGCTCTCTTATCGTGAGTGTGGGCTGGCGCTCTGCGTTCCTGGTACTCGCTGCCGTCTGCATGGTGGCGGCACTGCCCATCACGGCTTACTCCTTCCGCAACAAGCCTTCCGAGATCGGCCTTAAGCCGCTCGGCGAGAACCCGGGCGATCCGTCCGTCTCGACGGCTGGCGACAAGGACGAGCACACGGCGCCCGAGGTTAGCGTCGGCTGGTCTCGTATCAAGAAGAGCCCGGCGTTTTGGCTGCTCGTCGTCGCCTTCCTCTTTATGGGTCTCGTTAACGGCGCCATCTTGCCCAACCAGGTCACCAACATGACGAGTGTTACCGTCAACGGCGCCAAGATCGTCACGGGCGGCCACGATCCCATGTGGGCAGGTACCGTGCTTTCGGCCTACATGGTCACCGTCGTTATCGCCAAGATTTCGCTCGGTGCGATCTATGACCGCTTTGGTCTGCGCTTTGGCAATATCCTTGGCTCCATTGCGTGCATTATCGCCTGCGTCGCCCTGTGCTTCCCCGCGACCGATCTTGGTCCCATCGTGGCTGCCGTGAGCTTTGGTGTCGGAACGTGCATGGGCACTATCACGCCTACCATTGCCGCGTCCAAGCAGTTTGGCATGGCCGACCTCGGCAAGGTCACGGGCACCATTACCTCGCTCGAGATGGTCGGCGGCACCGTGGGCGCTATTGTCTCGGGCGTGCTGTTCGATGCCACGGGCTCCTTTGCGAGCGCCTGGATTGTGTGCCTGGCGTGCTCCGTGGTCATGCTCGTGTTCCTGCTGGCATCCGAGCCCATCGCCGCCAAGCTGCGCGCGAGCGTGGCGGGGGAGTAGGTAGGCCAAAGCGCATCGCCGCTTGTCCGCTTCGTCCGCGGCGGCGCGTCTGGCCGAACGAGTCCCCATACCCTCGTTCGGTCAGGCGCGCCGCCGCGTTGCTGCTTTGTGCCGTATAATGTCCACTACCTATGACGCGATACAAAAGAAAGGTGTTTGCCCATGCAGGCACAGAAGGCGGAGGGAACCCGCGACCTTATCGGCGCCGAGATGCGCGCCTGGCAAAAGATGCAGCAGATTGCGGCCGGCGTGTTCGAGCCGTTTGGTTTTAAACCCATCGAGACGCCCGCGATCGAGCAGGTGGACGTCTTTGTCCACGGTATCGGCCAGTCGACCGACGTCGTGCGCAAGGAAATGTTCCGCGTGTTCAGCGGTGCCAACCTGGAGCGCGTCTTTACCGAGGGCACCGACACCAAACTCAAGCCCAAGCAGCGCCTGGCACTTCGCCCCGAGGGCACGGCCGGCGTGGTGCGCGCCGTCGTCGAGAACAATCTGGTGCCCCAGGGCTCCACGCCGTTTAAGGCTTACTACGCCGAGGCCATGTTCCGCGGCGAGCGTCCCCAGAAGGGCCGCCTGCGCCAGTTCCACCAGGTGGGCATCGAGTGGCTCGGCGCTCCCGATCCGGCGGCAGACGCCGAGTGCATCATCATGCTCATGGAGTTCTACAAGCGCCTGGGCTTCGATCTTTCCAAGCTTCGTCTGCTCATCAACTCGATGGGTGACGCCCAGTGCCGTCCGGCTTACCGCGAGCAGGTCAAGCAGTTCATCCTCGATCACGCAGACGAGATGTGTGACGAGTGCCGCGAGCGCGCCGAGCTCAACCCGCTGCGCGCCTTCGACTGCAAGAACGACCATTGCCGTGAGATCATGGCCGACGCCCCGCTGATGGGCGACAACCTGTGCGACGAGTGCCGCGAGCACTACGAGCAGGTCAAGCGCTATTTGGATACCGCCGGTATCGAGTATGTCGAGGATCCCACCTTGGTGCGCGGCCTGGACTACTACACCCGTACTGTCTTTGAGGTCGAGGCCCCTGGCGCCGGCGTCGGCTCCATCGGCGGCGGCGGCCGCTACGACGGCCTGGTCGAGCTCGAGGGTGGCAAGCCCACGGCAGGCGTCGGCTTTGCCGTCGGTTTTGAGCGCGCCCTGCTGGCCCTGCAGGCCTTTGGCAGCGATCTGGGTGCCGAGGAGGCCCCGTGCGTCTATGTCGCCAACGCAGGCAAGGAGCTGCGCCAGAACGTCTTTGCCATTACGCAGGAGCTTCGCGCCGCAGGCATCGTGACCGAGGCCGACTATCAGGGCCGTTCGCTCAAAGCCCAGTTTAAGCAGGCCGATAAGGTGGGCGCCAAGCTCATCCTGGTCCTGGGCGGCGACGAGCTTGCCGCCGGCAAGGTCAAGGTGCGCGACATGGAGAGCCACGAAGAGGTTCTTGCCGATCTGGCCAACGTCGTCGAGGCGGTTCGCGAGCGTCTGTAGCGCATGATTTTTGAGCTGCGGACCCGCTAATATGTCCCGCTCGCGACGAGCTATTGTTACGGGGGTGTTTCGCATTTATGCGGAATGCCCTCGTTTGCATATGCCGCCCACCGAGAAATACGACCATTTGGGGCAAAAACCCTTGCAATGCAGAAAATACTTTTGTGTGGTAAAGCGCAATCAGTGTCGAAAGTATTTCTCAAGCGCCTATAATGAATACCGCATGTTACGTGCATAGAAGGAGGAATGGGAGGAAACGTGGCTGAGAACCTAAGCAACCAGTCTGTACCCGAAGCCGCGGCGCGCGTCGCTGCCGTGGTCAACCGCCTCGTTAACCGAATCGGCTCGAATGCCGAGTCCAGGGAGCGTCTCGCCGAGATCGAGATCCCCGAGGAGCTGCGCGATAATCTGGCGCTGTTCCTGCGCCTGGAACGTCGTGTGCTTAGCGAGTATGATCCCGAGATCGCGGACCTGTTCGACAAGATTTTGACAGCCGAGATTGTGGCCAATGCTGGCAACCCCGGTAGCCGCGCTGCCGACGAGTCCGTTGACGAACAGGGCGTGCCCACTGCCGACGAGCTGTCTCTTATACACATCTGACGCTGCCGA
>URNC01000014.1 GCA_900549065.1 uncultured Collinsella sp. | reverse complement strand
TGTATAAGAGACAGGCCGATCACCGTGCGCGCGAGTTCGACCGCCTGGCCGACGTCGTGCGCGGAGCGCTCGACATGGAGTATGTCTACCGCATTATCGAGGAGGGCGTATGATTCACGTGTATCATGGCGACGGCAAAGGCAAGACCACGGCGGCGATGGGCCTCGCCCTTCGCATGCTCGCCGCAGGCCGCCGCGTCGTCGTCGTGCAGTTCCTGAAAGACGGCGAAAGCGGGGAGGCGCGCCTGCTCGCCGAGCATTTCGGCGTGCCCGTGTTCGCGGGGAAGGTGTCGGACAAGTTTACCTGGTCGATGTCGTCGGAAGAACTTGCCGCTACGTGCGAGCTGCACGATGGGAACCTCGCTTCCGCGCTTGCCGAGCTCGAGGGCGCGCAGGAGGGGCTGCTCGTGCTCGACGAGGCGCTCGATGCGCTTTCGAAGGGGCTTGTCGACGAGGCGCTCGTGGACCGCGCGCTCGATATGTCCGCGCGCGGCGTCGAAGTAGCGCTCACCGGGCGCGCGCCTTCCCGCAAGATCGTGGAGAAGGCCGACTACATAACCGAGATGCGGTGCGAGAAACACCCCTACGAGCAGGGGATATGTGCAAGGGAAGGAGTGGAGTACTAGATGGATTCCAAGGAGATGGCGCCCGGCGACATCGAGCGGCGCAGCTTCGAGATCATCACCGAAGAGCTCGGCGGCCGCACGTTCCCGCCGCTCGAAGAACCCGTCGTGAAGCGCGTCATCCACACCACTGCCGACTTCTCGTACGCCGATTCCCTCGTTTTCACTCATGACGCCGCGCACTGTGCGCTCGACGCACTGCGCGCAGGGGCCACGGTGCTCACCGATACGAACATGGCGCTCGCAGGCATAAGCAAGCCTGCGCTCGCGAAGCTCGGCTGCAAGGCCGTGTGCTACATGGCCGACCCTGATGTCGCCGTGGCTGCGCGCGCCGCGGGCACGACTCGCGCCGTTGCGAGCATGGACAAAGCTTGCGGCATCGAGGGTCCGCTCATCGTGGCCGTCGGCAACGCTCCCACAGCACTTCTGCGCCTCGCCGAGCTCATGGACGAGGGGAAGATCGCGCCCGCGCTCGTCGTTGGGGTGCCGGTCGGGTTTGTGAACGTGGTCGAGGCGAAAGAGGAGCTACTCGCGCGACGCGCGCCGGCCATCGTCGCGAGGGGTCGCAAGGGTGGTTCGACCGTGGCGGCCGCCATTATGAACGCGCTGCTCTACCAGATCACGCGCCCAGGCGGCCCGAAGTGACGGCGCCCGCATCTGCGCCGGCGCTGCGCATCTTCGCCGGCACCACCGAGGGCCGCCTTCTGTGCGAATGGGCGAGCGGGGCGGGCATCCCCGCCCGTGCCTACGCGGCAACCGAGTACGGAGGCGAGCTTTTGGGCGAGCTTCCGGGCATCGAGGTGCATGCGAGCAGGCTCGACGAGGCCGACATGGAGCGCGAGCTTTCCGGCGCGCGCATCGTCGTCGACGCCACGCACGCCTTCGCTACGCTCGCCAGCGGCAACATCCGGGCCGCTTCGCTTGCCGTGGGTGTACGATGTCTGCGCCTTGCGCGTGCGGCCGAGGCGCTGCCCAAAGGCGTCGTGTCGGTCGCGTCGATCGCCTGCGCGGCGCGCTTTCTCTCCGAGAACCCGGGTCGCGCGCTTCTCACGACGGGGAGCAAGGAGCTTGCTCCCTATACGCGCGTCGCCGATTTCTCGGAGCGCTTCTTCGTGCGTGTGCTCCCGCTGCCCGGTGCTATAACGAAGTGCATCGACGCGGGGTTTTCGCCGTCGCACGTCATCGGCATGCAGGGGCCCTTCACCCGCGAGCTCAACGAGGCGATGCTTCGGCAGGTGGGAGCCCAGTGGCTTGTGACCAAGGACTCGGGAACCGTAGGCGGCACGGCCGAGAAGCTTGCCGCCGCGCGCGACGTGGGAGCGCGCTGCATCGTGGTCACCCGTCCCGCCGAGGGAGACGGGGGCCTTTCGCTTCGGGAAGTGGAAGACGCACTCTTACGGGAGTTCGCGCGCTAGGCGCTCGCCGCGCCTGCGCGTCCTCCCGCCCGCGAGGAGGAGCGCCCCGAGCAAGCTCGAGCCGTACAAGACCGTCATCCGCCAATAGCTCGAGGAGGACGCCCGGAACTGGCGCAAGCAGCCCTTAAATAAGTTGCGGTGAAATAGTGTCTGTTTTTGCTGCTAGATAGCATATTTAGTCCCTAATTCACCGCAACTTGTTGATGGTTGCTTACTGGTAGCGTAGGCACTCCACCGGGTCGAGCTTTGCCGCGCGGCGAGCGGGGTAGAAGCCAAAGATTACGCCGATGCCGACGGAGACGGCGAAGGCCAGCAGCACCGTGGCGATTGAAAAGCTCGGTGTGATTTGCCCGCTGGCTCCGAGCTCGCCAAGAATCCCGGATCCGGAGGCAAACATCGCGAGGCCCCAGGCCAGCAGATAGCCAATCAGGACACCCAACAGTCCGCCTGTGACGCACAACGCCGAGGACTCGGCCAAAAACTGGGCGGTGATATCGCGACGACTGGCGCCCAGAGCGCGGCGGATGCCGATCTCGCGGATGCGCTCAGTCACGTTGGTGAGCATCATGTTCATAATGCCGATACCGCCGACAAGCAGCGAGATGCTGGCGACAGCACCCATGATGAGCGAGAACGCGCCCATAAAGGAGTTGAGCGCATCGATGGCGCTTTTCATGGAGGTCGCCGATACGCTGTCGTACTCATCATCCTCCGCGATGCCCTTCATCGCGCGCACCTTGGACTCGATGGTCTTACAAAGCTCATCCATGTCCGTGCCCTCGGCGGCGAGTGCCGTCACGCTGGGGAATGAAGGATTCTCGTCGCCAAACAGCCCGGAGATGGTTTCGCGTGGCATATACAGCGTGAGCGAGCCCATGGAGTCGCTGCCGCCATCAATCACGCCGACAATCTGCACCTCGCCGTTGGACACCTTGATGGTTTTCCCCAGCGCATCCTGTTCGTTGCCGTAAAGCTGATCGGCGCCGCCGCGGCTGATGAGCGCCACGCGCGAGCCTGATTGGGACTCGGCCTGGGAATAGGTACGCCCCGCAACGAGCTTGCCGGCCCCCACCGCGTCGAGCATGTCGCTATCGACGCCCTGCGCCATGACGGTATAGCTTTTATCGCCGGTCTTGTACTCGGTGTACGCGCTGTCGACAATGCCGATCTGCTCTATCTGCGGCACCAGTTTTTGAAGCTTCTCGATGTCCGACTCGGTGAGTTCTTGCGACGAATAGATTTGCACCATGCGTGCCGCATTGAGGCCCAGACTGTTGACCAGGCTGTTTTGGATACCGCCGATGAGCGAAGTCATGGCGATAACCGAGGCGATGCCGATGACAATGCCCAGGATGGTGAGCAGGCTGCGCCCCTTGTTGGCTTCGAGCGAGTGAAGGGCTTCCTGGATGAGATCGCGGGCGCTCATGCCACCACTCCTTTCGGCGGGTTGGCGGAGGCGGAAATCATGGGCAGGCTATCTACAGCGCTGCGTAGGGTCCGCGGTGCATGTGGAATATACGCGCCGTCGTGAATGCGACCGTCGCGGATGGTCACGGCACGGTCGGCCTCGGCGGCGATGCCGGGGTCGTGTGTGATGAGCACGATGGTTTTGCCGCGCTTCTGGAGCTTATGGAAGGTCTCCATTACAAGCGCTCCGGTCGCGGAGTCCAGGTTTCCCGTCGGCTCATCGGCCAGGATGATGGGCGGGTCATTGACGAGGGCGCGTGCGATGGCGACACGCTGCATCTGGCCGCCCGAGAGCTCGGATATGCGGTGGTCCCAGTGGTCGACCGGTAGTGTGACGGCCTGCAGCGCGTGCACGGCGCGCATCTCGCGCTGGCTACGGGGCACATTGGTGTAGGCCAGCGGCAGCATGACGTTTTCGATAACCGACAGGCGCGGCAGCAGGTTGAAGCTCTGAAAGACAAAGCCAATGCTCAGGGCGCGAACTTCGGTGAGCTCGTCATCGTCAAGCTCGGCCACGTTGAGCCCTTGCAGGTAATAGTCGCCCGCCGTCGGTTTGTCCAGACAGCCCAGGATGTTCATGAGCGTTGACTTGCCCGAGCCCGAAGGGCCGGTAATGGCGACGAATTCGCCGCTCATCACCGCAAGGTTCACGTTGTGCAGGATATGGGCGCAGCCGGCCTCGCTCTCAAAGATGCGGTGCACGTTGCGGATGTCGATAACGGGACGCATTACATACCCTCGTCGGCAGACATGCTGCCCGAATCCGCGCTGTAGCCGCCGTCAGCCGTTGCGTCCGCTCCGGTGTCCATGACGAGGGTGTCGCCATCGCGCAGCTTGGTAACCGGCACGTTGGGGTTGATCTCGTTGCCCTGGTCGTCGCGCTTGACCTGTGTCTTGCCGACTACGGCTTCGTTGTCGTTTTGCGTCACGACGGTCACCTTCACGCGACGGGTTTGCTTGCCCTCGTCATCAGTCGCCACGTTGACGTAATAGTGTTCGCCGTCTTCGGTCATGAGCGCCATCGTCGGCACCATCACCACGTCGTCGAGCTGCTCGGTTACCACCGATACCTCGGCCGTCATGCCCGGCTTCAGGCGCGCGTCGGGCGCCTCAATGAGAATGTCGACGTTAAAGGTTACGCTGCCGCCGCCACTGTTGGCGGCGTCGGAGTTTGCCACCGACGCGATAGCCGTGACGGTGCCCTGGCTCACGATATCGGGAAACGCGGGATACGTGACGTTGGCGCTCTGCCCAACGGCGATTTTGGCGATGTCCTTTTCGCCCACCTGCACGGTCACCTTCATCTTAGACAGGTCGGCGATCTGCATGCACTGCTTGCCGCCGCTCGTATCGCTTTCGCCCATGATCATGCCGCCTGTAACCGTGGCGCCCACTTTGGCATTGAGCTCCACGATGCTACCCGAGCTCGGGGCCGTGACCGTGCGACTGGAGGCCTTGGCGTTCGCCTGGTCGAGGTTTGCCTGGGCTGATGCGAGGCTGCGCTGCGCGGCCGATACTGCGTTCGTGTCCGCTGATGCGGCGGAGACGCCAGCCGCTGCGGAAGCTCCCTCGACGTCCGTCGTTGGGGTGGCCTGCGCGGCAGCTGCGGCTTTCTGCGCGTTGGCGAGGTCTTCCTGAGCGGCTGCAACTGCACGTTGCGCCTCGGCAACGTTGCGATCGAGCTCGTCGTTTTTAATGGTCATAAGCACGTCGCCCTCGTTGACGGATTGGCCTGCCTGCACGTTGATAGAAGCGACCGTGCCGTCGACAGAAGGGGAGACCACTGAGGACGAAATGGGTTTGAGCTGGCCTTTCGCCTCGACCGTTGTGGTAAACGTGCCCTCGGTCACCATGTCGGTCACCGGCCCGTTGTTGCCTGCAGGCCGTGCGTTGATGGCTAAGGTCACGACAACGGCGATGAGCACAATGGCACCCACGACGCCGGCGGCAATACCGCGACGAATCAGCTTTTTGCGTCGACGTTCGGCACGCTTTGCCTTGAGCTTGGCATATGCCTCTTTATCGGAAATTTCGGCCGCATCGTTCGCGCGTCCGTTCTGCTTGTCGGCATGTACGTTTGTAATCAGAGGAATCGTTTCGGTGGCACCTTCGGGCGTGTTCTCGGTATCATCCGGGCCCGGGGTGATGGTGGGGACATTCGGCATAGCGTCTCCTTTATAGAAAGAACCTCGATAATTATATGCGCCCACCGGTTGGGGCGGGCGCATAGGACGGTTTCTTTCGGAACTGTTAGATTGGTCGAAGCGGTTCCACGTTGTAGGAATGCACGCGTTGCACTACGAGTGCACAACCACGCACAGGCCGACTTTGATGCAGTCGTGCAGTGCCTTGGCGTCTGCCAGGCGCAGGTTGATGCAACCGTGGCTGCCGCACCACTTGTACGACTCGGCACTATCGAAGCTCTTGTCGTTTTGCCATGTAGCGTCGTGGAAGCCGATCATATTGCCCTCGAACGGCATCCAGTAGCTCACCGGGCTCTCGTATTTGGGCTTACCGGTCTCGGGGTCCTTGGCTCCGATCAGGGTGCTGCCGCCGTCGTTGCTGTTGATCTGCCACACGCCCTCGGGGGTGGCGTCTTCGCCCGGTTTGCCGGAAATAAAGTTGGCCTCCCACACGATATTGCCGCTCTCGTCGTAGTAGCGCGCGTGCTGCTCGGACAGGTCGACGTCGATATACGCCTTCCAGTCGGGCTCTCCCTTTGCGGTAAAGGTGTCGGCCTTCTGGGAGTACTTGATTTCGATTTCGCCGGTCTGCTTGTTGTTGATGGCGTCCTCGACCTGCTTGGCGAGCGAGCTGCTGTCGATGGACCAACCAAAGTCACCGCCTTCGACGGCGCACTGCTTGCCATCGGCGCGCGTCCACCAGCGAGTGGAGCCCACGGTATTAAAGCCGTTGGCGAGCTCGGCTGCCCAGCTGCTGATCTGCGACGTATCGAGCGCGGGGTTGGCCGGATCGGCAAAGCTGATCCACTGCAATACGGAGCTGCCATCAACTTTACCGGCATCCTCGCCGTTGAGCTTGAGGGTCACGTTGACGCCCAGGAAGTTGTTGGCGGCATCGCATGCGGCCTGAATCTGATCATCTGTCAGCGTTCCATTGAGCGGCTCATAGGCATCGTTGCCGAGCTTGGAAAGATCTACGGTCTCGGCCAGCGAGGCAAGCTCGAGCTCGGCATACTTAATGACATGCTCGCGGTTGAGTTTTTCGTTGGAGCGCGCCTTCTCGACGGTAAACTTGCCCGCTTGCTCGTCATAGGAGCTATTGGCCTCGAACGTGCCCGAACGGCCCTCGTTAAACTCGTCGATGGCGGCACCTAGATTCTCCTCAAACTTCTTTTGGTCAAAGGTGTCGGAGAGCATGGACAGGTCGACGTCTTGATCAAGATCGACTTTGTTGGAGGTGGCGGTTGTTTTGGTCTTGCCGCTTAAGGATTCAACAAGGCGGACCGGCCATACAAAGGCTTCGTTGTGGCTGATGATTTCTTTTGCGGCAGCTTCGCCGTCGACGATGGGCTCATCGGACTCGGGCTGATAGGTCCAGCTAAAGTCATCGCCTGTCACGGCGAGCTTATAGTGCTTCCATGCCGAATTGACCTTGGTGGCGGCAGACGAAGCGTTGGAGAACGAGACGTCGACACCGGCGATGGTGGTGTTGGGGTAGGCTACCTGCGAAAACGCTACGACGCCTACGATATAGACAATGACGATTAGACCCAGGACGACAAAGAACGTCGTCTTTTTGCCCGACTTGTTGTTCTCGGCGGGTTTGCGCGCGGCGCTGCGATCGCCTCGAGCGTGCGTGGGGGACTGCTTGGGCGCATTGCCGTTTGCCTGGCGCTGCTGACGTTGTTGACGCTGCTGTCGCTGTTGGTTCGGGCGTTGAGAAGCGTTTGCCGCACCACGCTGCTGACCGTGGCTCGGCGCGATAGGACGCGGCGACTGAACGCCGCCGGTGTGCCTGCTCGGCTGCTGCGGATCGGGAATCAGTTGAGTTCGATCGTTTTGCGACATCGTATGCATATCCTTCGATTTTCGCCTTGCGGTTCATCGTGTTTTTACTGGGCTTGCATTATAGCGATTGCCCTGCTGTTTGTGGTACGGAAACGGTGGCATTCAAAAGAGGTGGGACATTTGTCCCACCTTTGAGTCGTTCTTTGCCGTTATCCACACACACCGCATTTTGCACAGGCCGAAAGTGCGGCCGGAGCCTGTGCGATGCCACCCTTTGCCGTCTCGCGCAGCGTGGCCGGTAAAGCGTGGCCCACCGAGAGCATGACATGTGCCATCTGGTCAAACGGCACCAGGCTCTTAATGCCTGCGAGGGCGAGTTGTGCCGAGCTAAAGGCCGCTGCCACGCCGATGGCGTTGCGGTTTTGGCAGGGCACCTCCACGAGGCCACCGACGGGGTCACAAACGAGGCCCAGCAGGTTACTTAGCGCGATGGAACTGGCGTCAAGCGCCTGCTCGGGCGTGCCGCCGAGCATCTGCACCAGCGCGGCGGCTGCCATGGCGGCGGCGCTTCCGACCTCGGCTTGGCAGCCGCCCTCGGCGCCGGCAACGCAGGCGCTTGTGGTGAGGTTGAGGCCGATGGCGGCTGCGCAGTATAGCGCGTCCATGACCTGCTCGTCGTCGAGCTGCAGGCGATCGGCGAGCGCCAGCACGCAGCCGGGCACAACACCCGCGGAGCCGGCCGTGGGGGCGGCGACGATCACGCCCATCGTCGCGGAGCGCTCGAGCACGGCCATGGCGCGGGCCACGGCATCGGTCTGAACGGGGCCCATCAGGCTTGCACTCAAATCGTTGCAGCGGGTTGCTTCGACGAGCTTGGCCTCGCCGCCGATTAGCCCACCGAGCGAGCGCTGCGGATTGGCGAGGGGGGCCGTGGTCTCCTCGCGCATGACGTCGAGTACGCGGCGCATGGCGGCGACGGCGTGGGCCTCGCCGGTCAGACGCGCCTCGCGAACGGCCATGACGGCGCCGATGCCGAGCCCTAGTTCCTCGCACGCATCGAGCAGCTGCTCGCCGTCGTCGAAGATTTCCTTGGCCGAGACGCCGGGAGAGAGCGACGAGGCAGAACCGGGGAGCTCGATAAACGTTGCGTAATCGACATTGTCGAGCTTGCGCAGCATGGGGACGACGGTGTCGTCGGGCGCGCCGTCGGTCTCAAAGACGGAGTAGGCCTGGCCGCCCACTTCGGTGCGGTAGGTGCGGCAGAAGGCGATGTTTACGTGGGCGTAGGCGAGCAGGTTGGTGAGCGCGGCGAGTACACCGGGGACGTCCTTGTGCGCCACGAAGAGCGTGGAATACATGCCCGAGATGTCGACGCCGACGCCGTTAATGCGGCTGATGCGCATCTTGCCGCCGCCCAGGCTCTCGCCGCGGACCTGTGCCGTGGCGCCCGTGTCGTCGACCATGTCAATGTCGACGGTGTTGGGGTGGATGGAGGCGTCGTCGCCCTTGATGTCAAAGTGATATTCGAGGCCCTGCTCGCTTGCGAGGTCGAAGGCATGCTTGATGTTCTCGTCATCGGTGTCGAGGCCCAGTATGCCCGCGACGAGCGCACGGTCTGTGCCGTGGCCGCGGTAGGTGTGGGCGAAGGAGTTCCACAGGCCAAAGGTGACTTTGGTGATGCGGCCTTCCAGCAGGCTGGCGGCAACTTGGGCGCACCGCAGGGCGCCGGCGGTGTGCGATGAGCTGGGGCCGACCATGACGGGGCCCAAGATCTCGAATGCCGAGGTCGTAGCTAGTGTTTGCGGCTTGCCTGCCATGGGTGCTCCTTTAATCTGTCCCGCCGTTCCGAGGGCTTTGGTATTTGGTCGCCTGCTCGGACAGTCCTGCTCGCACGGAGGCCACATTAAGTGGCCTCCGGCTCGTGCGGAACTCGCGATCGACCAAATACCAAAGCCCTCGGAACTAAGGATACATGGTAGAGGCGCGTGTGCTTCAAAATTCATTAGCTGGTGACGCAGCGTAGGCTCATATCGAAGCATCTTCACCACCGTTTAAATAAAAAAGAAGTACCGGTTGGGGCCGGTACTTCTTTTGGTGCGTTGTTATTTGGCTGTAGCTTTTCTCGTAAGCTTACAGGCCGCAGGCTGCCTTGAGTTCTTCGACTCGGTCGGTTTTCTCCCAGGTGAAGTCGGCGTCTTCTCGGCCAAAGTGACCGTAGGCTGCCGTCTTTTCGTAGATGGGGCGGCGCAGGTCTAGGTCGCGGATGATTGCGCCCGGGCGCAGGTCGAAGGTCTTCTCTACGGCCTCGACGATCTTGTCCTCGGCAACATGTGCGGTACCGAAGGTGTCGACCATGATTGAGAGGGGCTTGGAAACGCCGATGGCGTAGGCAAGCTCGACTTCGCAGCGGTCGGCCAGACCGGCAGCGACCACGTTCTTGGCTACCCAGCGCGCGGCATACGCGGCGGAGCGGTCGACCTTGGTGCAGTCCTTGCCGCTAAAGGCACCGCCGCCGTGACGGCCGTAGCCGCCGTAGGTGTCGACGATGATCTTGCGGCCGGTGAGGCCCGTGTCGCCCATGGGGCCGCCCACGACAAAGCGACCGGTGGGGTTCACGTAGATGTCGGCGTTGTCCCACGGCATGTTCTCGGCGGCCATGACCGGGGTGATGACGTGCTCGATGAGGTCGGCCTTGATCTTGCCCATGTCCTCGATCTCGGCAGCGTGCTGCGTGGAGATGACGATGGTCGTGACCTCGACGGGCTTGCCTTCCTCGTAGCGCACGGTGACCTGGGTCTTGCCGTCGGGACGCAGATAGGCGAGGGTGCCGCCGTGACGCACGGCGGCCAGGCGCTCGGCTAGGCGACTCGCCAGGTAGTGCGGCATGGGCATGAGAGTCTTGGTCTCGTTGGAGGCATAACCGAACATCATGCCCTGGTCGCCGGCACCGATCAGGTCGATCGGGTCGGTGGTCGCGCCGGTCTGGGTCTCGAAAGACTCGTCGACGCCCTGGGCGATATCGGGCGACTGCTCGTGGATGAGGCTCATAACGCCGCAGGTGTCACAGTCAAAACCGAACTTGGCACGGTTGTAGCCAATGCGGCGGATAACGCCACGGGCGATTTCCTGTACGTCGACGTAGGCCTGGGTGCGAATCTCGCCGGCGACGATGACGGTGCCGGTGGTCACGAGGGTCTCGCAGGCGCAGCGGACGTTCTCCACGTTGGCGGGCACGCCGTTGGGGGCGATGTAGCCCTGCTCCTGGAGCTCTATTTCTTTAGCGAGGATTGCGTCGAGGACGGCGTCGCTGATCTGGTCAGCGATCTTATCGGGATGACCTTCGGTCACCGACTCCGACGTAAAAACAAAGGACCCGTGTTGGGGCGGGATGGAACGAAGTTCTTCTGACATGATTGTCCTTTCAAAAACGTGTCCCGGCGACCGTTACCATTCCGCCGGGCTCTCTATGCAAGGGCACATCATAGCGCGTAAATCAAACATTCACACCCTTTCCGCACCTACTCATTGGGGACAGACTTAAATGACCAGCCTTCCTAAGTGCCGACAGGTTGCCCAATGACTGGTCATTTAAGTCTGTCCCCAATGAGTAGGTAGGTGCCCTTTGTGCGGAGGTTGCTTTGATGCTTTATACTGGTGCAGTTAGACATCCATCCTGCAATCGAGGAGATTTCCATGGCATCAGACGTTCGCGTCCGCTTTGCACCCTCACCGACGGGCAAGCTGCACATCGGCGGCGCCCGCACCGCTATCTATAACTGGGCTTTCGCCCGCGCAAACGGCGGCACGTTCATCCTGCGCATCGACGACACCGACCCCACCCGCTCCACCGACGAGAACACGCAGATCATCCTGCGCGCCATGCGTTGGCTGGGCCTGGACTGGGACGAGGGTCCCGAGGTGGGCGGCGACTATGGTCCCTATGCCCAGACCGAGCGCCTGGACCTGTACAAGCAGGCCGCCCAGAAGCTTTGGGATGAGGGCAAGGCCTATCCCTGCTTCTGCACCAAGGAGCAGCTCGATGCCGACCGCAAGGCCGCGCAGGAGCGCAAGGACCCCTTCCAGGGCTATCAGCGTCGTTGCCGCGATCTTGATCCCGAGGAGGCCCGCCGCCGCATCGAGGCCGGCGAGTCCTACGTCCTGCGCATCAAGGTGCCCGAGGACCGCGGCGACGTCGTCGTCCACGACGCCGTCCACGGCGAGGTGACCTTCGACGCCAAGGAGCTCGACGACTTTGTCATCTTCCGCTCCGATGGCACGCCCACGTACAACTTCGCGACCGTCGTCGACGACGCCATGATGAAGATTACCCATGTCATCCGCGGCGACGACCACCTGTCCAACACCCCGCGTCAGGTCATGGTCTACGAGGCCCTCGGCGCGCCCGCGCCTACGTTCGCCCACATTTCCATGATCT
This sequence comes from uncultured Collinsella sp., assembly GCA_900549065.1. Taxonomy (GTDB): domain Bacteria; phylum Actinomycetota; class Coriobacteriia; order Coriobacteriales; family Coriobacteriaceae; genus Collinsella. The sequence goes on along the minus strand of URNC01000014.1, from coordinate 10,511 downwards.
TGGGTGCCGACGGCAAGAAGCTCTCCAAGCGCCACGGCGCCACCTCGGTGGAGGAGTACCGCGACGCTGGTTACCTGTCCGACGCCTTCGTCAACTATCTGGCGCTGCTCGGCTGGTCGCTCGACGGCGAGACCACAATCATTCCGCGCGATGTCCTGGCCAGCAAGTTCTCGCTCGACCGCATCTCCAAGAACCCGGCGACCTTCGACCCCAAGAAACTCGACTGGGTCAACGCCGAGTACATCAACGGCATGTCCGATGCCCAGTTTGCCGACGAGATCATGGTCCCCGAGCTGCACGAGGCGGGTCTCATCGAGGGCAACGTCGAGTACGGCGAGGACTGGATCGACGCGCTTGCCGCCATCGTCAAGCCGCGCACCAAGATGCCGGCCGACGCCGTGACCGTCGCCGCCCCCATCTTTGCCACGGCCGAGACGCTCGAGTATGACGAGAAGTCTGTCAACAAGGGCCTGGCCAAGGAGGGCATGGGTTCCATTCTGGACGCCGCCAAGGCCGCGCTCGAGGGCGTGGACGAGTGGACAGCCGCGAACATCGACGCTGCGCTTGAGCCGCTGCCCGAGCAGATGGACCTCAAGAAGCGCGTGGTGTTCCAGGCCGTGCGTGTGGCCGTTTGCGGCAACATGGTGAGCCCTCCGCTGGGCGAGACCATGGCACTCGTCGGCCGCGACGACTGCCTGGCGCGCATCGACCGCGCCCGCACGATGGCGCTGTAATCGCTGCGCAAACGTTTGTATCCGAGCCCCGTTCACTCAGAGCGGGGCTCTTGTTTCCGTAGACGTATGGGATAGGAGGTGCTGGGGCCATGGCCGAGCAACTGTCGCTGTTTGGTTCGCCGGAACCGGAGCAGGCTCCGGCCACGCCCGAGCCTGCTGTTGCCCCGGCCAAGTCCGAGCCTGTACCTGAGCCCATCGCCGCCTACGCGAGCGTAGTCCTGGACATTCCGACGCGTGCGCTGTCCGAGCCATTCGCCTACGGCATCCCGGAAACTCTTGCCAACGAGGCGCAGATCGGATCCACGGTCCTGGTCCACTTTGGTAACCGTGCCGCCGCGGGCTATATCGTCTATATTGCGCCCGAGCTGGCCGACCTGCAAGGTAACGGCGCTCTCGATCCCGTGCGTATCAAGCCTATTGAGGCTATCCTCAGCAAACCACTCTTTACCGCCGAGGCTGCCCGTATCGCACGCTGGATGAGCCGCGAGTATGTCGCGACGCTTTCCGAGTGCCTGCGCCTGTTCTTGCCCCCGGGCGGCAGCCCGCGTGTGGTTAAGGGCGACGACGGCGTGTGGACGGTTGAGCGCCCCGCCGTCAAACCCATCCAAAACCGCTGGGTCATGCTCACGCCCGAGGGCTTCGATTATACGCCTCCCAAAACGGCGGTCCGCCAACGTCAGCTCATCGAGGCGCTCCAATGCGGCCCGGTCACGACGCGCGACCTCAACCTGCTCTATAACAGCATGTCGGCGACCATCAAGGCGCTTGAAAAACGCGGTGTCGTGGTGGTGGAAGAGCGCCGTGCGTGGCGTGGCTGCAGCGAGCAGACCACGCTGTCCTCGGCGAGCGGTAAGGCGCCGGTGGCACTCACCAACGGCCAGCAGCAGGCGCTCGCGCAGATTGAGCGAGCTCGCCTGGATGCGCACGGCGACGTGGTGCTCGTCGATGGCGTCACCGGTTCCGGCAAAACCGAGGTCTACCTCTCCGCCATTGAGCGCGTACTCGCAGCCGGCCGCTCAGCCTGCGTGCTTGTGCCCGAGATCTCGCTGACGGCCCAGACCGTCGGCCGTTTCCGCTCGCGCTTTGGCGAGACGGTCGCGGTTTTCCATTCACGCCTTTCGGCCGGCGAGCGCCTGGACCAGTGGGATATGGTCGCCAGCGGTGCCGCGCGCGTGGTCGTGGGCGCCCGCTCGGCGCTCTTTTGCCCGCTCAGCGACTTGGGCCTTATCATCATCGACGAGGAGCACGAGACCAGTTACAAGCAGGGTTCCAGCCCGCGCTACCATGCGCGCGAAGTGGCGGCCGAGATGGCGCGTCGCTATCGCTGCCCGCTCGTGCTGGGCTCGGCCACGCCTTCTGCTGAGGCCCTCGACCGCTGCCGCCGTGGCACGTATAACGGTGCCACCTGGACGCGCGTCGAGATGCCCGAGCGCCCGGGACACGCCGTGCTGCCGACAGTCCGCATTGCCGACCTGCGCCGCGAGTTCTCGCACGGCAGCCGCTCTATGTTCTCAAAACCGCTGATGGAAGGCCTGGAGCGTGTGGTCGAGCGCCGCGAGAAGGCCGTGTTGCTGCATAACCGCCGTGGCTTTGCGCCGTTCCTGATGTGCCGCGAGTGCGGCTGCGTCCCCACCTGCAACCACTGCTCCACCGCGCTTACGTATCACGAGCGCACACACACGCTGCAGTGTCACACATGCGGTTCGTCTTGGCGCGTGCAGCCCTATCCGGCGGCCACGAGCCGTTGCCCCAAATGTGGCAGTCGCTACCTGGCAAAAATGGGCCTGGGTACGCAGCAGATTGAGGACGCACTGCACCAGATGCTTCCCGAGGATGTCGCCATTATTCGCATGGATGCCGATTCCACGCGCGGCAAGGATGCGCACAAAAAGCTGCTCGAGCAGTTCGATGCCGCCGATTGCGCGGTGCTGCTGGGCACCCAAATGATCGCAAAGGGCCTCGACTTTCCCGAGGTCACGCTCGTGGGCGTGGTCAATGCCGACTTCGCCCTCAAGCTGCCGGACTTCCGCGCAGGGGAGCGCGCCTACGATCTGCTGGAGCAAGTCGCCGGCCGTGCCGGTCGTGGTGATCGCCCCGGCGAGGTCATCATCCAGACCTACCTGCCCGAGGACCCGGTCATTCGCGCCGTCGCTGAGCACGACCGTTCGATCTTTACCGACTACGACCTGGACCAGCGCCGCGACGCGCTGTACCCGCCGTTTGTTCGCTTGGTCAACATCTTGGTGTGGTCGGCGAACCGAGACGACGCGCAGGACTACATCGGGCGCATTGCAAAGCTTCTTAAGCGCCGCTGGCATGCCGCCGCGCCCGACTTTTTGCGGGCGGGCAGCGCGGTGCCGCAGGTGCTGGGCCCGGCTTCGTGTGTAATCGAGAGAGCCAAGGACCGTTACCGCTTCCATCTGCTTGTGAAGTCGCCCGTGGGGTACCATGTCTCTGATGATATCGACGCCTGTCTCAAAGAGGTGGGCTCTGTGCGCGGCGTGAGCGTGAGCGTTGACGTCGACGCCTATGATTTGATGTAACAACCCGAAAGGATGACCATGGAAGCCAACGGAATCGTACTGTCGCCTGACCCTCGTCTGCGCCAGGAGTGCGCCGTCATCGAGGAGATCACCCCGGCGATCGAGGCGCTTGCCGAGAAGATGAAGAAGATGATGTTCGAGAACGGCGGTTGCGGCCTAGCTGCCCCGCAGATCGGCGAGCTCATTCAGCTCGTCACCATCGACTGCGACTACAGCGACAAAAACGACTACGACCCGTATGTGCTCATCAATCCCGTCATTGTTGAGCAGAGCGACCATCTGGTGCCCTTTAGCGAGGGCTGCCTGTCTATCCCAGGCATTAGCTGCGAGATCGAGCGTCCCGACCATGTCGTCGTCGAGGCGTACGATCTGGATGCCAACCTGATTCGCTATGAGGCCACGGGCGATCTGTTCTGCGTGTGCCTGCAGCACGAGATCGATCACCTGCACGGTAACACCATGTTTGAGCGACTGAAGCCGATGCAGAGGATCAAGGCAGTCAAGGAGTACCAGGACGCCCTGGCCCGCGGCGCTCGACCGGGCGAGACAGAGTAGGTTTGTCCGTCCCCGGGGCGCCCGCCTATATCATCCCGTGCTCAAACATTCTCGCTGCGCTGCGAAACTGCGCGCGGGACGATATAGGCGGGCGCCCCGGGGACTACGTTGCCGCTGCTTGTCTCGCCCGGGTGCCGTCGGGCCAGGGAGGGGCGTCTTCGCTGATAGTTGCTTTGTTGGGAGGGCTGCTTTTATGCGGCTCTTTCTTTGTTTTTGGGTATATTTGTTTTTGTTGGACTGTTCTGGCGGCTGGGTGTACTTGCGACCTGGGCGCTTGTTTTGTAGCCGTCTCGGCTCGTTGTTGAGAGGAGACTTACTTTTATGCGTATTGTGTTTATGGGTACGCCCGATTTTGCTGTGCCCTCGCTGACTTCGCTTGTTGAGGCTGGGAATGAGATTGCGCTTGTTGTTACTCGTCCTGATGCTGTTCGTGGGCGTGGTAAGAAGCTAGAGCCGTCTCCTGTTAAGGCTAAGGCACTGGAGCTGGGGTTGCCGGTCGTTGAGGCTAATCGCATGACGCCTGAGGTTGTTGAGGCGCTTCAGGCTGCCCGGGCCGATATTTTCTGTGTGGCTGCTTATGGCTGCATTTTGCCGGATGACGTGCTTGATATGGCGCCGCTCGGCATTGTGAACGTTCATGCGTCCTTGCTGCCTCGTTGGCGTGGGGCTGCTCCTATTCAGCGTGCGATTCTCGCTGGTGATGAGGTCGCTGGCGTTTCCATTATGCGTATTGGGCATGGCGTGGATACTGGTGCTTATTGTGCTCAGGCTTCCACGTCGGTTGCCGGTAAGCATGCTGAGGCGCTGACCATGGAGCTTAGTGAGCTTGGCGGCAAACTGCTTGCCGATACGCTTCCTTCTCTTGCCGATGGCACCGCCGTGTGGACTGAGCAGGATGAGTCGCTCGTCACTCATGCTGCTAAGATTTCCAAGCAGGAGATGCGTCTGGATCCGCAAATGGCGGCGCTTGATTGCGTGCGTCATGTGCTGGCCTCGTCCGATACCGCGCCTGCTCGTTGCGTGATTGCCGGCAAGACCGCGCGCTTACTCGATGCTGAGCAGGCTGATGTGTCGCTTGGCGAGGGTCAGGTTCTCGTTAAGGCCAAACGTGTTTACCTGGGTCTTTCCGATGGCTCGGTTGAATTGCTCGAGGTTAAGCCTGATGGCAAGCGTGCTATGACCGCTTCTGCTTGGGCTGCTGGGCTGCAAGGCGCCGATCTTATCTGGGGTGTTTTGTCATGAGCAAGCTGTCTCCCGCGCGCAAACTTGCGCTCGATGTGCTAATGGAGGCCGATCGCCGCGGCATGTATGCGCGTGACGTGCTGTCCTCTCGCGCATCGGCCAAGGCTATTGACCAGCGCGATTCCGCTTTTGCCGCCCGCTTGGCGCTGGGTGTGGCCGCTACGCAGGGTATTTTGGACGAGCTGCTCGATCAGTTTCTCGATAAGCCTAAAAAGGTTGCGCCGCGTGTTCGCATGGCACTTCGTATCTCGGCCTTCGAGATGCTCTATCTGCATACGCCTGGCCGCGTTGCGGTGAGTCAGGGCGTTGAGCTGGTGCGCAGCGGAGCTAAGTCTGCCGCCGGTTTGGCCAATGCCGTGCTGCATAAGGTCGCGGACAACGTTGAGGACTTTGCCACGGCGTCCGATGTAGACGAGTCTGAGCGACGCTTGGTTCGTCTGTCGCGCCTGATGGGTCTACCGCGTTGGCTGTGCGCTCGCATTATGGCATCGTTCGACACGCCAGAGGGTGCACTTAACTTTGCCGGCAATCTGGCCCCCGCGCCGCTGGCCCTGCATGAGAACGCCTTTGCGACCAAGCCCGATCCGTATATCTCCCAGCTCGTCGCGCCTGTCTTCCCGGGCTGCCATGCCCCGGTTGATGCCCAGGTTACCGTTGCTTCGGGTGTGTTTGAGCGTGCTGCCGCGGTGGCATCTGATCTCAATGCGCAGCTTATCGCCACAGCTGCCACGCGTCCTAGAAGCTGCCTTGAGATTGGTGCCGGTCGCGGTACCAAGACCTATGTGATGATGTGCCAGGCCAAGCGCGCCGGTTATGAGCGTCAGCATACGGCACTTGATCTTCATGACCGTAAGTGCGACCTGAATCTCGCTCGTCTGCATAAGGCCGGTATTCAGGGCGTTCGTACGGTTTCGGGTGATGCCTGCGAGCTTGATGAGGTGCTCACTTCGTTTGATGCCATGCTTGGCGAGCCGGTTAAGTTCGACACGGTCTTTATCGATGCGCCGTGCTCGGGCACCGGCACCATGCGCCGTCACCCCGAGATTCCGTGGCGTCTGACCGAAAAGGATGTGACGGTTGAGCTGCCCAAACTGCAGTTGACGATGCTCAAAGAGGCTGCTGAGCGCGTGGCTGCCGGTGGCGAGCTCATCTATGCGACGTGCTCGGTCTTCGACGAGGAGAACACGCAGGTTGTGGACGCTTTCCTGAACTCTCCCGAGGGTGCCGGCTTTAGTGTGGCACCCCTTTCCGAGGCGCAGATTCTGCAACTTCCCGATTTCGCGCAGGCCAAGAAGCTCGTATCCGTACGCCAGAACGATCGAGGCCTCTTCCAAAGCGTGCCGGTAAACGCCGACTCCTACGACGGCCACTTCTGCGCCCGCCTGGTCCACAAGTAGCTACTAAGTTGCGGTGAAATAGGGATTGAATATAGGCTTCTAGCCGCCAAACAGTCCTTATTTCACCGCAACTCACAAGGAAACCTGGGTAGCTTGATTAGCTACCCATAGAGTAAAGAAATAGCCCCGCGATCGGCGTTGATCGCGGGGCCGCGTTGTTTCTAGCGGCTATGCGGGCAGTTGGCGCAGCAGCCACTGGTGGCGTTGGTACTGGAGCCGCCGCTTCGCTGGTCGGTGTTGTAGAAACCGCTGCCCTCAAATTTAATGCCGCTGGCCGAGAACGTCTTGGCCGCCGGGGCACCGCAGCTGGGGCACACGACCTCGGGAGTCTCGGACATGGGATGCTCAACCTCAAACACGTTGCCGCAGCTCGAGCACTTGTAATCGTAGCGCGCCATAATACTTCCTTTTCAGCACAAAGCGGGCAGATTACTCTGCCCGCAAAAATTCAAACGTCTGTAACTGTACCCTATATCGGGGGTTTTATCACGCTTCGCCCCAGAATCTATGGTTGTTGCGCAGGAGCTGTGCGGTTTTGTTCTCGGCGGCTGCAATGTCCGCCTCGTCAGCCTGCCAGGTCCAGTTGCCCGTGGCCACGCCCGGAACGTTCATGCGCGCATCGTCGCCAAGCCCCAGGACATCCTGCAGCGGCATCATCACCAGGGGAGCGTCGCTTGCCAGCGCGTCGCTCATCAGCTCGGCCGCCACCTCAACACCGCTCGGTTCATCGCCGCCCGCAAAGGTACGGGTGCACCAACCGGCCAGCGTCGACGTATCGTGCGTCGAGGTGTACAGAATCTTGCCGGGCGTGGGATGCACACCGCAACGAACGTCGTAGTCGCTAAACTCCAGCACGTCCATGCCGGGGAAGCCGCAGGTCGAAGCCATGGCGCGAACACCGGGCGTCAAATAGCCCAGGTCCTCAGCGATAAAGTTGAGCGGACCCAGTTCGTCATAGGCGGTCTGGAACAGGTCCTTGCCCGGGCCCGCCAGCCAGCGGCCGTCGGCGCATGCCTTGCCCGCGGGAATGCTGTAATAGCTGTGGAATCCCAGGAAGTGATCCAGACGCACGCGGTCGTAGAGCGAGAACGCGCGGCGCAGGCGATCCATCCACCAACTATAGCCGTTCTGCTTCATGTGGTCCCAGCGGAACGTCGGGTTGCCCCACATCTGGCCCTCGGGCGCAAAGTTGTCGGGCGGCGCGCCGGAAATCTCAATCGCCTTGCCGGTATCGGACAGCCAGAAGTTCTCGGGTTCGCTCCACGCGTCTGCCGAATCGTCGGACACGTACATAGGAATATCGCCGATAACCTCGATGCCCTTCTTGTGCGCATAGTTCATGAGCTCGCACCAAGCCAGGTCAAAGCGGTACTGCATGTACGCCTGAAGCTCGGCCTCGTTGTGGAAGCGCTTGTCGTCGATCAGATGCTCGTTGTAGCGAGCGACATCTGCCGGCCAATCGTGGCGCGACTCGCCCTCAAAGTACTTTTTGACGGCCATGTAGACGCAGTATTTCTCGAGCCAATCGGCATTGCGATGTTTAAACGCGGTGTACAGTGGATCGGCATCCTCGCCTCCGCGGGCCTTCCAGGTCTCAAAGTCGGCGGCCAGCTCCTCGTGGCTCTCGGGTAGCAGGTCGATATTGCCTGCAAAGGCCGAAGGACCGGCGTAAGGGGAGCGGAAGAAGTCCGTGGGGTTGACGGGGAGAACCTGCCAGTAGCGCATGCCCATGGCGGCCAGATGGTCGATAAAGCGACGCGTGGGTGCGCCGATCGTACCCGGCTTGCCGTCGTTGGTCGGCACCGATGTGATATGGCACACAACACCCGCACCGTGATCGAGCGGCTCCTGCAGGCGCTGCTCGGCGTGGTGATAGATGATCGACGAACCCAGCGGGTACAGATCGAGCGTGACCGTACCGTTGTGGATCTCGCACTCGTGACCGCTAATCACATCGCTTGCACATTCGCCGAGTGCCGGAATGGTCACACGATGCGAATTGCGCAGGCTGCGGTTAATGATGACGGTCGCGGACTCGCCGTCTTTACCGGTACGGTTGTAGGCCAGCACCTCATCGTTAAGCGCGAAGGCCTTGATCTCACCGTCGATCATAAACGGCAGCGCGCGGCGCACAGCAGATGCGTTTTTGACGATCGCAAACGTATCGAAGTCGTGCAGGTTTTCCTTGGTCGGCATGGTGCGGCGATTGCCTGGATCGGTGAGTCCCTCCAAGCCGTACTCGTCACCGTAATAGATTGAGGGAACGCCTGGGAACGTCATCTGCATGAGCGTCGCGAGCCAAAAACGGCTCTTGGCCAGGCCCATCGCGTTCTCGTCCAGGCGCCATTTGCTGCGCTCACTCTCGGGCAGCTGCGACTCGTCGGGGCCACCGCCGAGCACCGAGATGATGCGCGGGCGGTCGTGGCTCGACAGCAGATTGAGCGCGCAGGATAATGCCTCGCGCGGGTAGTTCTCGCGCAGGGTCTCGATATCCTCGGCAGCTTGGTAGGCGTTTTTGTAGCCCATCAAAAAGCCGATGACCATGTCGCGGAAGGGGTAATCCATGGCCGAGTCGAGCTCGGAGCCTTGCAGATAGCGACGCAGATGGCCGTAGCTTATCTTGTTGGAGGCGTCTTCCCAGACCTCGCCGAGCAGTAGCGCGTCGGGCTTCTCGGCGAGCACGGCCTTTTTGATCTCGGTCAGGAAGTCATCGGAAAGCTCGTCGGCCACATCCAGGCGCCAGCCGTGAGCGCCGGCGCGCAGCCATTTACGAATGACGCCGTCCTTGCCCAGGAGCCGCTCGCGTACCAGCTCGGAGCTCTCATTGATGGCGGGCATATTGCCCACGCCCCACCAACAGTCGTACGAGCCGTCCTCGTGGAAATAAAACGCATCGCGCCACGGCGAATCCTCGCTCTGCCACGCGCCTACTCCGGGGTAGTTGCCGTAGCGGTTGAAGTAGATCGAATCGTCGCCCGTGTGGTTAAAGACGCCGTCCAGAATGATGGAAATGCCCAGCTTCTCGGCCGCCTCGCACAGCTCGGTAAAGTCCTGCTCGGTGCCCAGAATCGGATCGATCTTGGTGTAATCGGCGGTGTCGTAGCGGTGGTTGCTCGCGGCTTCAAAAATGGGGTTAAGATAGATGGCCGTAAAGCCTAGCTCGGCGATGCGAGGCAGGTCTTCCTGGATACCCTTGAGCGATCCGCCGTAAAAGTCCCAGGTCTTGATGGAGCCGTCCTCGGCGCGCTCGTACACAGGCGGCTCGTTCCAGTCCTCGACCATCCGGCGCTGGATTCCGTTGCGCGGTTTTACGACCTCGGCCAGCGTGCGCTCACGCCAGTGCTCGTCGCGGGCATAACGATCGGGGAAGATCTGGTAGACCATACCGCGCTCGTACCAGGTGGGACGGTTCTCACGGTGTTTGTAGACGGTGACCTGGAATGACGGCACCTCAGCGTAGTCGTAGGTTACGCCTTCGCCGCCGGTGCGTCCCTGCGGTGCGCCCAAGCGGACCTCGGGCTGGCCTTCGATATTGCAGATAAAGCTGTACCAGATAAGACAGGGCTCGGTGCACTCAAGCTCTACGGTAAATATGCCGTCGCCCTCGTGCGTCATGGGATACCGAGACTCACCGATCTCATCGACCCAGGTGCGAAGCGTAAGCGTTGCCTGCGCGGGATCGGCGTCCTCCAGAATCACGGAGAGCGAAAGGGTTGTTCCTGTGGTCACAGCGCCAAACGGAGTGCGAAACTGCGGCAGACGGCTGTTGTGTATCAATCTCATAGTACGGTCCAGTTCAATAGAATCATGGCCTGCTGGCCATGGGCTTTACGCACAGGATGTAAGTATATCTGTTGTACACAGGCTGTATAAACAACATCCGTTTACCATCGGCGAACGGTTGTCCTAGAAAATCGTTTTACCAACTATCTACAGAGAAGGGGCGCCCGGTTGGAGCGCCCCTTGCTTAGGGTTTGATGAGGTTTTGGATCGTCTGTGGGCTAGCGGCGCTTACGGGTGGCCGTTGCCTTGCGGACAGA
>URNC01000013.1 GCA_900549065.1 uncultured Collinsella sp. | reverse complement strand
TGTATAAGAGACAGCTCGACTACCAAACACCTCGCCGCCGGCCGGGCCCCGTCGTCCAAAAATCACCCGTAAAGGCGCGTTAATCTGAACAATTTAATCCCTTGTCTAGTGCTGCTCATTGGCTTTGCCAAAACATGTTCGGGCGCTTTGTCTCTGTGCCTAGTTTCCTGATTGTTTCGGGGGCTTGTTCTGTAACGAGTTGCTTACGCATCTCCAGGGCTCTCCGTACTATCATGAATCAGATTGAAGAGAGATGATGATAGGGAGCGCCTATACATGATTGAGCTGCTCAGGCGTTTTGGTGGTAAGTTTCGCCGGTATATGGTGATTGGTCCTGCGTGCAAGCTGATCGAAGTGATCTTTGACCTGCTGACGCCGCTGGTGATTGCCCAGATGATCGATAAGGGCATCGGCGCACGCGATGTGAACGCCGTTATTCACTACGGTATGGTGCTTGGCGCCATGGCTGTGATCGGCATCTCGTTTACGCTTGTTTGCCAAAAGATGGCGGCGCTCACCTCGCAGGGCATGGGCACCGACATTCGCGGTGCGCTCTACCAGCACATCAATAAGCTGAGCTATGCCGAACTCGACCGCTTTGGCACGCCGTCGCTTATCACCCGCATCACCAACGACGTCAACCAGGTGCAGCTTGCCGTGGCGCTCGGCGTGCGTATGCTTATCCGCTGGCCCTTCCTGGCGGTGGGCTCTATGTGCGCAGCCCTTGCCATCGACCTTAAGCTCGGCATCATCTTTTTGATCTGCACGCCCGCTATCGGCCTGGTGTTTTGGTTTGTCATGGCGCGCTGCATCCCGTACTACAAGCAGCTGCAGGCAAAGCTCGACCGCATCGCGCTTATCTGCCGCGAAGGCCTTTCGGGCGCTCGCGTGGTTCGCGCCTTCGTGCGCGAGGACCACGAGCGCGAGCGCTTTGCCCAAGCTGCCGATGACCAGGCCAATACTGCCATCGCGGTGGGCAAGCTCTCGTCGATTCTCAACCCCGTCACGTTTCTTGTGATGAACCTGGGCGTGTGCGCTATCCTGTGGTTGGGCGGCATCCAGGTCAACGTGGGCGAACTCACGCAGGGCCAGGTCATGGCGTTTGTGAACTACATGACGCAGACCCTGACCTCCATCGTGTACGTCGCCAACCTGGTCGTGGTCTTTACCAAGGCGAGCGCGAGCGCGTCGCGTATCAACGAGGTGCTCAACTGCGAGCCGAGCATCACCGACGAGGACAACGAGCCGGTCGTGCTGCCCGAGCCGAGCGAACTGGCGGGTGGCGCTGTTCCGGTTCCCGCGCTGAGCTTGAGCCATGCGAGCTTTTCGTTTGGCGCGGGCGCGGCAAATGCCGTGAGCGATGTGACCCTGGAGCTGCCGCTGGGCAAAACGCTCGGCATTATCGGCGGCACGGGCAGCGGCAAGTCCACGCTCGTCTCGCTTATCCCACGCCTGTACGATGCAGGCACCGGCAGCGTGAGCGTGATGGGCGCCGACGTGCGCGCTTGGCCACTCGATCAACTGCGCCACGTGGTCGCGACCGTCCCGCAGCGCGCGTCGCTGGTGAGCGGCACGATCCGCAGCAACCTAACCTGGCGCGACGAGGCAGCAACCGACGAGGAGCTCTGGGCGGCGCTCGACATGGCGCAGGCGAGCGAGTTCGTGCGCAACAAGCCGCAGGGGCTCGACGCCCCGGTCGAGGCGGGCGGCAAGAACTTTAGCGGTGGCCAACGCCAGCGCCTGACCATCGCGCGCGCCCTGGTGGGCTCTCCGCAGGTCCTAATCATGGACGACTCCGCCTCGGCGCTCGACTTTAAGACCGATGCAGCGCTTCGCCATGCCATTCGCGAACGAAGCATGCGCGGTGCCGCCGAGGGCGGGCCGCCGCTGACCACGGTGATTGTGAGCCAGCGCGTCTCGACCGTGCGCGACGCCGATATGATCTGCGTTCTCGACCACGGCTCGGTCGCGGGCCTGGGCACGCATGACGAGCTGTACGCGACCTGTCAGCTCTATCGCGAGATTTGCCAGTCGCAGCTGCGCCGTGAGGAGCTCGAGGGCCAGCAGGGGAGTGCGGCGCCCGCGCCCACCCCGATCGCCCCCGCATCCGTCTGCGCAAAGGAGGGCTGCTAAATGAATCCGTACACTTCTTCCGGTTCGGTCGCCACGATGACGGCCAACGTGTCCGGTAACGATAACCTCAACGACCTGGGCGACGGTCCGCGCCAGCCCGGCGACCCCGAGCGCTATCCCGTGGGTGCGGTGACCCGCCGCCTGCTGGGCTATGTTCGCCCGCACCGCGCCTCGTTTACGGCGTCGTTTGTGAGCGCCGCCATCTCGGTGATCTTGCAACTCTATACGCCCATCCTCATCGGCGAGGGCATCGACCTTATCGTCGCCGCCGGGCAGGTGGACTTCGATGCGCTGCTGCCGCTCGTTACCAAACTCGCGCTCGTCGTGGTGGGAGCAGCGGCCTTCCAGTGGCTGCAAGGCTACTGCGTCAACCGTCTGTCCTACGAGACGGTGCGCGACATGCGCGTGGAGGCGAGCGACAAGCTCAGCCGCATGCCGCTCAGCTTTATCGACGGCCATGCCCACGGTGATCTTATGAGCCGCGTGGTCAACGACGTCGATCAGGTGGGTGACGGCCTGCTGCAGGGCTTTACACAGCTCTTTACCGGCGTCATCACCATCGTGGGCACGCTCGCGTTTATGCTCTCCATTAACCTGGCCATGACGCTCGTGGTGGTGCTCGTCACGCCGCTTTCCATTTTTGCAGCCGGCGCTATTGCCAAGCTCTCCAACAAGAGCTTTACGGCACAGCAGCGTATTCAAGGGCAGCTCGGTGGTCATATTGAGGAGTACGTAGGCGAGCAGAAGCTTGTTGACGCTTTTGCCTATGGTCCCAACGCCCAACAGCGCTTCGATGTCCTCAACGCCGAGCTCTATACGGCAGGCGAGCGCGCGCAGTTTATGGGCTCGCTTTCCAATCCCGGTACGCGCTTTATCAATAACATCATCTATGCCGTGGTCGCTGTGATCGGCTGCGTGGGCGCGATCACGGGCGTGCCCGCGGCGCTTACGGTGGGCGGCGTGCAGATCTTCTTGTCCTATGCCAACCAGTACACCAAGCCGTTCAACGAGGTCACCAACGTCATTACGCAGATCCAGACGGCGTATGCCTCGGCACGTCGTATGTTTGCACTGCTCGACGCCCGCGAGCAGGAGCCCGATGCGTCAGATGCCGTGGAGCTTGCCGTCCCGCGTGGCGAGGTGACCTTTGAACACGTGGACTTTAGCTATGTGCCCGACCGCAAGTTGCTGCAGGATATCTGCATCGAGGCCAAGCCCGGCATGCGTTTTGCCCTGGTCGGCCCCACGGGCTGCGGTAAGACAACGCTCATCAATCTGCTGCTGCGTTTTTACGATATCGATGCCGGCCGCATCATGGTCGATGGCCGGTCTTCGCGTGACTACACGCGCGCAAGCCTGCGCCGTGCCTTTGGCATGGTGCTGCAGGACACTTGGCTGTTCGAGGGCACGGTGGCGGACAACATCGCTTACGGTTGCCCAGGAGCCACGCGCGAGCAGGTTATCGAAGCCGCCAAGCGCGCGCACGCGCACAAGTTTATCGTGCAGCTGCCAGGCGGCTACGATACGGTCATCGGCGAGGACGGCGGCACGTTTAGCCAGGGCCAAAAGCAGCTGCTGTGCATCGCGCGCGTTATGCTCACCGATCCGGCTATCTTGCTGCTGGACGAGGCGACTTCGAGTATCGATACGCGCACCGAGCTGCAGGTGCAGGCGGCATTCGACGAGCTTATGGCCGGCCGCACAAGCTTTGTGGTGGCGCACCGTCTGTCGACGATCCGCAATGCCGACTGCATTCTGGTCATGCGCGACGGCCAGATTATCGAGCGCGGCACGCACGACGAGCTGCTGGCGGCAGACGGCTTCTATGCCGAGCTCTACCGCAGCCAGTTCGCCCAGTAAGCAGGTGCGTGGGGCATGTAATGCAGCGCTAGGGCGCGAGTGTGTCAACGGGGGCAACGATGATGCCCTCGGGCGTCGTATGGACCGGCATGCCGAACCCGATGACGATGAGCTTGGCCGCAGGGGGTCTCTCGCCGCGTTCGACCAGCTTTCGCTCGAGCCGAAGCAGGTTTGCAGATGCCTCGGGGATCTGCGGACTTCCGAGTTTTACTTCCACGGCAATCCAAGTTCCATCGCGCCTGTGTATAACGGCGTCGACCTCGAGATCGTCGGCGTCGTGGTAGTGGGACACCGATGAGTCATTAGCGGCTGCATAGACCTTAAGGTCGTGCAGGACGAGGGATTCGAAGAGCAGTCCCAGCGTCTTCGGGTCGGATGCCAACGACTCCGGATTTGCTCCGAGCAGTGCGACGGCAAGCGAAGGGTCGGCAAGGTGTCTTTTTGCGCTTTGTCGCAGCTTTACAGGCGACCTGAGCGCCGGATGCCAAGCCGGGATATCATCAATGATATTGATTCGTCTCAGAGCATCCATGTATCTGGAGACCGAATTCTTCGAAACGCCGGTACCGATATCTTTGTCGATGGACTTCGATCCGGCAAGCGTCGACTCATTTCGCGCAAGCGATGTCAAAAGAGACCTGACCTTGACCGGATCACGCTTAACGCCGTCAGTTCTAGAAACATCCGATTCGCATACGCCATCAACATAAGCAGCGGCAATCCGCATAGCATTTTCAGCTGTTTTCCCCATCGCTTGAGGCCAACCGCCACGACACAGCAAATCGGCGATACCGGAGATGCCGGCAATCGATCCGACTGCCTGCTTAGCAGGATGACCTGAAAGCAGCGCTCCGATAGTGACTAAGCCAGAAGAAACGCCAAGCTCGAACAGCGTCATGGTATCCATTCGCAACCTTGCTATTCGTCCAACGCCACTATGCATCGGCTGCTTCGAATCTCGCGGCGTTGCTGAGCCCGTAAGAATAAACTGTCCGGATTCTCCCTGTCTTGCGTCACACTCGAAACGTACGGCATCCCACAGCTTTGGCTCTTCCTGCCATTCATCGATGAGCCTAGGAGAGGGTCCTGCTATTGCCTGTGCTGGATCGATCTGAGCCAGCTGGAGGGCGGCAAAATTACCAGTTGGATCGGAAAGAGACAAGGATGATCTAGCAAAACGTTTTGCCGTAGTGGTCTTTCCGCACCACTTTGGGCCTTGAATGAGAACCGCACCGAAGATATCGAGATTATGCCTGATTACCTTATCGATGCATCTGTCTACATATCTATCCATACTGCCTCCTTCTTTAATTACTTTGATTATGTATTTTACCAGCAACGTGGTGACGATTAACGGTAATTTGAGGTGATGATTAACGGAGAATTATGGTGACGATTGATGGCATATTATGGTGACGATTGTCATTGATTCGGGGGCAGGGCCGCTTGACTGTCCCAAATTTTAAAAAGTATGGGGCTTGCGCTGCGGGCATTTGTCCAAAGATGTTGCCTGCGTCGCCAATCGACAGACGGTGGTTTACATCTGTCACGTTAGTACTAAGATATTCATCTAATAAATTGCATTAGTGGCTTTAGTTTTGGGGGATACGAGGCAACGTGACTATGACGTGCTCTTTGGTGGTTAACAGCAAGAGCGGTAATACCAGGATGGTTTCGGGCGCGATCAAGCGCGCTCTGCAGGCTGCGGGCGTTGAGTTTGTCCATGCCGCGGCGTTGAGCGACGATGCGGATGCAGACCAGGTTGCGCTCGAGGCGCAGGGCGCCTGCGCGGCCGACACGGTGCTCGTCGGTTTTTGGTGCGACAAGGGCGCGTGCACGCCTTCGGTCGCGGCGTTGCTCTCCGCCTTGCACGGCAAGCGCGTCTTCCTGTTTGGCACCTGCGGTTTTGGGGCCGACCAGAGCTATTACCAGCAGATTATCGACCGCGTAACTTCCAATTTGGCTGGGGATGCCGAGCTTGCGGGCTGGGCGATGTGCCAGGGCAAGATGGGCTCCGCGGTCAAGCAGCGCTACGAGGCCATGCTCGAGCAAGATCCCGACAACGCTCGCTATAAGATGCTGCTCGACAACTGGGTTGCCGCGAAGGACCATCCCACCAAGGAAGATCTGGACAACATGGCTGCAGCCGCCAAAAAGGCCGTTTTGGGCGAGTAGCTTTGCCGTTCGCGGTCCTTCGTGCAAAACAATACAAATGGTGAAAGCCTCGAAATCCTCGAGGCTTTTTTCTTGACACTCGTGGGCGCAACCGTGGCAAGCATTTGGGGTGACATTTTCCATCACCCCGATGACGAGACCGTCCTGGACGACACGCTCGCATGCGTTCGCTGGATGTATTCAGGGCGGGACGGGCTTTCCGCAAACAAAGAAGGCCACATAACGTGGCCTTCAACTTATATATGTTCGGCGATACACCCAAGACAAGCCACGCCCCAACATCAGGGCGTCTGTCCAAGCGGAGGCATATAAGGTTCATCGCGAGTTCCGCACGCAAAGGGGGCCACTTAATGTGGCCCCCGTCTTGCGCAGGACTGTCCGAGCAGGGAACCTTATATGCCTCCGCCCGGACAGACGTTTCAGTTATGAACTCGCAGCTGGTCGCTACTTGATCTTGGTCGTACCCGGTGCCAGGTTGGGGTCGGTCTCGTTGGCCTCGGTCTGGAAGTGCTCGGTGTACACGTTCTTGCCGTCGCGGAACATCTCGTAGTATTGCATCTTGGCGTAATCCTCGCGCGCCTTGGTGGCGGCTGCTGCGGCGGCATCGTCACCGGTGACGTTGGAGGAGAGTGCCCAGCGCAGGCTGGCGTCCTCGTAGCCGACCGAGTTGATGGCGGGCAGCGACTCGCGCAGCGTCATGTGCGCCTTCTGGTAGTCGGAGAGGGGGGCGCCGATCAGCTGCATGAGCTGCGTGGACAGGTAGTTGGTGGACAGGTCGTCGACCTCACTCGTCTGGTCGCAACCGGCAACGTCGTAGTTGGCCCAGATGATGTAGTCGGTCTGCCACAAGCGCTCCTGGTGGGTGGCATCGTCCTCGCCGGTAAACCACTTATCGTTGAACTTGGACGGGAAGAACGGCTGGTGGTCGCCCCAGAACACCACGACTACCTTGCGGTCGAGTTTGCTCAAGGCGTTGAGGAAGTAGCGCAGCGCTTGGTCGGACTGCTCGATGCACGAGACATACTCGTCGACATCGGACAGTGTGCCGTCCTCGACGGTCTTGGCGTCCAGATCGGTCGTGTCGATATTCAGGTGCATCTGCTTGTCGACCGGCAGCAGGCCCGTGTCGTAGCCCGAGTGGTTCTGCATGGTCACGTCGAAGATAAACTGCGGATCGGCGTTCTGGTCGAGCAGCTCAAGAATCTTGTCATAGGTAGCCTGGTCGGTCACCATGCCGCGCAGGGTATCGGCACCCTGGAAATCGTTGATGGACAGGAACCGGTCAAAGCCAAAATCCTTGTAGACGTTCTCGCGGTTCCAGTTGGTGGCGTGGTTGGGGTGCATGGCCGTGGTGGAATATCCGAGCGACTTGAACTGCTCTGCCAGGTTCCCGGTCGTTTCCATGTTGTAGATGGTGTAGGGGTACACGCCCGAGCCCAGGTTGGCCATGGAGTTGCCGGTCATAAACTCAAACTCGGTATTGGCGGTGCCGCCGCCGTAGGCGCTCACGTAGAGCTTGCCGCGGCTGAGGCAGTTGGACAGGTTCTTAAAGTACTGCGGGCCCTCGTAGCCGGCGCGCATGTTCTGGTAGATCGAAAGATCCGAGAAGGTCTCGTTCATGATGGCGATGACCGTGGGCTTCTCGCTGTCGAACTGCTCCTTTGCGGCGGCGCGCTCGTCGCTCTTGGCCGCGTCGGACTTGTCGTAGGCCTTGGCGTACTTTTTGAGCGTGGCCTTGGCGTCGTCGACGGAGTAGTCGGCGGGTTTTGGCGGCTTGATGGACTGCGCCGCGCTAATGAAAGCGGGCAGGTAGCCCTCGCGCCAGTAGCTCTCGAGCGGGCGCCAGGTGTAGACGGTGATGCCGAGGGTGTTGTAGTAGTCGATGAGCGTGACGTGCGCGGTCACGCCGCCCAGGCACAGCACGGCGACGAGCAGGTTGGTGAGCAGCATGCGCTTGGCGTTGGCGGCGCCCTTCTGACGGTGCGGTGCCACCAGGCCGGCGTACTCGCACAGCAGCATGGCGATGGCGGTAAAGCCCATGGACAGCACGCAGAACAGTGAGATCGAGAAGGTGTAGCCGGTGCCGGCGACCGCGGCGGCGGTGGAGATGGCCGAAAGGTCGCCCGGCTGGATGGGCATGGATTTAAACGTGATGACGAAGAACTCGGCAATGCCCAGGACAAAGAGGGCAAAGGCCAGGACCGCGGGAGCTACGCCGTGGCGCTGGAACAGGAAGAACAGGCCGACCATGAGCACGGTGATGATGGCCCACTCGAGCAGGATGCACAGGGGGTAGACCCAGGTAAAGTCGTGGTTGGACGAGACCTCCATGCCCAGCAGCGCAAAGACGCCGGCGAGCAGCAGGCACAGGACGGCGGCGACGAGTGGTTTGCCCACAAAGGCGCCGCGCAGGCGGGCGAGCTTGCCGGTGGGGGCGGGGGCGTCGGGCTTGGCGAACGCAAAGACGCGCGGGGCGATGCGGTCGCGTGCGATGCTGGCCCAAGCGCAGCCGGTGAGGATGGCGTTGGTCAGGATGAGCATCACAAAGGCGAGCGGCTCGTTTTGGGCGACGAGGCCAATGGCGCCCCAAATGGTCAAAAAGAGCTGGAACAGGCCGAAGGCGACGCTCCACCCAAGAGCGCTTTTGGCAACGGTGCCCGACTGAGCGCAAATGGCCTTGGCCTCGCGCAAGACAAGGTAGACGGTCGCCGCAAGACCGACGAGCGAGATGGCGGCAGCGAACATGCTGAGACTCCTCACAAACTAAAACGTACGAAAGCGGGGGTTTACCCGATTGTTACCAAGATATGCGCAGCATTTGAGGGTTGCGCACAACAACCAGCCATAATAACGCGCACGTGTGGCGGTGTGGCGTAATGTAGTGGCGACCTGCGCGATAATGGACGGGAATTACACGGAAACGTAAAGGCTTCTTAAAGAATTAGCGAGGATGAGGCGATGAACGAACGGGCTTGTATGACGAGTGCGGGTGACGTGGACGCTGGCATGGACGCGGGCGGCTATCCGGTCGAGACGACGGGCAATGCGGTGCTGGACACGTTGGAGCACCGTTCCTCCACGCGTGCCTTCGCGCGTGATGACGACGACCGTCCCGTGGCGGTGACCGACGAGCAGCGGGCGGCAATTTTGCATGCGGCGAGTCGCGCGCCGTCGGCGGGCGCCATGATGATGTATTCCATCGTGAGCATTCGCGAGCAGGCAACGCTGGATCGTCTGGCCGACCTGTGCGACCACCAGCCCATGATCGCCAAGGCGCCCTGGGCACTTATATTTGTGGTCGACTATGCCAAGTGGATCGATCTGTTTGAGCACGTGGGCTGCTTTGAGCCCGAGTTTGTCGAGCGCACGGGCAAGGCGCCCCGCCGTGCACCGGGTTTGGGTGACTTTGCCATCGCGGCCCAGGACGCCGTGATCGCTGCGCAAAACGCCGTGGTCGCCGCCGAGGCCCTGGGCCTGGGGAGCTGCTACATCGGTGATATCGTCGAGAATGCCGAGGAAGTGGCCGAGCTGCTCGATCTGCCTCCGTATACCATGCCGCTGTCGATGCTCATCATCGGCACGCCCCGTAAGGAGCGTCCGGCCATTGCGCATCCCGTGGTGAACCTGGTGCACGAGGAGCGCTACTGCCGCGCCGATGCTGCGACTATGGACGCGCAGGTAGCCGAGATGGACGCGATGTTCCGTCCGCATGCCCGCGTGGTGGGGGAGCGCGTCGTGGACATCTATACCCGCAAGCACACGAGTCCCTTTATGGCCGAGATGAGCCGCTCCATGGAGTGGTGGTTCAAAAATTGGCTCGGAAAATGACGGATGCGACAAAGAGACAGTCCCTTTGTCACATTCCATATCGCCGAGGTGGCTTAAAGGCCGTATAAATGTTTATCTAGCTGGGAAAACAGTGCCATTCAAACATGGGCCGATTACCTATAATTCCTTCGAACATTAAAGTTGGGAGGAAACCGGCTTATGGAACAAAAGGCCAAGGAGGCAGCTTCGCACGCTGCGATTCCTGTGAGCATCTCGGCGATGCTCGTCACGCTGGGCGTGGTGTACGGCGATATCGGCACCAGCCCTATGTATGTAACCAAGGCGCTCGTTGCCGGCAACGGCGGCATCGGAAGCGTCACGGAGGAGTTCGTGCTCGGCGCGCTCTCCCTTGTCGTGTGGACGGTCACGTTGCTGACCACCATCAAGTATGTGCTCATCTCGCTGCGCGCCGATAACCATGGCGAGGGCGGTATCTTTGCCCTGTACAGTCTGGTCAAGCGCTGTGGCAAGTGGCTTATCATCCCCGCCATGCTAGGTGGCGCCGCGCTGCTCGCCGACGGCATCCTCACGCCGGCCGTTACCGTTACCACGGCCATCGAGGGCCTGCGCACCATCCCGGCGGTCCATGCCGTGCTGGGCGATGACCAAGGCCGCGTCGTCGCCATTACGCTCGCCATCATCATCGTGCTCTTCTTGGTACAGCGCATCGGTACGGCCAAGATCGGTCACGCCTTTGGCCCCATCATGACGCTGTGGTTCCTGTTTCTGGGCGGCACGGGTCTGTTCTTTGTCTTCCAGCACCCCGCCGTGCTGCTGTGCCTCAACCCGGTGCGCGGCATCGCCTTTTTGCTGAGCCCCAACAACCACGCGGGCATCATGATTCTGGGCAGCTGCTTCCTCGCCACCACCGGTGCCGAGGCGCTCTACTCCGACATGGGCCACGTCGGCCGCGGCAACATCTACGCTACCTGGCCGTTCGTTAAGTGCTGCCTGCTGCTTTCCTATATGGGCCAGGGCGCTTGGCTTATGAACAACGCTGCCAACCCCGAGCTCATGGGCATTGCCGACCTCAACCCGTTCTACCAGATGCTCGCCCCGGGCCTGCGCCCGTTTGCCGTCGGCCTTTCCACCGTCGCGGCCATCATTGCCTCGCAGGCGCTCATCACCGGCGCATTCTCGCTGGTGTCCGAGGCCAGCCGTCTGGACCTCATGCCGCACATGCAGGTCTTCTACCCTGCCGAGACCAAGGGCCAGCTCTACATCCCCATGGTCAACAACGTCATGCTTGTCGGCTGCGTCATCGTGGTGCTGCTGTTCCAGAACTCGGCGCATATGGAAGCCGCCTACGGCCTTGCCATTACGCTGACTATGATGTGCACCACGCTGCTGCTCTTCTTCTACCTGCACGAGGAGCGCAAGCTCAAGGTTGCTCCGTGGATCTTCGCGGCCTTCTTCCTTTTGCTCGAAGGCTTCTTCTTCGTGAGCTCACTTACCAAGTTCTTCCACGGCGGCTACTTCACCATCCTCATGGCCGCGCTCATCATGGGCATCATGGTGTGCTGGTACAACGGTACGGCTGTTGAGCAGCGCCAGTTTACGCTGCTGCCGCTGCGCAGCTACCTGCCGCAGCTCAAGCGCCTGCGCGACGACGACCGTTACGAGCGCATGAGCGACAACGTCGTGTACCTGACCAAGGACACCCATACCGACTACATCGACCGCGATATCGTCTATTCGATCTTGGACAAGCATCCCAAGCGCGCCCGCGCCTGGTGGTTTGTGAATGTCGAGACCATGGACGAACCGCACACCTTTGCCTATTCGGTCGAGACGTTCGGCACCGATTACGTGTTCCGCGTGCATCTGTACCTGGGCTACAAGATCAACCAGCGCGTCAATGCCTACCTGCGTCAGGTCGTTCAGGACCTGGCTGCCACCGGCGAGCTGCCGCCGCAGACGCATGACTACTCGGTCTACAAGGATCCGGGTAACATCGGCACGTTCAAGTTCGTCCTGATCCGTAAGCTTCTGGCGCCCGAAAGCGATGTGGAGCCGAGCGAGCGTACGGCCATCACGCTCAAGTACATCATCCGCCGCGCCGCCGGCACGCCTGCGCGTTGGTACGGCCTGGAGAACTCCAACGTGAGCTTTGAGTACGTGCCGCTGTTCACCAAGTTCAAGGCCGTGAACAAGATGCAGCGCCTGGCCCCCAACGAGCGGCCGTAGACGTCGGCGGCTACACGGAGTTGGTTTTTGATGGATAAGCATGAGGCCGGGGAGGTAAACATGGATACAAAGGCGCTCGATGGCCGTGAGGCGGTGGTCGAAATGGTGCGTGAGGCGCGCGTCGACGCCGCCGAAGATCGGTTCTTTACGAATCGTGCCAACATGGATATGGCCGATCGCGTAATTTCGATCGTGGCACTGGTATTTGGAGCGGTGTGCGTGTGTGCCCTGCTCGCGCACGTGCTGTTTGTCTAGCGACCGCAGGTTGCAAAGGCTATACACTTGGAACCACCACAAGGGAAACCACCACAAAGGTGCCTGTCCCTTTGTGGTGGTTTTTGTTTTTGAGAGAGGGGCGGGGCGCTGATGGACGTCCGTGCGGACGGTGATATTGCCGAGAACTTTTGGTGGCGGCGCACTACGATGACGCGTCGCGGCCCCCTGTACGATATCTGCGTGTCGGTGGGGCTGCTGGTCGCGGCGACGATTGTGGGCGCGCTGCTCGACCATCCGGGTCTCGCGCCGAGCATCATGATCGTCTATGTGTTCGCCGTTCAGCTGTGCGCATTCTTTACCTGGAGTCGCCTGTATTGCTTGCTGAGCTCGGCTGCCGCCGTGGCGCTCTACAACTTCTTGTTTGTCGACCCGCGCTACTCGCTGTCGCTTATCGACCGCGGCTATCCCGGCATGTTCTTCATCATGTTCGTGGTCTCGCTTGTGTCGAGCTCGATTGCGTTGGCCCTGCGCCGCGCCTTGGCACAGGCTGCCGCCAGCGACCGCCGCACGCATATGGTGCTCGAGACCAACCGCATGCTGCAGCGGTGCGCCGATCAGCAGCAGATTGTCCATGCCATGGCAACGCAGCTGGCACGTCTTTCGGGCTGTCCGGTCGTGTGGTACAGCGCCGACGCCGAGGGCGATGACCTGCTGCCGCGTGCGACATACACGGCCGTGGGCGATGCCGCACCGGTGCACGAACTGGCGCCGCAGATGCCGCCGCGGCTCTCGGCGTCCGCCTATGTGGGAACGCCGCTCGATGCCACCTATGGCGGCTCGGCGTTTTATGGCATCTACCTGACGGTTCGCACAGGCGACGGCTTCGCGCGCTCGGGCGACCCCGCCTCGGTGGTGGGCGTGCTGGCTATCGTTGCCGAGCCCGACGTGCTGACGCATGAGGAGCGGACGCTTGCCGATGCCATCGTGAGCGAAGGCGAGCTGGCGCTCGACCGCGCCCGCGCCATGGAGGCCCGCGAGGAAGCGGCGGTGCTCGCCAAAAACGAACAGCTGCGCGCCAACCTGCTGCGCTCCATCTCGCACGACCTGCGCACGCCGCTCACCAGTATTTCGGGTAATGCCGACGTGCTGCTCGACCAGGGCTCGACCGGCACCGCCGTGCTCGACGCCCAGACGCGCCGCGGCCTGCTCCTGTCCATTCGCTCGGATGCGCAATGGCTCAACGCCACTGTCGAGAATCTGCTCGCTATCACCAAGCTCGAGGGTGGCGGCATGCGCCTGTCGACCACGCTCGAGCTCATGGACGATATCGTCGAGGAGGCACTGCGCCACGTGAACCCTGCCGTGCGCGAGCACGACCTTAAGGTGGTGCCGTGCGACGAGCCGGCGCTCGTCAACGTCGATGCGCGTCTGATGGTGCAGCTGGTGGTGAATCTGGTGAACAACGCCATCACCTATACGCCCGCAGGCTCGCATATCGTGATTTCGATTGGCGTCGACGATGGACGCGTGGCGTGCTCGGTGGCCGATGACGGCCCGGGCATTGCGCCCGAGGACCGCGAGCGGATCTTTGAGTCGTTCTACACCGCCAACCATGGTCTTGCCGATAGCCACCGCAGCGTGGGCCTAGGTCTTTCGCTCTGCCGCTCCATTGCGTTGGCGCATGGCGGTAGCATAGAGGTTGCCGCGGCGGACCCGCACGGCTCGGTCTTTACGATTGAGCTTCCCGTCGCCGACGTTTCGTTTGATAAGGAGTAGCGCTGTGCCGAACTCTGCCGTAAAACCGCTCATCTTGGTCGTTGAGGACGACCCCGCCGTTCGCAACTTAATCGTTGCCGCACTCGAGGCGCACGGCTTGCGCCATATGGCCGTGGAGACCGCCCATGCCGCCATCGCCGCCGCCTCATCGCAGGCACCGAGCATTGTGCTGCTCGATCTGGGCCTGCCCGATATGGACGGCGTCAAGGTGGTGGAGTCGGTGCGCGCATGGTCGGGCATGCCGATCATCGTGGTCTCGGCGCGCAGCGAGGATGCGGACAAGATTCGCGCGCTCGATGCCGGCGCCGACGACTACCTGACCAAGCCGTTTTCGGTCGAGGAGTTGCTCGCGCGCATTCGCACGACGCTTAGGCGCCTTTCGTATGCTCAGACGGGCGGTGTTTCCTCCGAGGGCTCGTTCGATGCCGGTGAGCTGCATATCGATTTTGATGCCGGTATCGCCACGATGGATGGCGAGGAGCTGCATCTGACGCCGATCGAGTACAAGCTCCTGTGCCTGCTGGCGCATAACGCCGACAAGGTGCTGACGCATCAGTTTATCCTGCACGAGATTTGGGGCACGGCAACTAAGAGCGACCTGGCGAGCCTGCGTGTCTTTATGGGCACGTTGCGTAAGAAAATCGAGTCCGACCCCGCGCATCCGCGCTATATCCAGACGCACGTGGGTATCGGCTATCGCCTGGTCACCCAAGGCTAGATCGCCAACCACCATCCCAATATGAGTTGCGGTGAAATACGGACGGAAATGGCCTATTTGGCGGCCAAACAGTCCATATTCCACCGCAACTTTGTTTATTTGCCCCTGGGTTTGCTGGCGTAGAACTTCTTCTTTTTGGGCTTGCCGGCGGGGGAGGGTTTGCCGGTAAAGTTGGACTTGCCGTTGCCGGCCTGCGCGTGCGCGGGTACTGCCGCACGGGGCTTGCGGGCCTCGGGATTGCGCAGTTCCTCGGTTCGCTCTGCAATCTCCTCGGCGCTAAAGCCGACCTCGGCCATGGCATCCTCGATGGGCAGGCGGCGCACGATATAGCAGTGGTGCACCTTCTGGTTGCGCGCGAAGTCCTCGGGGATGGTCTGTGCCGTAATGTCCTCCAGCACCACGCCCGCGCGTGCGAGCTTGCGCGTTTCGGGGCGGAAGCCGCGCAGGTTGCAGCTAAAGATGGCATGTCCGCCCTGTGCGAGCAGGCGAGATACGCCGGCCAAAAGCTCAACATGGTCGCGCTGGACATCCCAGGTGCGGCGGCCCATCTTGGACGAGTTCGAAAACGTGGGCGGGTCGACAAAAATCAGGTCCCAGCGGTTGCGCGTCTGGCGCTGGTCGCGAATCCAGGCGAGCACGTCATCGCGCACAAAGTGATGCTGCGGGCCAACAAAGCCGTTCTGGCGCATGTTGCGCTCGGCCCAGTCCAGGTAGGTGTTGGAAAGGTCGACCGTCACGGTCTCCTCGACGCCGCCGTCTGCCGCATAGCAGGTGGCGGTGCCGGTGTAGGCGAACAGGTTGAGGAAACGGCGTGCCTGTTTGGCGTGCTCGCGCACCAGGTTGCGGGTGACGCGGTGGTCCAGGAAGATGCCCACATCCAGATAGTCGTCAAAGTTGACGGCAAAGGTAAGGCCGCCCTCTTCGATGAGCGGCAGGCGACGGCGCACGATGTTGGCACGCTCGCCCGATCCGCCCTTGCCGGCACCCTGCTTGCCGTACTGCGAGCCGCCGCGCGAACGCATGCGGGCCTTGGCGTGCACATGCTCGGCGGGAACATCTAGGATGCGCGGCGCGATGGCCAAGATGTCGAGCATGCGGGCCTGGGCCAGCGTGGGATCGATGGTCTTGGGCGCGGCGTATTCGGCGATGACGAGCCAGCGGCCCGGCGTCTGCGGGCAGCCTTCGTACAGGTCGATGGCGGCGGAATAGTCGGGCAGGTCGGCATCGTAGACGCGGTAGCAGCTCACGCCCTCGCGCTTTGCCCACTTGCGACGCAGGCGGGCGTTCTTGCGCAGGCGGTTGGCGAACTGCTCGGACTCGGGGATGAGCACGGGCAGCGGCTTGCCGTCGCCCAGGTCGAGCGTGGCGGCAGGTTCGGGCATGGGAGTGTCGGCGGCTTCGTCGTTGGCTTCGTTGGCATCCGCGACCTCGGCCTCGGCATCTGCGCTGGTCGCAGCTTCGAATGTCGCGGCGGCGTGGTCGAGCGAGGGCCAAACCTCAAGAGCCGCCTCCTCGTTATTGGGCATGACGGCGATGGAGCGCGCGGGCTCGGCATGGAGCGCGCGGGCCAGCAATCCGTCGCGGGTGAGCGCGGCGACCGGCGCTGCGGCAAGCTCGGGCGCGCGGCGCAGCTCGCCGACCAGCGTCATGGCGTCGTGCATGAGCGAAAGCGGGGTCTCGGTGGTGTCTGCGACCACGGCGGCGCCGGCGACGGCGCCTGCATGGTCCAGCACGGTGGCTGGTTTGGCAGCGCAAAAGTCGACGAAACGCTTGTAGCCGGCGCACTTGATCATACGCTCGGCAGTCTTGCGGGCGGCGGGGTCGATGTCTACGGCCACGATGCGCGCCTGGCGCTCGCGCGCCGTCGCCTCGCGCTCGCGCGCCTCGGCAAGCAGTTGTTCCCATAGGTCGGCATCATGCAGCTGCCAGCCCTCAAAACCCCAGTGCTTGCGTGCGGCACCCGGGGCGCGGTCGGTCAGGATATTCACGGCCTCCAGCAGCAGACCGCCGCCGGCGCACGAGGCATCGATCAGCGTGGGCAGGGCTTCATTCTCGTAATCATCGGCCGTCAGCTCGCGCTCGCACAGTGCGGTCCAGCCGACCTGCGCCAGCACCAGAGCGGCGTAGTCGGGGCGCAGCACGTGCGCGCCCTCGCCGGCACGGGTCGCCGCGGGCGGCAGGCGCTTGAACAGCGGGTCGCCCGAAAGGTCTAGGCTTATGCTCGCGCGGCGCTGGCGCAACGAAAGCAGTAGGTGAACATCGGGGTCAGCGGCATCGACGTCGGCGCGACGGCCCGTGGTCTCGGCCAGGCGGTCGCACAATGCGTCCTTGGCGCGCAGGGCCGAGAAGCGCGTGTTGCGCAGCTGCTCGGTCACGCCGCGGGCGGTAATGGCGATGGTGGCGCCGGGGCGGATGATGGTCTCCCAGGCGATGTCGTAAACGCCATCGTACAGCTCGTCGGCATCCTGCGCCTCAAAGCGCCCGAGTACCACGAACACGCGGCTCGCCAGGCGCGACCGCAGACAGGCGCGGTAGCCTTCTTCGAGCTCGCCCTCAAACGTGGCGCGGCCCTTCAGCCGGCGAACATGCGAAAGCCCGAGGCGTTTAAGCTCATCGGCGAGTGCGGACTCAAAGCCCTCGGGGCAGCTTGCGTAAAATTCCATGGGTGACCTCTCTGGTTGCGTCGCTCCATTATATGATGGATGCTTCGTTTGCCCTTATCCTCGAAAGGAACCCATATGATTGATGCGTACCCCGAATCCGCTGTGCTCTTTTTTGACGTGGACGGCACGCTGACGTCGTTCGATCCCGACGATATGACCGATAAGGACTTTTCGGCGGTTCGCCCCTCGCAGATGGTCGTCGAGGCGTTTCATCGTCTGCGCGACGCGGGGCACAAGGCGTTTATCTGCACGGGTCGCCCCCTGTGGCTCATCGCGGACAGCTTGCGTGCGCTCGACCCCGCGGGTGTCGTTGCCATGGCGGGCGCCACGCTCGAGGTCGAGGGCCGCGTGGTGCATGAGGACTGCTTTGGCGAGGACGTTATCGAGGAGCTTGCACGCCGTATGGCCGCGGCAGGGATTGAGGCCTTTTTCGAGACCAACGTGGCTACTTTTGCCCTGGAACCCGCGGGTGTTGAGCAGTCGTCTCTGATCGGCACTTCTGTGGTGCACAGCGCCGAGGAGATGCGCGTCGACGGCAGTCTGCGCGTGGGCAAGGTATGCCTCAATGTGCCCAGTTTGGCTCGCGTTGCCAACGATGACGGCTTTATCGAGCGCTATTTTGAGGCCTGCAACACCGGTGGCCAGAATCGCGAGCTGAGCCCCAAGGGCATCAACAAGGGAGTGGGCGTGGCGCGAGCGCTGACGTATCTGGGCCGCGAGGGAAATGCGCGCACCTTTGGCTTTGGCGATTCGGGCAACGACCTGGGCATGCTCGCTGCCGTCGAGACGGCTGTCGCCATGGGCAACGCCATGTCCGAGGTCAAAGCGGTCGCCGACTACGTGACTGACGATGTCGCACACGACGGCACTGTCACGGCGATGCAGCATTTCGGCCTCATCTAATGAATCCCGCGTTCTGACGTTTGCTCCAACTGCGACTCCTTGCTTTTGCATGCTCAATCGATTTATCAATCCAAACACTGAGGTGTTTATACCGTTCGCCGAGAAGATAAAAACCCGCAGCTCACGCCTTGATAAACATAGGTAAAGTGTTTAGCAGTTTATCGGCCGTATGCTAACGAAAGGAATCAGGCAGATGGCAATCAAGGTGTTCGCTGACGGTGCAAACCTCGAGGGCATGCTCGACATGTACGAGAACGGCAACGTTCAGGGTTTCACGACCAACCCGTCCCTTATGAAGAAGGGCGGCGTGACGGATTACCGCGCGTTTGCCAAGGAGGTCCTGGCCCACATCACCGATGTGTCCGTCTCGTTTGAGGTCTTTGCCGACGACGTCGAGACCATGGAGGTCGAGGCGCGCGAGATCGCTACCTGGGCCGAGAACGTCTACGTCAAGATTCCGTGCGTGACCACCAAGGGCGAGTCCACCGCCGAGCTGGTCCGCAAGCTTTCGGCCGACGGCATCAAGGTCAACGTCACCACCATCTTTACGCCTACGCAGGTTGATGAGATGGTCGAGGCCGTCGACGCCGAGACGCCGTCCATCATCTCGCTCTTTGCCGGCCGCATCGCCGATACCGGCGTCGACCCCATTCCGTTTATGACGGAGTCGGTCAAGAAGGCCGCCGCAAAGCCCAACTGCGAGGTCCTGTGGGCGTCCACGCGCGAGCTCATCAACATTTACCAGGCCGAGGCCTGCGGTTGCCAGATCATTACGGTGCCCAACAGCATCCTGGCCAAGCGCAAGAACATTGGTCGCGACCCGTACGAGGTCTCGCTCGACACCGTGCGCGGCTTTGCCAAGGATATCGCGGCGCTCGGTTTCCATATCCTGCCGTAGCGCGAACACCGACTGTACCGTGGGCTGTTCGCTCCGGCCTTTCCTTTCCCTATCGCTCACGCGCTCCGCGAGGGTCGCGCTAGGCAAAGGAAAGGCCGGGGCTGCCGGTACGAGCTTGCCAGCAAGTTGGCGCTTGGCTTCCATATCCTGCCGTGGGCAAAGGTACCCCCGCCTGCGCCGTGCAAAATTGAGAGTATTCAGCAAGGTAAAGGTCTTTATCAGTTGACCGAAGCATGGAACGGCCCCCGTTTTGGCTCTGACGACGCTAAAACGGGGGCTGTTTTTTTGCTTTTTCGTCTCTGAGGGGCATCCGGAACGGTGGAATTTGCAGAATACTCGCGATTTTGCACATCGCTACAGGGGGTACCTTTGCTTTGGCGGTTTACTTGCCCTGTACCATGGTGAGGGAGATCTTTTTGCGGTCGCGATCGACCTTCTCGACCCACACCTTGACCGTGTCACCGACGCGCACCACGTCGCTCGGGTGCTTGACAAAGCGGTTGGCCAGCTTGGAGATATGCACGAGGCCGTCCTGGTGCACGCCCACGTCGACGAACGCGCCAAAGTCGACGACGTTGCGCACCGTGCCCTTGAGTTCCATGCCGGGTTCCAGGTCGTCGATGGAAAGCGCTGAGCGGCTAAAGACCACCTCGGGCGCGTCGTCGCGCGGGTCGCGGCCGGGCTTCTTGAGCTCGTTAACGATGTCGATGAGCGTGAGGGTACCGCAGTCTAGGTCGCTGGCCAGTGCCGAGATGCTGCCCAGACGGCGCTCGATGTCGGGCACGCCGCCGCGGCTGAGCTCGCTGGCCCCAACGCCGGCGCGCTTCAGGACGGATGTGGCCACCTCATAGCTCTCGGGGTGGACGCTTGTCGCGTCGAGTGGGTTCTTGCCGCCGCTGATGCGCAAAAAGCCCGCGGCGTTGAGATATGCCTTGGGTCCCAGCTTGGGGACCTTCTTAAGCTGGCGGCGATCGGTAAAGGCACCGTTTTCCTCGCGGTAGGCCACGATGTTTTTGGCCACGCTCGGCGTGATGCCCGATACGTATCCCAGCAGGCTTGCGCTCGCGGTATTCACGTCGACGCCCACGCGGTTGACGACGTCCTCCACCACATGGCCCAGGGTGCGCGAAAGCTCGGCCTAGTCAAGGTCGTGCTGGTACTGGCCAACGCCGATGGACTGGGGCGGGATCTTGACGAGCTCTGCCAGCGGGTCCTGTAGACGGCGGCCCAGGCTCATGGCGCCACGCACGGTGACGTCCAGATCGGGATACTCCTGGCTGGCGAGCTCGGAGGCGGAGTACACCGATGCGCCGGCCTCGTTGACGATGGTGTATCGCAGCTCAGGCGCCTGCTCGGCAATGAACTCCGAGACGACTTCCTCGGTCTCGCGGCTGGCGGTGCCGTTGCCGATGACGATGGTGTTGACACCGTCCTTCTTGACGAGGCGGGCGAGCTCGCGCTTGGTGCCAGCGACGTCGTGGCGCGGCTTGGTGGGGTAGACCACGCCGTGGTCGAGCAGCTTGCCGGTCTCGTCCATGACGGCGACCTTGCAGCCGGTGCGGTATCCCGGATCAAGCGCGAGCACGCGGGCGCCGCGCACGGGGCGTGCCGAGAGCAGGCCCTCGAGGTTCTTGGCAAAGACATTAATGGCCTCGGTCTGCGCGCGGACGGTGAGCTTGGCGCGGGCCTCGCGCTCCAGCGAGGGGGCCATGAGGCGCTTGTAACCGTCGGCGATGGCGGCATCGAAGACGGGCGCGAAGACGCCCTGGCGTCGGGGCCAACGGCTGCCGAGGCGTGCCGTGGCGGCGGCGCCGTCGACGTTCACGCGCACGCGGAGTTTGCCCTCGCGCTCACCGCGGTCGATAGCCAGCACGCGGTGGTTGGGTATACGGCGCAGCGGCTCGTCATAGCTGTAGTACGGCTCGTAGGGGGTCTTCTCGGCGGGGTCGGTGGCCTCGACGATGATGTCGGCGGTGTTTTGCGTAAAGGCGCGCAGGTCGGCGACGTTCTCGGGGTCTTCGGCCACCGTCTCGGCCACGATGTCCGCCGCGCCGGCGAGCGCCTTCTCGGGCGTGTCGAAGCCGGCTTCCTCGTTGACGTAGGCCGCGGCGGTGTCGAGCGCGCTGCCCTTGGCGGATGCCTGCATGATGATCATGTTGGCAAGCGGCTCCAGGCCTGCCTCGCGGGCCTTCTGTGCGCGGGTCATGCGCTTTTTGCGGTAGGGCTTGTAGAGGTCCTCGACACGCTGGAGCTGCGTGGCCTCGCGAATTTGCTGTTCGAGCTCGGGCGTAAGTTTGCCCTGGGCGTCGATGAGCAGAATGACGTCCTCTTTGCGCTGTTCAAGATTGCGCAGGTAAGACAGGCGCTCGTCGAGTGTGCGCAGGGCGACGTCGTCCATTCCGCCCGTGGCTTCCTTGCGGTAGCGCGAGATAAAGGGGATGGTGTTGCCCTCGTCGATGAGCTTGACGGCTGCCTCGATGTTGGCGGCCTTAAGGTTGAGCTCGTGGGCGAGCTGGGCGATAAGATCCATGGGACTCCTTGCGTTTAAGGTGCGTTTGCAGCACAGGGCTACCAAGGATACCACCCGTTTCAAAAGACTGTTTTGGGCCCGCGCCACGAAAACGACCTATCTACTACGTTTGAACCGTATGGGTCGACCATCCCCCGGTTTTCCGAGAATGCGCAAGCCGTCTACCTGCGCTTTTGATTTTAGGAAATTCGGCATGGTTGAGGGCGGTCGGTTAAACGTAGTAGATAGGCCCATTTCGTGGCGAACGAATCAAGCCGAGGTGCAAAATAGCCCCCGCCCCAGAAAAATCGTCGGCAAGGTAGCAAAATGCCCCGCGGGCAGGAGGCTGCTCGCGGGGCAAAGAAGAGGGGCTTGTTGGTGACGGACCGAAGGGTTCGGCATGGGGTTTCTGCCGCGGTCGCTCTTAAGGCATTACAGCTCGACGAGCTGGCCGGTCTCGGCGGCCTCCTTGATAGCGTTGAGAAGCGTGAGCGTCTTAACGTTGTCGGCGGGGGTCACGACGGGCTCGACCTCGCGGCGGACAACCTTCACAAAGTGCTTGAGCTGCATCTTGTGCGGCAGTGCCGGGTCGACGGCCGGAATCTCCATCTGCAGCGGCTTATGCCAGTTGGAGGCGCCGTCGTAGGAGAACTGGTGCAGGCGGGGCAGCGACAGGGCGCCCTTAGTGCCGCCGATAAAGTAGGCGTCGGCGTCGAAGGGGCGGTACTGCGGATCCTCGCGAGCGGTTGCCTCCCAGTTCCAGGGGCTGGCGGTGGCGTCGGAGATGGCCATGCTTGCGAGCGCGCCATCGGCAAAACGG
>URNC01000012.1 GCA_900549065.1 uncultured Collinsella sp. | reverse complement strand
CAGCGTAGTCTCGGGGCTCGGAGATGTGTATAAGAGACAGTCGTAAACGTTGCCGGTACGCAGGATTCGGCCGACGATATCGCCGCCAACCTGTGTGGCACCATCAACGTGACCGAGCGCTATGCCTTTGTGGGGGAGGGGCTTGCCGCCAAGCCGGCGCCGACAATTCGCTCCGTGGTCAATGTGGGCTCGGCGAGCGGCCATACGGGATCGGAGTTTCCCGCCTATGCCGCCAGCAAGGGCGGCGTTATCGCCTACACCAAGAACCTTGCAAACCGTCTGGCGCCGCAGGCCATCGCCAACAGTGTGGACCCGGGCGGCGTTATCACGCCGCTCAACCGTTGCGTGATGGAAGACGAGCACCTGTGGAACCAGATTATGGAGCTCACGCCGCTTAAACGCTGGGCCACCGCCCAGGAGATCGCCGAGTGGATCTACTTTGTGGGCGTGACCAACCGGTTTATGACCGGGCAGAGCCTGCTGATCGATGGCGGCGAGGCCGGCCGCACACAATTTATTTGGCCCGAATAGGAAACGCGTCCGATGGAAAGCTGTCGGGCGCGCTTTTGATATATCGATTATTAGCCGAGACAAGTCCAGTTGACGGGGGTCGAGCCGTGCTGTTCGAGTAGCCGATTGGCAGCGGAGAAGGGACGCGACCCCATAAAGGCGGGGAGTTCTGCCGTGGCACGGTTGGCCGAAAGCGGCGAGGGGTGCGTGGAGGCCAGGCAGAACTTGCCGGCTGCCTTTCCCGCACCAGTTGCGACGAGCTTGCCTTCGACCATCTGCTGGGCAAAGCGACCCCATGCCAAAAAGACTACCGGCTGGGGCAGCTGGCAGCAGCGCTCGATGACGTAGTCGGTCAGGGTGCTCCAGCCCAGCTTGGCGTGCGAGTTGGCGGCATGCTCGCGCACGGTGAGCGTAGTGTTGAGGAGCAGGACGCCCTGCAGTGCCCATGGCGTTAGATCTCCCGTGGCGGGAATGGGGCAGCCCAGATCGGCTTTGAGCTCCTTATAGATGTTGCGCAGGCTCGGCGGCAACTTGGTTTGCGTCGCTGGGACCGAGAACGACAGTCCCATGGCCTGGTTGGGTCCGTGATAGGGATCTTGACCCAAGATGACAACCTTGACCTTGTCGGCCGGCGTGTAGGCGAGGGCATTGAGGATGTCGTCTTGTGCCGGGTAGATAGTCTGCTCGGCACGCAAAAGGGCGATGCGCTCGAGCAGCTGGTTCGTAGTGTCACGTACCGGCTGCGGCGCATCGCCCAACCAAGTTGCTATGTTGCGGTCGCGGGTTGCGGTGTCCATGGGGCTCCTTTATGGCAGATGCTCTGTTGGCATCTATTGTAAAGGCGCACCGGTGACCTTTATGCCGCGGCTGCATAAGGAGTGGGGACTACGAGACGTGCTCGGGCGCTCCTGCCATACGGGCCTGTCCATGTGCGCGGAGGCGCGGAAGCTCGACGGTTGCCACCATGACGCCGGTTAGGATGAGGGCGGCGCCAAAGAAGGCGATGGGGCTCAGAACCTCGCCGACCAGGAAGAACGAGAAGACGGCAGAGCAGACCGGCTCGAGCGAGAAGGCGAAGCCGGTGGTCTCGGCGGGCACGTGGGGCTGCACGAGTGTTTGGGTGATAAAGCCATAGGCAGAGCAGATGAGTGCGAGTGCGACGACAACGACGATCTCGCTCGGCGTGCCGGGAAGCGTGAAACCGCCAAAGGTGAATGCGGCGATACCCGAGAACAAGCCTCCGAAGCCCAACTGCCAAACGCCCAGAGCCAGCGGGTCGACATCTTCGACAAAGCGCTTCGCCACAATGATATGGCCGGCATAGACAAAAGCGGAGAGCAGCATGATGAGCGCGCCCGGGTTCAGGCTGGTGAAGTCGGCGCCCGAGAGCAGCAACATACCGCAGGTGACGATGGCGGTGCCGATGAGCACTTTGCGCTCGGGGGCACGACGCAGCAGGGCGGCGTTGGCAAACGGCACGATCACGACCGTCAGGCTCTGCAAAAAGCCAGCGGTGGAGGCGGAGGTGAGGCTGGAGCCCAGGCACATGCAGGTGAGCTCGGTTGCCATGATGGCGCCGATGATGGCGGCACGGACCATAAGGTCGCGGTTGATACGGAACGCGCACTTGTGGAAGAGCAACAGGCAGACCACAAAGGCGATGATGCAGCGTAGCGCGACGATGCTCGTGGCGTTCATGCTGTCCATGCCGATCTTCATGAGGGGGTACGAAAAGCCCCATGCGACGGGAACGGAAAATGAGAACGCGATTGCTTTTTTGCGATCCATGGGACTCCTTTTGTTACAGAACAGTTTCGTAAAAAGGATTCTGCTCCCAGATGTGGATGTAGTAAAGCGAATGTATCTTCAGTATGATTAAGAAATGCTAATGCCATTAGGAAAAGCACTGGCAAAACGTTTTACGGCTGCATTGATGTGGAGGCACGATGGCATCGCGGTATCAGATTGTTTGTATGGTGGTCGATCGCGGCAGTCTTAAGGGCGCGGCGGACGAGCTGGGCTATACGCAAAGTGCGGTGAGCCAGGCCGTCAAGGCGCTCGAGCGCGAGCTGGGTACCACGCTTATCGAGCGCGGTAAGCAGGGCGTTTCGCTTACGCGCGACGGTAAACAATATCTGCCGTACCTGCGCCAGATTGTGACCGCCGAGGCCGAGCTCGAGGGCAAGCGCCAGGAGCTGCTGGGGCTTTCGTCGACCGATATTCGCATCGCGACGTTTACCAACGTGAGTCGTACCGTGCTGCCGCGTGTGATCCGCGACTTTGGTGCGCTGCACCCGGGCGTACGCTTCACCCTCAAGCAGGGCGATTACACGCGCAACGCTCAATGGGTACACGATGGCGTGGTGGATTTTTGTTTTACGGCACGCGGATTTACCGCAGGGCTCGAGAAGCGCGTGGTCTATCACGATGAGTTGGTAGCATTGTTGCCGGCCGCGCATCCGCTGACGGCAAAGGAAAAGGTGACACTTGCCGACCTGGCGTCCGAGCCGTTTGTGCTGCTGGATGAGGGCGAACAGAGTCTGGTGCTCGATGCATTCGCGGCGCATGGCCTGTCGCCGCACGTGACGAGCGAGGTCACCGACGACTACACCATCATGGCGATGGTGGAGGAGGGCCTAGGCGTGAGTATGCTCTACCGTCGTACTGTGGAGGGCATGCGTGCCGATATTCGCGTACGTCCCATCGTGCACGCCCCCTCGCGCGATGTAGTGGCCGCCTGGCGCAGCTGGGACACCATGCCCATCGCCACGAGGCGCTTTATCGACTATATGAGCTCGCATATTGTCAATTAATGGCTGGTGTGGCGTTGAGTGCGGTGTTTAGCGGGCTGTCGCTTTGGCTTGGGTGGCGCGATAGGTGCGTGCCGGGTGGCAAAGTAGTACCGCCACGACCATAAAGAACGCCGTGGTGCCCAGGCTGATGGGGTAGACCATCATGATGTTCGCAAAGGTGCGGAAGTGCGGGAACACGCAGAACACCCAATAGAAGCGGATGCCGCAGACGCAGATCATGGTGATGAGGGCGGGCGTGAGCGAGATACCAAAGCCGCGCAGGTAGCCTGACATGTTTTCGTAGAACATGCTAAAGGCGTACGCCGGGAAGATCGAGCACACGCGGATATAGCCGATCGAGACGATGTTGGGATCGCTGTTAAAGAGCGACAAGATCTCGCGCCCCAGGCCGACAATAACGATAATCGTGGTGAGTGCAACGATACCGCCTTCGACCAGGCAGACCTTGAGCGTTTTGGTGCAGCGGTCGATCTGGCGGGCACCGTGGTTTTGTCCCACAAAGGTGGTGCAAGCCTGGCTAAAGCTGTTGAGCAGGTTGTAGCACACGTACTCCAGGCTCATGGCGGCGCTCGATGCCGCCATGACCTCGGTGCCCAGGCTGTTGATGGCAGACTGGATGATGATGTTGGCGACGGCAAAGACGGCGCTTTGGATGCCGGCGGGCAGGCCGATTTTGACGATGCGCTTGAGGGCGACGGGGTCGATAGCCAAGTCACGCGGGGTGACGCGGACGACAGAGTCGGTCTTGAGCAGGCGGATAAAGAGCGTAGCGGCGCTGACGGTGTAGGCGATGGCGGTGGCGATGGCGACGCCCGCGACGCCCCAGTGGAGTACGGGGACAAAGATGAGATCCAGGCCAATGTTGAGGACGGTGGACACGGCAAGCGCCTGCAGCGGCATGCGGGTGATGCCGACGGAGCGGAAGATCGCGGCCTCGAAGTTGTAGAGCAAGATCGAGGGCATGCTGAGCAAAAAGACGCGCAGGTAGAGCGAAGCGAGCGGCATGGTTTCGGCGGGAACATTGAGCGCGGCGAGCATGGGCTCGGCAAAGATCTCGCCCAGCGCAATGACGACAAAGCCCACGAGCGCCATTATAATCGAGGTATGGACGGCGCGTTTGACCATGTTCTGATCGTTGCGGCCGATAGCGTTGGCGATGACCACGTTGGAGCCAAGCGACATGCCAATAAACAAGTTGAGCATAAGACTGGTAAGCGGAACATTGGAGCCGACCGCCGCCATGGCGAGGGTTCCCTGGTCACCCGAGAAGTTACCGATAATGACCGTGGCGATGAGGTTCGACAGCTGCTCCAAGATGCTCGTGGCGGCCACGGGGAAGGCGAACAGGGGAACATTGCGCCACAGCGATCCGGTGGTCATGTCAATGTGCTTAGATACGGTGTCAGCCATACGCTCTCAATCTCTAACATGCTCTTTTGTGCTTATTTGCGCAGACGATGATACTCCTAATCGACTAGTCATTGGGGACGTTCTAAAACGATTACTCATTCAAGAACGTCCCCAATGACTAGGCGGGGAAGGCGTGCGACAATGGTGGGCGTTGTGTTGTTCGCGCTAAGGAGTTGCCATGTTGTTGTGTCCCGTTTGCCATGAGCCGCTGGTGGATGACGAACGCGGTGCTGCATGCGCGGGTGGGCACCGGTTTGACCGTGCGCGCGAGGGCTATCTATATCTGCTGCGCTCGTCCAAGAGCGGCGACTCTATGGGCGATCCCAAGTCACAGGCGCGCAGTCGTCGTGACTTTCTGAACCGCGGATACTATGCGCCGTTGCGCGATGCGATGGTCGAGTTGGTGCGCAAGCAGGTGTCTGGGCGTGCCACGTCTACGAATGGCCCCATGACGCTGCTCGATATTTGCTGCGGCGAGGGCTATTACACGAGTGCCATGGGCGCGGTGCCGGGCGTGGACGCTTACGGGTTCGATTTGGGCAAAGAAATGGTGCGCCTGGCCGCCAAGCGCGGCGATGCGACCTATTTTGTGGCCAACATGAAGGATATCCCCGTGGCCGATGGCGCCTTCGATATGGTGACCGAGCTCTTTGCCCCCTTTAACGAGCGCGAGTTTGCCCGCGTGCTGGCGCCCGAGGGCTCGCTCTACACCGTGGTGCCGGGCGCCCGTCATCTGTTTGGGCTCAAGGAAGTACTCTACGATACGCCGTACCTTAACGATGAGAAGCTGCCGAAGACCACCGAGCTCGAGTTAGTCGGAACGCAGCGGGTATCTGCGAATATTACGCTCCAGACGCAGACTGACATTGAGGCGGTGTTCCAGATGACGCCGTACTACTATCGCACGCGCCCTGCCGACAAAGAGCGCCTGGCAAATTTTGACACCCTTCAAACCGACATCGACTTCATCATCGCCGAGTACCGCCACTAACCTGCCAAAAAAGGACAGGTTTATTTTGGCAGGTTTTATCTGGGCAAACGCAAAGGGCCGACCGCGGAGATGCGCGATCGGCCCTTTTTAGTTGCTTGGCTGCAACAGAGGTTATGAGAAGCGGGCGCTTACAGGCGGTCCTTGTTCTCGGCCTTAACGGCGTGTGCCTGCTGAACAAAGAACAGGTCGTACACCACGATGACAAAGGCGACGATATTGACGGAGCTGCCGCCGAGCGCGGGAAGCGTGAACACGGCCTGGAGGAGCGTGGCTGCCGCGGCAACGATACCGAGCTTAAATGCGCCGTCTACCTGCGAAGGCTTGTTGGCGCCCTTGATGCCGGCAACGCCTGCGGCAAGATCGACAATGCCCTTGGCGACAAGTACGACCGCAGCGAGCATGGCGTTCGACCCGTACGTGGAATCGAGGTTGCCGGTCGCGACGCCGGTGATTCCAATGACGAGGCTGACGATGCCCAAAACAAAATAGATGAGGGCAAGGATTTTGAGAGTCTTACGAGCGGAGCTCATGGCTGGTCCTTTCGATACGAGTACGCCAACCTGGCGCACCTCATGTGCTGCACATATCGTGAAGCACATTGTAGTTCAACGGGGCGATGCATGCGTTTGAAAGCGTCTCTTGCCTGTACGGTCCAACCTTTCAAAAAGGAAAGCTGGACGTAAGCCAAATCGATGGCAGCCCATGTGCGGCGCTGCGATGATGAGGCCGTAACAAGGAGCTGGTCTCAAGGAGGAGTCATGATGTACGGAGCAGGGCAAGTGCGTGAGCCGCAGTCGTTGGGAAGGCGCATGGGTGATTCTGTGATCGCTGCCGTGTGCACGGGATTGATGGCGGTGCTTTGCATTGCGATGCTGTGGGCCATGTCGCATGTGGGACAATAGCGGACGGTTGGGTGCTGGCATAAACGGCACTCGCGTATTCGTTTTGCTTGCTAAGGAGTGCCCATGGGCGTCGTCGATCCCTTTTCTGTTGCTCGGGCCGCGGGGCTTGAGCTGATCGGGAAGTCCGAGGGCCTCACGCTCACCGACGGCACGATGGAGCTGCGTGCCGATTTTGACCGCATGCTTCCGCGGCTCAAGCAGGGCCGTCTGCAGCAAGAGCTGTTGGTAAAGGCTGCGCGCGCAAAAGGCATCGAGTGCCCATGGGCGATTGATGCCACGGCAGGCTTTGGCGAGGATTCGCTGCTGTTGGCGGCCGCGGGCTTTACCGTCGATCTGTATGAGCAGGATTGCGTGATCGCGGCGCTCCTCAAGGATGCCCTGGATCGCGCGGCAGATGATCCGGCGCTTGCGGCTGCCGTGTCGCGCATGCGCTTACATGCGGGCGAGGACAGCATTGCCGGCCTTCGTCATACGGCTGAGCTGATCGGGCGGGGCGAGCTTGCCGCCCCCGACGTGGTATATCTGGATCCCATGTTTCCCGAACGCACCAAGAGCGCGGCGGTGAAAAAGAAGTTCCAACTCTTGCACCATCTGGAGCAGCCGTGCGCCGATGAGGAGACGCTGGTCGAAGCTGCGCTTGCGGCGCGCCCGCGCAAGGTCGTTATCAAGCGGCCGGTGAAGGGGCCGCTGCTTGCCGGCGTTAAGCCGAGCTATCAACTTGCGGGCAAGGCCGTTCGCTACGATGTGTTGGTGCCGCCGCGCCCGTAGCTTGCGTGCGATGGCTGGCGCTCCGTCAATGCCGTGCCGATGCGGCGCCTATTTCCAAGGGTGCGACGTCAAGTGCCAGCCGCCGCAGTATTCGCATTTGTAGCAGGCCAGCCCGCGGCGTCCGCGGTTTTCGCAGTCGGCCATAACTGCCTCGGCCTCGGCGCGCGTGTCGTAACGGTTTTTGCGCTCGCACGATTTGTAGCGCCAGGCTTCATCGCGCTCGGCGTCCAGGGCGTCGCGGCGCTCGTCCTCGCGTGCAAACAGGTCGCTCATATCGCCGCCGGTAGCAGCGCTCAAAAACTCGCTTTTGGCCTTTGACCAGGCGGCTCGCTTTTTGCTTCCCATCTGCTTCGCGCCCTTCTCCAAACGTTGGTATCATTGCTCAATCAAAGTGATACCAATAAACGTGAGGTCGCCGCGTGATGATCAGAAAAACCCTCGATACCGACATTCCCGCCGTCATGGCCATCTATGACGCGGCCCGCGCCTTTATGCGCGCACATGGCAACACGACGCAGTGGCCCGAGGGCACGCCTTCGGGCGAGCAGCTGGCTGCCGATATCGCCGCCGGTGGCAGCTATGTGTGCGAGGAAGACGGACGCGTGGTGGCGACGTTTGCCTTTCTGCCGGGGCCGGACAGTTCCTACGATGTGATCGAGGGCGGCCAGTGGCGCAGCGACGCCCCGTATGCTGTGCTGCACCGTGTGGCGTCCGATGGCACCGCGCACGGTATCGCGGCTGCGATGTTTGCCTTTGCCAAGGAACGCGCCGATCACCTGCGCATCGACACGCATCAGGACAACCTGCCCATGCAGGGAGCCATCGCCAAGGCCGGGTTTAAGCGCGCCGGTATCGTATATGTGTCGGACGGTACGCCGCGCGTCGCGTTTGATTGGCTGCGC
Source organism: uncultured Collinsella sp. (assembly GCA_900549065.1). Taxonomy (GTDB): domain Bacteria; phylum Actinomycetota; class Coriobacteriia; order Coriobacteriales; family Coriobacteriaceae; genus Collinsella. Next base: position 15,134 of record URNC01000012.1, on the reverse strand, counting down.
GAGGCATAAAGGCCGAGCCACATACCAGCGTTTTACCAAAAATGGCCCCGAGTGGGGCCATTTTTGGTAAAACGCGTTGTTGTGGGGCTCGCGTTGTTATCGCCCCAGATGAGCCCAGGCAGACAAAAAGGGGAGGTGCCGGCTTTCGCAAGGCGCGAACCTACGAAAATCGCTGCGCGGCAACGCGGGGCGATGAGCTCGGTCGGGGGATAGGGCTCGCTTCGCCCGCCGGCCCGTACATTGTATCATCCAGTGTGGAACGAGGATGCCCGTTGCCGCGTGCGATGGGCTTGCAATAAGAGGAGAGCCATGTCGAAGCAAGCGGTCGTTGGAATCTTGGCGCATGTCGATGCCGGCAAGACCACGCTGGCCGAGGCCATGTTGTTCAACGCGGGTCGCATTCGCAAGCGCGGCCGCGTGGACGATGGCGATTCGCATCTGGACACGAACGCGATCGAGCGTGAGCGTGGCATTACGATCTTCTCGTCGCAGGCCGTGCTCGACCATGGCGATACCCACGTCATGCTCGTGGATGCGCCGGGGCATGTCGATTTTTCTGCCGAGGCGGAGCGCACGCTGCGCGCGCTCGACTACGCGATTTTGGTTGTGGGTGCCAACGATGGCGTACAGGGTCATACCGAAACCCTGTGGCGTCTGCTTACACGTTATGACATCCCGACGTTTATCTATATCAACAAAATCGATTTGGAGAATCCCGGCCGCGATGTCTTGTTGGCACAACTTGGGCAACGTCTTTCCGAGGGCTGCCTGGATGCCAACGAACTGCTGGCGGGCGGCGCCGTTCAGGAGGACGCTGCTGCGTTGGACGAGGCGGCGCTCGAGGAGTTTCTTGAGGCGGGTGAGCTTTCTGTCGCAACGCTGTCGCGCATGGTTGCCGAGCGCAAGCTCTTTCCATGTTTTGCCGGCTCGGCGCTCAAGGACCAAGGCGTGGACGAGCTGCTGGACGGCATATGCGCGCTGATGCGTGAACAGGCATGGCACCCGGAGTTTGCCGCGCGCGTCTATCGTGTCAGCCGCGGGGATCGCGGCGAGCGCTTGGCATGGCTTAAAGTGACCGGCGGCACGCTGCATGCCAAGCAGATGATTGACGGACGTTCCGGTGCCGAGGCATGGGAGCAGAAGGTCGATCAGGTACGCATCTATAACGGCGAGAAGTATGAGCTTGCCCAAGAAGTTGCTGCTGGCGGTATTTGTGCCGTGACGGGTCTTGCGCACGTTCGCCCGGGGGACGCCCTGGGCGCGGAGCCCGCGGGCGATGCACCCGTCATTGCGCCGGTCCTTACCTATACGGTGCTTCCGGGCGAACACGATGTTCATGCGGTGTTCAAAGCGTTGACTGAGCTGGCGGATGAAGATCCCATGCTCGGCGTAAGCTGGAATACGCATCTAGAGCAGATTCATTTGCAGTTGATGGGCGCTGTGCAACTCGAGGTCGTGCAGCGGGTGTTGGCCGATCGCTTTGACCTTTCGGTTGAGTTTGAGTCTGGCGGCATTCTCTATAAGGAGGCTATTTCGCAGCCGGTCGAGGGCGTGGGCCACTTTGAGCCGCTGCGCCACTATGCCGAGGTGCATTTGCGCCTGGAGCCGTTGCCAGCGGGTTCGGGCGTGCAGTTTGGCACCGTGACCTCGACCGACGAGCTCGATCTTAACTGGCAGCGTTTGGCACTCACCAACGCCATGGAGCGCGACCACCTGGGCGTGCTGACTGGCTCGCCCATCACCGATGTGCGCATTACGCTCACGGGCGGTCGCGCGCATGCCAAACACACCGAGGGCGGCGATTTTCGCCAGGCCACGTACCGTGCGATTCGCCAGGGACTCATGCAGGCGCGTGAGGCCGGCGCGGCGGTACTGCTGGAGCCGTGGTATCGCTTTGAGCTCGAGGTACCGGGGGAGTGCGTGGGCCGGACGCTCTCGGATGCCACACGCATGGGTGCCGAGTACGAGCCGCCGACGATGGCGGGAGACCGGACAAAGCTTGTGGGTCGCGTGCCAGCATCCGAGGTGCAGGATTACGCGCTGGAGGTGGCCGCCTACACGAGCGGTCGCGGGCATCTGTACCTAGAGTTCGCCGGCTATGCGGCTTGCCATGATGCCGAGCGCGTTATAGAGGCGGCCGCCTATGAGCCCGAGGCCGATCTGCCCAACACGCCCGACTCGGTCTTTTGCTCTCACGGCGCCGGTTACACGGTCAAATGGTACGACGTACCCGCCGCGGCACACGTAAAGGTCGATCCCGCCACCTTCCGCCCCTGGCGTGCAGCAGACGCGGAGTTTTTCGGCCACATGTGACAAAGGGGCAGTTCCTTTTGTTCCATGCTATTGGTATAACTCGGTATAAGTTGGTATAACTATTATCAGGGTTTGCCAATCCGAGGAGGCCGACATGAATCCAAATCCCTTTAAGCCAACGGCAGGCAAGCGGCCTCCGATACTCATCGGTCGCGAGTCGGTCATCGAAGATTTCGAGGAAGGGCTCGATAACGGCGCCGGAGCGCCGGGCAGGCTCATGCTCATTACGGGAAACCGCGGCTGCGGCAAGACAGTTCTCCTGCGGGAGCTGCAACGTCTGGCCAGTGAGCGCGGATGGGCGGTTGTCTCCGATTCCGCTTCGCTTGGCTTATGCGACCGCTTGGCCGACGCGCTTCGCTCGAATAAACCCGTTGTGACGTCAATGGAGTTCGGTCCGTCGTTTGGGCGGATGTCGGTCGAGGCGGCGCGAGCAAAGGGCGAGACGTTGCGAGGGCTGGTCAACGAGCGCCTCAAGAAGCTCGGTCCAGGCAAGGGCATACTGTTTGCGATTGACGAGGCTCAATCTGCGTCTATCGAGGAGCTGGCGGCTCTTGCCGTTCTCTATCAACAGGTGCTCGGAGACCAGGATGCCACGGGCTTGTCCGATAGCGACCAGCGCGGCCTTGCGCTTGTTTTTGCCGGCTTACCCAGTATGGTTGACGATCTGCTCGAAGAGCCGAGCGTGACGTTTTTGCGGCGTGCCCAGCAGCGTACGCTGGGGGCGATATCTTTGCCCAAGGTGCGCGATTCGTATATCCAGACGGTCAAAGACGCTGGTCTTTACGTTGACGCGGAGACGGCGGACCTTGCGGCGCGCAAAAGCATGGGGCATCCCTATATGGTTCAGCTGGTGGGCTATTACATGTGGCGGTCTGCTGTCCGGCGCAACACGCGAGTCATTGAAAGGCGCGATGTCGAGGCTGGCTACGCCGATGCCGTCTCCGAGTTCTATGAAGCGGTCGACGCTCCCTTGTATTACGGGTTGCGCAGTCCGCAGCGCCTCTTTATCGAGGCCATGGCGGCTGACGAGGGCAAACCGACTCGCATGGCGGATATCATTGAGCGTTGCGACCGTACTCAGAGTTGGGCGAGTAAATATCGCGCAAGTCTGATTCGCGAGCGCGTCATCGAGGCTGCCGGATACGGCCTCGTCCGATTTACCGTGCCCATGCTGGGCGCGTACATTAGCGATTGCATTTTATGGCACGAGTAGGGTGATAAAGGTGACAGAACAGAAGATGAGCCCGCAGGCTATCGAAGTGCGTGGAGCGCGTGTACACAACCTCAAGGACATCGATATCGATATTCCGCTGGGAAAGCTCGTGGGTATTGCCGGCGTGTCGGGTTCGGGCAAGAGTTCGCTGGCGCTGGGCGTTCTTTACGCCGAGGGCTCGCGTCGCTACTTGGAAGCACTCAGCACCTATACTCGCCGTCGCCTGACGCAGGCCGAGCACGCTCAGGTGGATGAGGTATTGCACGTGCCGGCGGCGCTCGCATTGCATCAGCGCCCCAGCGTACCGGGCGTGCGCTCGACCTTTGGCACCATGACCGAGCTCAACAACAGCCTGCGTCTGCTCTTTAGCCGTTGCGCCCATCACGTGTGCCCGCATTGCGGGGCACGCGTGGAGCCGAGCCTTAACGTGGCTGCGGGCCTGTCGCTCACGTGTTCGACATGCGGTCGCGAGTTCTATGCGCCGAGTGCCGAGGATTTGGCTTTCAATAGCGGCGGTGCATGCCCCACCTGTGGCGGCACTGGTGTCATGCGCGAGGTGGACGAAGCGAGCCTGGTGCCCGACGAGTCAAAGACTATCAACGAGGGCGCGGTGCTTCCCTGGGGTACGCTCATGTGGGATCTGATGAAGCAGGTGGCAGGTGAGATGGGCGTGCGCACCGACGTGCCGTTTAACCAGCTCACGCCTCAAGAGCGCGATATCGTGTTCCACGGCCCGGCGGTCAAGAAGCACATTCTCTACGTTCCCAAAAACGGCGAGGGCGCCACGTCGCTCGACTTCACCTATTACAACGCCGTCTATACCGTCGAGAATGCGCTCGCCAAGGTTAAGGACGACAAGGGCCTCAAACGCGTTGCGCGCTTTTTGCGCGAGGGCCCATGCCGCGACTGCAGCGGCACGCGTCTCTCCGAGGCGGCACGCCAGCCCCAGGTGCGCGGTATCAATCTGGCGCAGGCGGCGGCCATGACGCTGGGCGAGGCGATTGAGTGGGTGCGCGGGGTGCCCGCATCCTTGCCGCCCGAGATGCGGCCCATGGCGACGGATATCTGCGATTCGTTTTTGAGCACGGCCCGTCGTCTGGTCGACCTGGGTCTCGATTACCTTTCACTCGATCGCGCCGGTGCCACGCTTTCCACGGGTGAGCGCCAGCGCGTGCAGCTTGCTCGCGTGGTGCGCAATCGATCGACGGGCGTGCTCTATGTGCTGGACGAGCCCTCGATCGGCTTGCATCCTGCCAATGTCGACGGCTTGGTGGGTGTGATGCGCGATCTGGTGGATGACGGCAACACCGTGGTTGTTGTCGACCACGATACGCGCGTACTGGCGGAAGCCGACTATCTGGTCGAGATGGGCCCCGTTGCCGGAGCAGGCGGCGGTAATGTGATTGCCGCTGGCACGGTGGATGAGCTCGAACAATCGCAGGGCAGCCGCATCGCCCCGTTTTTGCGCTCGGACCCCAAGCGCTTGCGTCCGCAGGTGACTGACGACGAAATGTTCGACCAGGGCCACATCCGCATGGCAACCGATGCCATCCATACCGTCAAGCCGCTCGAAGCCGATATCCCGCGCGGCCGCCTTGTCGCGGTGACGGGCGTTTCGGGCTCGGGCAAGACGACGTTGGTGCTCGAGACGCTCATCCCGGCGCTTAAGGCGCAGGCAGCCGGCGAGCGCCTGCCAAAACATGTGCGCTGGGTCGATGCCGAAGGCATTGCCCGCGCAAACCTGATTGACGCTACGCCTATCGGCGCCAACGTGCGCTCGACAGTGGCGACTTATGCCGACATTCATGACGAGCTGCGTCGCGCCTTCGCCCGTACGTCCGAGGCCAAAGCAGCCGGCTACAAGGCGGGTGCCTTTAGCTACAACACTGGCGCCTTGCGCTGCCCTACGTGCGATGGCACGGGCTCGATATCGCTCGACGTGCAGTTTTTGCCCGACGTCGAGATCGTCTGCCCGGCATGTCGTGGATCACGTTATGCAGACGCGGCTTCGCATATCCATCGCGAGGGCAAGGACGGGAGCCTGCTTACGTTGCCGCAGCTCATGGACATGAGTGTGGACGAGGCTATCGACGCCACGCTGGGACTCAAGAAAGTTCAGACGCGCTTGCAGACCTTGCACGACCTGGGATTGGGCTATCTCACGCTTGGTGAGCCCACGCCGGCGCTTTCGGGCGGCGAGGCACAGCGTCTTAAGCTTGCGAGCGAGATGGGCCGCGTGCAGGATGATGCCGTATTCGTGTTCGACGAGCCCACGATTGGACTACATCCGCTCGATGTTCAGGTGCTGCTGAACGTGTTTGACGGTCTCGTTGCCAAGGGCGCCACGGTTATCGTGATCGAGCACGATCTCGACCTTATCCGTAACGCCGATTACGTGATCGACATGGGCCCGGGCGGTGGTGGCGCCGGCGGGCAAATCGTCTGCGCCGGTACGCCAGGCGACATCGCGGCCTGCTCCAAGAGCATTACCGGTCGCTACCTATAGACAATGAGGCAAAGGGACAGCCCCTTTGCCTCATTGATGCCTATTTCACGCACTGAGCGGCGAGATAGTCGCGGAAGAATGGCAATTCAAAAGCGACGATTCCGCGCCCGCGTTCTCCAATGATGCCGGCATCTATCATGCGGCGTCGGTAGCGGGAGACCTGCTGCGGCGAACGCTTAAGGCGCTCGACAAGGTCAGCGGTGGTGGACTCTTCCTCGTCATCGAGCATGGCGATGAGGAATCGCTTGTCCTCTGCAGTGAGTTCCCGATAGGTTGCCGCAAGGATTCGGTCGTCCATCTCGTCACGCGCGATTTTGATTCCCAGGTCAAAGTCGCGTGACGAGATTTCCTTCGAATCGCTTGTGAGATCCCAGGCACGGTAGCCTACGAGTTGCAATAGGAAGGGAAAACCAGAGATCGAGCGAACGGCTCTATCGATTCCCTCAGCATCTGCCAGGCGATCGTTTTCCTGAATTGTGCGAATCAAGGCCTCGCGTACGTCATAGTCGGCAATGCGACCCAGATGATATTGTTGGGCGCGGCGAAGGAACGAGACCGTCTTGTGGTTCAGCAACGTCGAGACGTTGTTGGGAAGTCCCGCCATGAGCAGGGCGACGCGTTTCCCATCGGTCACAAAGTGCTGATACGTCGCTGCAAGCTGAATCATCTCGTCGAGTGTCGGGTCCACCTCGTCAACCGTGACGAGCAGACCGGTGCCCGCCTCGTTGAGCTGGTCGATGATGTCGCTCATGCGATAACGCCAGGTTGAGGCATCGTGAACGCGATTGACCTCGATGCTGCCGAGCGGTGCAATTCCGAGGCCGGTGACTTCGAAGTGGGTGGACGAGTCGATGAGATGGGCTGCGGCACGTTTCGTCCCGAGCTCGATTTCCTCAAGCATTCCCGGGAGCGCGGTCGTCTTTACGGCTATCCAGCCGTGGGATTCCGCCCTTGTCGCGAGCGACGACATGAGAGCGGTTTTACCGGTTCCACGCGCGCCCGAGAAGATCGAGGTCAATTCTGGGCGCCTGCGCTGGCTCAAGAAGGCACGGTCCAAATCCCGAATAATCTGTTGTCTGCCAGCGAGATGGGCAGGAACCTCACCAAAACTAGGGGTAAACGGGTTTTCGAGGTATTTCACAAGGCTCTCCTTTCACACCGCCGTTTAACTTCATTTTACTTTAGTTAATTCTGATTAAAAATGAGGGCTCTTTATCTAGAGCATCAATTAGGCGTGCGTGCCATCGGCGTGGCGCTTGAATGTAACAAAGGGAAAGTTCCTTTGTCACATTCCCGGAAAGCCTGTTTGGCGCAGAGCCTCGTAGAGGACGATGGCGGCGCTGTTGGAGAGGTTGAGTGCGCTGATGCGGTAGTCGTTCGGATTGACGAAGTTGCCGCAGATGTCCTGTTGAAGGATGGCCTCGTGGCTGTCCTCGGTATGCCCCAGCGATTCCTCGTGGGTTTCCCAGGCCTCGGCGTTGTCAAGCGAATCGCAATCGCGCAGCATCGGGATACGCTCGCAGCACGTGGGCGCTGCAGCGAGTAGCTCCTCGGGAATGCCCGAGCTCTCGCTGCCAAAGACCAAGTAGTCGCCATCGCGGTAGGTACTCTGCGCATAGGTGCGGCGTGCCTTTTTGGTCAGCAGATGCAGGCGTTCGTCGGCAGGGGAGAGGTCATTGCGCGCAAGGAAGTCCTCCCAGCCGGCATAGGTCGTCACGTCCAAGTTTTGCCAGTAGCCCAGGCCGGCGCGACGTACCGTCTTGTCGTCGAGCGAAAACCCCAGCGGCTCCACCAGATGCAGGCGGGTGCCGGTAACCACGCAGGTGCGGCCGATATTGCCCGTATTGGCCGGAATCTCGGGCGCATACAGCACAATGTTGAACATGAATCTCCTTGGCTCAGAACGAAAAACCACCACGAAGGGCACCTTCGTGGTGGTTTGGCAGTTACATAGGCGGAAAAATGCCCGCTTGGATAAACCTAGGCGCGGTGCCAGTCGGTCAGGCAGGCATCGAGGGAGGCGATGAGCGCGTCCTTGTCCATGTGACGGCCGATGATGCACAGGCTCGTCATGCGGTCGCCCGTCTCGTCGTCCCAAATTTGCATGATCTCGGGGTTCTCGTCGATGATCTTCTGCTTCTCGCCCTCGGGCGCGGAGTCAACGAACAGGCCGTTCTCCATCAGGCGCATCTGGTGGCCGGCCTGCTCAAACATGTAGCACATGTCCGGATCGCCGGTCTGCCACAGCGGACCCTTGACGCGGATGACCTCGTCGGGCCACTCCTGCTCAACAAAATCAGTGAACTTCTGCAGGTCAAACGGCTTGCGGCGCGAGTACACAAAGGTCTCGATGTCATACTCGAGCACTTCGGGGTCGTCGTGCTCCTCGGGATGCTCCATGGCCTCGATCCAGGCGGCGGAGTTGTAGGCGCGCATAAAGTCGAAGCGGTCGGTATCGAGCAGCTCCTCCATGGGGACCTCGCCGTTTTGGGCCTCGACGATCACGGCGTCCTTCTGCAGGCTGCGCACGATGGCCTTGAGCTCGGCGATCTGCTCGGGCGTCACGGTATCGGTCTTGTTAAGGATCAGCGTGGAGCAGAACTCGATTTGCTGGATGAGCAGGCTTTCGATGTCGTCCTCGTCGATATCCTCAGCCAGCAGGTCGCGACCGCCGTTGAACTCGTCGTACATGCGGGCGCAGTCGACCACGGCCACGATGTTGTCGAGCGCGAGCTTGGGCTCGCCGCCCACCTTGGCCTCGTCGCAGAAGCTCGAGATGGTGTAGGCGATGGGGATAGGCTCGCAAATACCCGATGCCTCGATGATGATGTAGTCGAACTTGCCCGAATCGGCAATGCCCTGCAGCTGGTTGGCCAGGTCGTCCGAAAGCGTGCAGCAGATGCAGCCGTTGGTGAGCGGGATGAGGTCGTCGGTCTCGGAAAGGCCGCCGTCGGCGATAAGACTGGCGTCGACATTGATCTCGCCGATATCGTTGACGATCACGGCGGCGCGGATGCCGCCGTCGTTAGCGAGGATGTGGTTGAGCAGCGTGGTCTTGCCGGCACCGAGGTATCCGGTAAGCATGATGATCTTCACGGGTTTGTTGGGCATGTGCCCTCCTTTGTTAGACATGGCTTACAGTTGAATCTTATGCCAAACGCCTGCTCTTATACCCACGCGTCGGCAAATAACACAAGCTACTCCCAGGCTCCCCATACATCGGGGCAATAACCGACGGTGGCCTTTTTGCCGTTGCGCACGATGGGTTCGGCTAGAACCTGCTGGTTTTCGAGCAGTTTGTCGAAGCGCTGGCTAGGGGTAAGGTGCTGGATGAGCGCGAGCGTCTCCTCGTCCTTGGCCTTGGGGTTGAGCAGCTTGTCGATGCCGCCGACCGCCTGCATCACGCTCGTGAGCTCGCCCTTGCTCATCTCCTTTTCCCTAAGGTCAATAAACTGCACCTTAATGCGGCGCTCCTTAAAATAGCGCTGGGCCTTCTTGGTATCGAAAGACTTTTTGGTTCCAAAAATCTGGATATTCATGCTCCGCCGCTCTATCGAATGAAGTTGGTCGTTGCTCGATCTGCCTCGGGTGCGTTGATACCGGCGGCCTGTCCTGCCTCGATACAGCGCAGGAGCCAGGCCATGTTTTTGCCGATGTTTCGCATGGTGGCCAGGCCCTCGGCGTCCTGGGTGGCCTCGCCCGGCATGGCACCAAAGACGTTGTTCCAGTACGTGGAGGCCACCACGGGCATCTGGTTGATAGTGAAGTACTTGTTGAGTACATCGAAGGTGGTCGACGTGCCGCCACGGCGGGCGACGGCGACCGCGGCACCCGGCTTGTGCGCAAAGGCCTTGCTGCCAGCATAGAATGCGCGGTCGAGAGCCGAGAGGATGCGTCCGCTGGGATGCGCATAGTAGACGGGGGAGCCAAAGACAAAGCCATCTGCCTGCTCGGCGGCAGCGATCAGCTCGTTCACCACGTCGTCGTCAAAGGTGCAGCGGCAATCGAGCTTGCCGCACTGGCCACAGCCAATGCAGTCGCGAATGGGCTTGGCGCCCAGCTGGAACACCTCGGTATCGATACCCTCGGCGTTGAGTTGCTCGGCGACTTCGGCGAGTGCGCGGGCGGTGTTGCCGTTTGCCTTGGGACTGCCATTGACCAAAAGAACCTTCATCACAAACTCCCTCTGCTGTTGGTGACTTCTGCAGAGGATTATCGCACGATGGGGGAGGCGGTGCGGGCGCGGTGCTAATCCAGTTTGGTACCTGGAACCTGCACGGCTTTACCGAGCAACGCTTTGAGCTCGTTCAAAATGGAAACGGGCTGTCGGTCAACGCTGTTCAGATGGAGCGTGGCCACGCGAATGGGCGGCTGATATTCAAGCGAGCCGATGAGCACGGGAGAACCCAGGAATCGTTCGATTTCGTTTGCGAGCTCGTCGATTGCCTCGGGGCCGAGCTCATCGAAAAGCGCCACGAACATTGGTCCCGTCGAGCGGAACAGGCGACCCTTGCCGCGCGAACAATCCATGAGGCAGGCGGCACTTTCGGCGAGCACGCGGTCGCCTGCATCGAATCCAAAGCGGGCATTGACTTCGGCGATATCGTCGACCTTAATGGCAATAAAGCCTGCCTCGCGCGCCACGCGGCGCATCTCTCCAATAGCGTTGACCAGCGCGTGGACATCGCCCAGGCCCGTTACCGAGTCGGTCGTATCTGCCAAGCTTCGGTTGATGATAGTGCCCACATACATGCTGGGCTCGGTATCGGTGCCGTCCAAGCGGTAACCTGTGCAGTCGCAAAGCACGTATTTTCCGGTGGCATCCATTACGCGATACTGCATGTAGTGGAAGTGCCACGTGCCGTTTATCACCATGTCGAGCTCGGCGCGTACGTTGTCGCGGTCCTCGGGATGAACGCGGGCGAGCCACATGTCGAGTGAGTTAAAAGGGTGCTGGGAGGGCAGGTCAAAATCGCGCACGGCGTTAACCGACCATTGCGATTCTCCCGTATCGAGGTTAAGGATGAACGGATAGCGCGTCTCGGAGCTCATGGAGATCGCTTGGAACACCCGGTCGTTGCAGGGAAGCTGATCGACGATTGGGCGTTGCGGCGCGTCATTGTCTTTCGGTTGCTGCACACGATGCATAAGCTTATAGCGATACATCTTGCGATCGGCATCCATCGTCATCTGGCGACGCGTGTCGCCGGCAAGTGGATCGACGCGCGAGCAGCCAAAGCTAAAGCTGGCGATCATGGGCGCCTTGCCACTTGAGCTCGCCTCGATCAGCCCGGCACGTACCCGCTCCAAGCGCTGCCCGAGTTCGGTCTCGTTTGCGGAGAGCGAGATGAACACAAACTCGTCTCCACCGATGCGGAACAGCATCTCATCGTGCTCCATGGTTTCGGAGAGCGTGCGGCAGATGCTCAGAATATAGCGATTGCCTTCGGCGTGGCCAAACCTATCATTGCAATGTTTGAGATGGTCGATGTCAATATAGGCGCAGGTGAAGGGGTCACCTTTGTGCCAGAGTTGCTCGACGTGACGGTCGAGTCCGCCGCGGTTGCCCAAGTTGGTGAGCGGGTCGATATAGGCGTTGCTCTCAAGCAGCCGGCGCTCTTGTTGCAGGATGGCATGCGTCTTTTGCAGTTGCTCGCCAACGGCGCGCAGCTCAGCAGGCAGCGCGGCAACATCGAGTTCGGCGGTCGAGATGCCATTCGCAAGTCGCTGAAGATAGGCAATAATCGATTGCTCACCCAGGCGATATGACTCGTTCATGATGGATAACCTCCTTGGGCGGAACAACGGTTTGTATTATATTCCCAATTCGGTTTGAATTGGGGTAATAAGTTAGCTAATGGAGACAAATGCCCCCTTCGACGGTGGCGTTTTGCGCGCGAGCGTATCAGTTGTTATTGCCACCATCGAGCAATGCCTCAAAATCCTTCGCCGGCATGGGGCGGTAGTAGAGGAAGCCCTGAGCGTAGCGGGCACCCATGTGGCGTAGCATGTTCGCCTGCTCATCTGTCTCGACGCCTTCGATCACAATGGGCAGATGGAGCGACTGCGCCATCTCGAGCATCGATGACACGATCTGCGCGCTGCGGCCTTGATCGCGGTCGGTGGGCACAAAGGTGCGGTCGAGCTTGATGACGTCGACGTTGACGTTCTTGAGCATCGCGAGCGTGGACTGACCGGTGCCAAAATCGTCCATATAGGTCGAGAAGCCGCGGGTGTGCAAGTCGGCTGTCAGTTTGTCCACGGCTTCGGACTCTCCCGTATAAGCCGTCTCGGTGATCTCGATACGCATGAGCTCGGGCGGTAGGTTGTATTGGGCGGCAAGCGCCCCCATATGCTCGGCAACGTCGCAGGCAAGGATATCCACGCGCGACACATTAAGCGAGACCGGAACCACACGAAGGCCGCGATCGAGACGCACGCGCAGCCACGAGGCGACACCCTGCCAAATGTACTTGTCGAGCGTCACCACAAAGCCGCTTTCCTCGAGTGCGGGGATAAACGTTGCGGGTGAAATGAGAGAGCCGTCCTTGTCAATCCAGCGGGTGAGTGCCTCGGCGCCAATGATCTCGCCGGTTTCCATATCGACCTGGGGCTGCAGGTAGTACGTGATGCGGCCGTTTGAGAGCGCGTACTGGAACTCGGTCAGCGTGCGGTGGAACGCAATCTCGTGTTCATATTCTTCGGGGCGGAAAATGGCAATGCGCTCCTTGAAGTCGTTTTTGGCGCGTCGATTGGTAAACATGGCCTTTGCCTGCGCATCGATGGTGATCTCCTCATTGGAGTCGATGGGGTAAATGCCCATGGACGGCCAAAAACCTACGCCGTCATCATGCCTGGCTACGACCTCGCGAACGCGGTTGTAGATTTGATGGACGGTGATGCGCTTAAAGGGGATGAGTGCGCAAAAGTCATCTTGGCCCCAGTACCCTGCGACGCCCATATCGGCATTCTCGATGTCCTTGAGGACCGTGCCCACATCGGCGAGTACGCGGTCGCCCTCGGCCTGGCCGTGCCATTCATTAAACAGGCGCATGTGGCCCATGTCGACCGTGGCGATGCACCAGGTGCCGTCGCGCCTTGCCTCGAGAAATGCGTTGGCGCGCCGCATAAACTCGCTGGGTCGATAGAGTCCCGTGAGCGAGTCGATACGTTCGGCGATGGCGCTTTTGCGCTCCGCCTCGGGTATGGGGAGGCTGTCGTTGGGAACAAGCCCGCCAGCCGTGCGAAGGCGACGGTCGAGTTCGCCTAAAACGGCGGTCGCTTGATGGGTTAAGTGCTCGTAAAAGGCCGGTACGACAAGACAGACGGGAGTAATGGCGTCGCCTGCGATTTGAACAGGAGCGAAAACGGCCTCTTTAAGGTGGCGGGTCAGTTGCTCGAATGCCTCGTGGTCCAAATCGTTGCTGAGCACGACGAACTGGACGCTTCGTGAACGGTAGACCCGGCTCCTGCCGCGGGTGATCGACAGCATACGGCCTGCGTATTCGGCAAGCATGTTGTCGACAGCCTCGGCCCCGTAGAGCTCGTTGAGCTTTGTCGTGCCACGAACGCGCACCGCTATAAGCCCCGTCTCGCAACGATCGCGGCGGCAGGCATCGATAGCGTTGATCAGCATACGCTGCGTTCCGAGGCCCGTAGCGGCGTCGACGGTTTCGGCGAGTGAGTGGTTGACAAGTTCGCCGACATAGAGCGAGGGGGCATTTCCGTCGCCGTCGATGCGAAACCCGCGAGCACGGCAGAGAACGTAGTCACCCGCGGCATTGCGCATGCGGTACTGCATGACGCGGCGGTGTTTGGAGCCGTTAAAGATCTGGTTGATGTCGTTGGCGTAGGCCTCGAGGTCATCGGGATGGACGCGCGTCTTCCAGAAATCGCGGCAGCTGTCTATGTGCTCCGAAGGAAGACCGAGATCGCGCAAGGCACCTTGCGACCAAAGGGTGCGGTCCTTGTCCAAGTTCTCGATAAAGAAATAACGGCCCTCGTTGAGCATCGAAAAGGCGTCAAAAATGCGATCGCTTATTTCGAAGTCGTCGGCGTGGACTTGCGTGATATTGCGCCGATCGAGGTGCATGGCATGACGTAGCTTGTAGTCGTACATGCGATGGTCGGCATCGAGTGTCATGCGATTGGAGGCTTCGCCCAGGGCGGGGTCGGCGTGTGCCACTCCGTAGCTAAACGAGTGGGGCATCTCGGAATCGTTGTTTTTGAGCAGGATCGTTCGGCAGTGTTCCAGACGCTCGGCGAGGTCGTCCTCGGTCGCAATCGTAGATAGGATGACAAACTCGTCGCCGCCTATGCGAAACGCCGCCTCGTCCACTTTCATATACAGTTTGAGATAGAGGCTTACCTGCAAGATATAGCGGTTGCCCTCGTCATGCCCAAAGACGTCGTTGCAGTGCTTGAGATTGTCGATGTCGATGAACGCCATGGTAACGGGGGTGTCCTGCTCCCAGAGCTCCTCGAGGGAACGGGCAAAGCCGCCACGGTTGCCAAGCCCGGTAAGCTGGTCGGTAAAGGCGGTCCTGATCAGATCCTCCTGACGCTCGAGAAGGTCACGGACGGTCTTTTCGAGCGTTTCGGTGTAATTGCTGACAGTATCCATGTTCTAAGCGGCTTTCTGAAGTCGGAGCGGATTGCGTCGGGCGAGCTCGTTGTGTACACGCATCGTTGCTCAGCGTTTTGCGTGTATCCAGGCCCCCGCCTTGCTGCGTTGTTGGGTTACTTTGCCGGCTAATGTTCGCTGTTGATAACTGCTGAGTAGTATAAACAACAGTGCAAAATTATATAGGGGTACACATGCTGTGGGTGGCTATTATTCGACAAACGGCAGCGCGATGATGCGATGATCGATAAAAATGCGACTGGGGCGGTATATGTTGATGGGTATACTTGTTCCGTTTAAATTTGCGGGGACGGAGATGGTCGCATGGCACAGCCAACTATGACGCGCACGGTGGGGCTGGCACTCGAGGGAGGCGGCTACCGCGGTATGTATACGGCGGGCGTGCTCGACGTTTGGATGGAGCACGGTTTGACCTGCGACCATATGGTGGGTGTCTCGGCGGGCGCGGCGTTTGGCTG
>URNC01000011.1 GCA_900549065.1 uncultured Collinsella sp. | reverse complement strand
ATCTACACCTAAGCCTTCGTCGGCAGCGTCAGATGTGTATAAGAGACAGTATCGGTATAGGCGCGCGGCGTCGGGGCCAGGCGCAGGAACTCCTTGAGGAAGGGCTCCACGCCAAAGTTGGTGAGCGCCGAGCCAAAGAACGCCGGGCTTAGCTTGCCGCAGGCCACGGCATCCAAGTCGAGCTCGTCGCCGGCACCATCGAGCAGCTCGATGTCGTCCATCAGGTTCTTATGGTTCTCCTCGCCGATGAGCTCGTCCATAGCGGGGTCGCCCAGCTCGGCCTCGACCTCGGCGACCTTCTTGGTGGCGTTAGCGTGGCCGTCGCCCTCAAAGGCGATAACGCGACGGGTCTGGCGATCGAACACACCGCGGAAGTTGCGGCCGCTGCCGATCGGCCAGTTCATGGGATACGTATTGATGCCCAGGACATTCTCGATCTCTTCCATGAGCTCAAACGGATCGCGGGCCTCGTGGTCGAGCTTGTTCACAAAGGTGAAGATGGGAATGTGGCGCAGCGTGCAGACCTTAAAGAGCTTTTTGGTCTGGGTCTCGACGCCCTTGGCGCCGTCGATGACCATGACCGCGGCGTCGGCGGCCATAAGGGTACGGTAGGTATCCTCCGAGAAGTCCTGGTGGCCGGGGGTATCGAGGATGTTGACGCAGGCGCCGTTGTAGGTGAACTGCAGCACCGAGGAGGTAACGGAAATGCCGCGCTCCTTCTCGATGTCCATCCAGTCCGAAACGGCATGCTTGGCCGAGCTCTTGCCCTTGACCGAGCCGGCAGTCTGGATGCTGCCGGTATAGAGCAGCAGCTTCTCGGTAAGCGTGGTCTTACCGGCGTCCGGGTGGCTGATGATCGCGAATGTGCGGCGCGACGAGATTTCATCCGACAGGCTTGCCATGCGGATCCTTTCTTGCATTGAGTGCATTACGTCGTTGTAACCGCACTATTGTAGCCGCGAAATCTCGCTCTAGGGCGCCTGTCAGGACAAATTCATCAGTCAGAACGTGAACGGCTAGTTATCGAAAGTATTCTGCAGCAGACTGTCTCAATCTGTAACAGCAGGCGACTCAAAACGGACCCAGATGTTACAGATTGAGACAAACGAACTTGTCCGCCGGCACAATCTCAATCTGTAACACCTGACCGCCCAAATTGGGTCTAGCTGTTACAAATCGAGATAAACGGAAAGGCAGGCAGCCAATGTCTCGTTCTGTAACATCTAGCCGCGCAAATCGACTCTTACTGTTACAGATTGAGACAAATAGGCAGGCGGGAAAGTAACATCTCAATCTGTAACAGCTGGCGACCAAAAACGGACCCAGATGTTACAGATTGAGATTGTTTTGGAGCAAGCGCGGCGCCGATGGTCTATTCCACATTTAGCTCTTGCATAACTGTGCATAGTGTATATATACTGTGCTTACCGGTTATATACACGTGTAGCCCAACAGCTAAGGAGCCGCTGTGGACATCATCCTATCCAATTCGAGCGATAAGCCCATCTACGAACAGATATCCTCGCAGGTCAAAGCTCAAATCCTTTCGGGCACGCTCACTGCGGGAGCCAAACTCCCCAGCATCCGTGCGCTCGCGAGCGATCTTGGCGTGAGCGTCATCACCACCAAGCGCGCCTACGCCGACCTAGAGCAACTCGGGTTTATCTGCACCGTGCAGGGCAAGGGCTGCTTTGTCGCCGAGGGCAACCAGGAACTCTTGCGCGAAAACCAGCTCTGCCATATCGAAGAGCTACTTGCGAAAGCGACGAGCCAAGCCGAAACCCTGGGCGTCACGCGCGACAAACTGCACGAGATGCTCGACCTGGTAGCCCCCGAAACCATGCAGTAGCCATCTGAAAGAAAGGCTATACCATGCAAAACCTTTTAGAACTCAAAGGCATCTCACGCCGTGTGAGCGACCGCTTTTCACTACGCGACGTCACGCTCGCTGTGGAGCCCGGCCAGATCGTTGGCTTTGTAGGCGCAAACGGCGCCGGCAAGACAACGACCATTCGCGCCGCGCTCGGGCTTATAAAGCTCGATGCCGGCGAGGTGCACCTGTTTGGGCAGCGCTGTGGCGCCGACGCGCCCGATGAATCGCAACGCCATCTACGCTCCCGCGTCGGTCTTGTCCTGGACACGTGCCCCTTCCCCTCCACGCTCAGGGTGGGCCAGATCGAGTCGCTCGTAGGCCCGACGTACCCCACATGGGACCGCGAAACGTTCGCCGGATTCATCAACCGATTTGGCCTCGATCCCAAGACAAAGGTCAAGGACCTCTCCCGCGGCATGGGCATGAAACTGCAGCTTGCCTGTGCACTCAGCCACAATGCCAAGCTGCTCGTTTTGGACGAAGCCACCGCGGGCCTCGATCCCATGGCACGCGAGGAGCTGCTCGATGAGCTGCTTGCCTTTGTCGCCGACGGCCAGCACAGCGTGCTGCTCTCGAGCCACATTACGTCCGACCTCGATCGTGCCGCCGACCGCATCATCTGCATCGATAACGGTTCGATAGTGTTTGATCTGCCGCGCGAGGACATTACCGACCGCGCCGGCATCGCCCACTGCACCCAAGCACAGGCCGCCGAGCTTATGGCTTGCGTCGAAGGTGCCCGTGCCGCCCACCACGCCTATAGCGTGGACGTGCTCGTGCCCAACCGTCGCGAAACGCTCGAGGCCTTCCCCGAGATTCCCTGCGATCGGGCAACCATTGACGACTATCTGCGCCTCATGCTGAAAGGGGCTTCGAAATGAAACGCGCCTTTATGTCCGAGCTCGCTATCGTTCGCACGCTCGTCCCGAGCATCGCGGGCGTCGGCCTGTTCATATTCGTCGTGCTGACCCTTGCCAACGCATCGGACGGCGATTCCGGCATGAGCGCTGGCGCCTGCGCGGTCAGTGCCATGTCACCCATCATGGTCATGAGCTCGCTGGCCGGCTTCGACAATCAAAACGGTTGGGAGCGCTATCGCGCAACGCTGTCTCTCTCGCGTAAAGACATCATCTGCGCACGCTACCTGAGCATCATTGTCTTCTCGGCTGTCACGGCGTGCGCCGCCGCGCTTCTGAGCATCGTCTCCTTCCCGCTCTTCAACAGCGCGGGTATCCCGTTGACGGGACAGATTGTCTTTGAGATTGCAATAGCCTCAGCAGCATCAATGCTCATCTCCCTCATGATGGTGTTTTTGGCGCAGCCGCTGTTCTTTCGCTTTGGACACATGGAGGCGCTGCGCCTATCCGTTGGTCTGTTTGCCATGCTCGGATGCCTTGCCATGGCCACGCTGAGCTCCTCCAACCCCATCAGCAACTGGCTCATGTCGATTGCCGGAGCGAATCCCGATTCCGCCGTTCTGGGCTGTCTGTGTGCAGGCATCGCCGCACTTACCCTCGCGCTATGTGCAATCAGCTGCGCAGTCAGCACCAAGGTCTATCGGGCACGCGACCTGTAATCGACAGCCAAAGGGCTTGGGCTGCACGCCACCTCATTTACTAGATAAGACGAAGCAACAACAACGCCGCCGCCCTTCGAAGCATGCCGTTTAGATCTTGGAAACCAAAGAGAAGTCGACAGCATATCGACAATTCGAGCCTTCACCAAATGGCTCCCCGGAACATAACCCCCGTCTCGCCGCGGCCATATCAAACCTTCATGGTGGGGCGGTATCCTCATGCCCATAAAACTCGCAGGATAAACCCATTATCCAAGGAGGCACCGCACCCGTGTCGTGGGTTGTCGCAGCATTTGCGTCAGCATTCTTTGCCGGCATCACATCCATCTTGGCCAAATGCGGCATCAAGCAGACCGACTCCGATGTCGCGACGGCCATTCGCACCTGCGTGGTGCTCGTTTTCGCCTGGGCAATGGCGGGCATTTCTGGATCCATTGGAACCATTGGCAGCATCGAACCCAGATCCTGGCTCTTTCTCGTCCTCTCGGGACTCGCTACCGGTGCTTCGTGGATCTGTTACTTTAAGGCGTTGAGCATCGGAAATGTCAATAAGGTCGTACCGGTCGACAAGATGAGCACCGTGCTCGCCGCGCTGGTCGCCATCGCGCTTTTTGACGAGACGAGCAACCTTGCGGTTAAGCTCGTGGGAACCGCTGCCATCACCCTCGGCACGTTTTTAATGATCGAGAAGAAGCAGTCCGCCGAACCCGAGCAGCAGCAAGACCGAACCTGGCTCGCTTACGCCCTCGGCGCCGCCGTGTTCGCGGCACTCACCTCCGTCCTCGCCAAGATCGGCATCGAAGGCGTCGAGTCAAACCTGGCCACGGCAATCCGCACCTGCGTGGTACTGGTTATGGCATGGGCAATCGTGGCAGCCAAGGGAAAACTGGAGCAGGTCGCGCACGTTGACCGGCGCGAACTCACATTTCTCGCAACATCGGGCATCGCGACTGGAGCATCGTGGCTGCTCTATTACTATGCCATCGCTGCAGGCCAGGTGAGTGTCGTGGTGCAGATCGACAAACTATCGATTGTCGTATCGGTGCTATTTGCGCGCCTGGCATTCAACGAAAAACTCTCCCGCCGCAGCGCCATCGGTCTCGCCCTCATCGTACTGGGCACCGCCGCGCTTGCAATTTGGAAGTAGCGCCGATACCGAACGAAATCCAGTCCACCCGCAAATCCGTGACACAGCGCCCGCACCGGACTTGAGATGTTTGTACTGACTGCGCGCTACCGTGCTACTTGCGCAGCGGCTTGGGCAGCGGGATGCCGGCGGCGATGACGGCCGCGATAATCATGCAGACGATACCCTTGAGTGGGAAACACATAAGCAGCAGGCCCACAACCATGACAGGCTGGCGCATGACGGCGCCCATCGTCGATGCCGTGCAGACGGCGACGCAAAAGACCGGATCTGCGCCGGTGAGGATGGCAAGGCCATAGCCCAGGCTTACGCCCGAGAAGATAACGGGGAAGAAGTGGCCGCCGCGCCAACCAAGGTTGATGAGGGCGGGCGTCAGCATGGCCTTAACAAGACCGGTCGCGATAAGCACGCCGGCGGGAATGGTGAGGTAGGTCTCCATAAGTACATCGGCCTGGGTCTCGCCGGCAAACATGGTGTAGGGCAAGACCGTGCCGCAGATGGCGAGCGCCAGACCAGCCAGCATGGCCTTGACGACAGGACGCTCCCCTATTGCATGGGACAGCGCCTCGCTCGCGTGCTCCGAGACAAAGTACAGCCAGCCGCAAACGGTGCCAACCAACGCCAGCGGGATGAGCCAGGCAAGCTCCAGGTTGCCCACCTCGGCGGCCTCGAACCTGGGCATGCCCATGCCGCCGCCCACAAGTTGGCCAAGCAGCAGGTAGGTGCCCAGACCGCCAGCGATCGCGATACCGTAGACCACAGTCTTCTGTGCCTTGGGCAGCTTGATGGTGATCTCGCCGGACGCGGACCCATCGTCGGCGTCTTCGCCCTGGCCGTCGGCGCTACCGGCGAGCGGCGCCACAAAGCCAAAGACGGGCGCGGTAAAGAGCGCCGTCAGCGCGGCCTGGGTGCCCAGCAGCGTGAGCTCCCTAAACTCGGCGCCAAAGCGGCGCATGCGGTCGCCGACCCAGCTGCACAGACCCGCGATAACGCCGGTCAGGCCGGCCTCCGGTCCAATACTTCCGCCAAACAGCAGCGGCAGCAATGCCGCGAGCGAAAGCCTGCCCAGATTGTCATACGGGTAGCGCCCATCTTGCTTAACCTTAGCCATCACCTGGTTGAGGTCGTCGGTCTTGGTGCCCGTAAGCTTTTCGTACAGACCGATCAGCAGGCCGCCCAGCAGGCAGACAAAAAACGGATACGGCAGAAAACCGAACGGGCCGCTGGCGAGTTCGGGCGACGCCGCGCCCAGCATGTGGGGGATCTCGGTCCACAGATAGTCGATACCGTGCTCCATCGCAAAAAAGAACAGCCAGACCGCGGCACCTGCGAACGCACCGGTCACGGCAACGCTAACTAAAAACAGCGCGCGGTTTGTGGGTTTGGCAAGGTTGTCCATCGGGTCCTCCCGCGGTCAAAGTCGACATAATTACGTTTTATTGTAGAGCGAGCGTTGCCCAGACAAGCCAACCATCTGCGCCACAAACGGCACCATTGGGAGTCATAGTGGGGCAGGCTCAAGACTTATCCGTTGATAATCGAGACAATCTCGCGCAAATCGTCGGCAAAGTAGATGCCTTGCTGGCGCCTCGGGCTCGAAAGCCCCTTATCAATCATGTGCCCGAGCAGCGCCTTGAGGTCGTTGTAGTAACCGTCAAGGTTATACAGGATGCACGGAGCACTCAGGTGCCCCAACGACACCGCGGACATGACCTCGGCAATCTCCTCGAGCGTGCCCGTCCCACCGGGAAAGGCAATGAACGCATCGCCGAGCTCAATCATCTTGGCCTTGCGCTCGGCCATATCGCTCGTCGCGATGAGGTCATCGATGCCGTCGTGCTGAAACTCGGCCTCTATAAAAAAGCTCGGCTCAACACCCGTCACGTGTCCACCTGCCTCGAGTACGCTATCGGCGAGCGCGCCCATCAGGCCCGATTTGGACCCGCCGTATACCAGCGCGTGCCCGTTGGAGCCAATCCAGTTGCCCAGCTCTTGCACCGCAGGCAGAAACGCCGGGTCATTGCCGACGCTGGCGCCCAGGTATACCGTGATATTCATATTCAGTCCCCCTCGTCGTGACGCGCGGCGCCCGTTCTAGCGTTGGCGTCGGCGATATTCGCGCACACGGCGCGACAGGTCGGCGAGCTCGTCACGATCGAGCTCTTCCAAATGCTCCAGATCGTCCATAAAGCGCGCCATGGTGTCCTTTTGGCGCAGCTTGATGAGCGTATTGCAGTAGTTCACCGCCACACCCGTGAGCATGGCAATGTAGAAGATGCTGATGACGCTCAGGACGACGGTAATAGCACGGGCGACCGGCGTTTCGGCCGGGATATCGCCAAAGCCGATGGTCGAGACGGTCTCAAAGCTAAACCAGAGGCCATCGCCAAACGTAAGGGTCGTGGGCTCGGACAGCCAGACAGCCGTCGAGCACAGCAGATAGAAGATGAGGAACAGGCCCGTGATACGCACGAAACCGGCCTGGCGCAAAACATCGGCAAGCGTCCTCAGCTTTTTCATCTCGACCCCTTTTCCCAGACGCCCAATCACGTTTGCTCGGTATTGTCCCACAACCGGCAGTTAGGCAACCGGCAGTTAGGGACGTTCCTTTTGTGCCGGCAGAAAGGGACTGTCCCCAACTGCCGGACGGGACCGTTTAGCGGTGCGGCGGCCGACTGGGCAGGCTGAGCTGGTATCCTTATGCGGTATTGTCTCGATTCGTTAGGATTGCACGTGAGAGCTTCCGCTGTCCTTCGTTCAGTTATATGTCGCACCCTGGCCGTCGCGCTTGCTGCGTTCGCCGTACTGAGCGCCGTCATACCCGTCCCCGCCTTTGCCGCCGACTCTGACCAGCAGGTCAAGACGGTCCGCGTTGGCTGGCTTATCAACAACGAAGGCTTCCAGGACGGCACCCCCGGCGAGCGTCTCTCGGGCTGGGGTTATGACTACCTGCAGACGCTGTCATACTACACGCCGGGCTGGCAATACGAATACGTCTCCGGCACCTTCACCGAGCTTATGGACATGCTCGAGGCGGGCGAAATCGACCTCATGCCCAACATCTCCTACTCCGAGGAACGCGCCCAAAAGCTGCTCTTCTCCTCGAACCCCGAGGGCGCCGAGCGCTACTACATCTACGCCAAGCCCGATCGCGACGACCTGGCCAAGGGTGACCCCCAAGCGCTCCAGGGCCTTACCATCGGTTGCAACTCCGGTGTTATGCAAACCTTCGTTGGCCAGCAGTGGCTCGCCAACGAAGGAATCACCTGCACATACAGGGAGTATGACGGAGGCTCCATGCTCTTTGACGCACTCGCAAACGACGAAGTCGACGCCGTCATCATGAACGACACCATCTCGTCGCCCGATGCGTCGCCCATGTTCTACGTTGGCTCGAGTGACTACTATTTTGCCGTCCCCAAAAGCCGCCCCGACCTGATGAACGATATCAATGCCGCCATGACGGCAATCGTCCGCGTCAACCCACGCTATAACGACGAGGTCAAGGCGAATTACTCGGCCCAAAACAGCGGCTCATCATCGCTCACCGGCCCCGAGCGCTCCTGGCTCAAAGCAAACGACAACACCATCACGATCGGCTATCTTAAAAACAAACTCCCCTACTGCACGCAAAATGACGACGGCGAAATGGAAGGGTCGCTCGCCTCGCTTGCAACGACGTTGCACGACAAGTTTGGCATTACGGTTGCAACAGTAGCGTTCTCGAACAACGAGCAAATGACCAAAGCCCTTTCCACAGGGACCATCGATGTCGCCCTACCGTTGTTTCGCGACTACTGGCTTGCCGAGCAGGCAGGGGTCATCCTGTCAAACCCGATGGGAACGGTTTCCCTAGCCACCATTCACAGCAGCAGCAACCTGAACAGTGACCTTAAGAACATCGCTTGCACAGCAGACGCGATCGTCAACCGTTTTGAGCTCGAAAACCTATTCCCCGACGCAAAGGTAACCGAGTATCCGAATGACAACGAGGCACGCGAAGCCCTCAATAAGGGGGAGGCAAGTTGCATCATTGTCCCCAGCACGCGCTTGAAAACCATCCGCGACACCTACGATATCGAGGATTTCCAAACACAGGAGCTCACCGACACGGCACAGCTATCGTGTTTGATTTCGCGCGGCAAGCCCGTGCTGTTGGGAATCATTAATAAGGGCATCGTCAATGCTGGCGAATCGCTCTCTGCAAGCAGTTATTCCCCCACATCGTACTCGGCGCAAGAATCGGATGCGTTTCGACTTCTCTACCGCAACCGCATCGTCATTGCGGCAGTCGTCATCTGCATTTTGCTCACCGGCATCGTCATCCTTGTCTGGTCGCTTCACCGCGCGCAGAAAGAACAGCAGAAAGCCGATGCCGCCAACGCCGCTAAGACGGCATTCCTCACGCGCATGAGCCACGACATCCGTACGCCACTCAACGGCATCCTGGGTCTTATCGAAATTGAGGAATTGAAAGACGGCGACATGCAGGCCGCCCGCGAAAGCCGCGCCAAGGCGCGTGTTGCCGCCAATCACCTACTCTCGCTGATCAACGACATCCTCGAGATGGGCAAAATCGAAGACCGCAAGCTAACTCTGGAACATGCGCCTTTTAACCTCAAAGAGCTCTGTGACGATACGCTGGTGCTGTGCAAGCTCCGCGCATCCGATAACGGCATCACAATGCAGGACAATAGTCTGCCGTACGCCACGGGGCCATACATGATCGGCAGTCCCACCCATATCCGACAGATCATAATCAACCTGTTAGACAACAGCATTAAGTACAACAAGCGCGGCGGCTCCGTCACCTTTAGTTCAAAGACCAAGCCACTCGATGATGGGCGCGCGCTCTTTTGCTTTAGCGTTTCGGATACCGGCATTGGCATGGCTCCCGAGTTTTTAAAGCATATCTATGAACCGTTTGCCCAAGAAGGTGACGATGCGCGCAGCAAGTTCCAAGGAACCGGCATGGGCATGCCAATCGTCAAGTCGCTTATTGAACTGATGGGCGGTACGATTGAGATTTCGAGTGAGGTTGGCGTGGGGAGTACGTTCAACGTCCAGATTCCGCTCGATATCGACAAGAACCCTCAGGCGCGGGCAGATACGGTCGAGGGGGTGCTCGACTGCTCGCTCGCCGACATGAACGTGTTGCTCGCCGAAGACAACGAATTGAATGCCGAGATTGCCCAGACGCTGCTCGAAAGCGAAGGCATTGTCGTAACTCGCGCCGCCGATGGCAACGAAGCGGTCGACCTATACGTTGGCCGTCCCGCCGGCAGCTTCGATGCGATTCTGATGGACATCATGATGCCGGGCATGGACGGCTATGAGGCAACCCGCGCGATTCGTCTGAGCGAGAAGGTCGATGCAGCCGATATCCCCATCATCGCGCTCACCGCCAACGCCTTTGCCGAGGACGCCAAGGCGGCACACGATGCCGGCATGAACGCCCATCTGTCCAAACCGCTCGACTTTAACAAGCTCAAAAACATACTCGCCCGCATCAAGAAAAACGGATCCGTTTCGCTATAGTTTGTGCTCAACCACCACGCACGACCAGAAAGGAAACCAACGATGTTTAGGCCCTTACGTCGAAAGAAACGCGCCATCACTGACGAGGAAGCGCGCGAACTGCTCGCTACCTGCAAGCGCGGCGTCTTTGCCGTCAACGGCGACGATGGCTACCCGTACGCCATTCCCGTCAACTACTTCTTTGACGCCGAGCACGACAAGATTTATTTCCATGGCGCCAAGGCTGGCCACAAGGTCGACGCACTCAAGCGCGATGACAAGGTCTGCTTTACCGTTTACGGCAACGAGTGGTACCAGGACGGTGACTGGGCTCCCTACGTTATGAGTACCGTGGTCTTTGGCCGTTGTCGCCTGGCGAATGACACCCCCGCGTTTATCGAGGACAAAGTCCGCCAGCTCGCGCTTAAGTACTACCCTTCTGCCGAGGAAGTCGAAGAGGAAATCGCCAAAGACATCAAGGGCGTCCAGCTCTACGAGATTACGATTGAGCATCTTTGCGGCAAGCAGATTCAAGAAAAGTAAGCCTCTCAGCAGGTCTGCGCCCAATTGCTACAGATGCTTTACCATGTGGGGCCTTCTAGCCAACTTGGCAGAAGGCCCCACATGCAGCGCACGCTTACCGTGCATTAAAAACGTAGCGGTCCAGGCGGTCGCACGCTTCCCTCACGCGCGAAAGCGGCAGCGCCAGATTCACGCGAATGTGGCAGGGCCCGTGGAACGGGCGGCCGTCCTGATACCCCACGCCCACGCGCGCCCCCTCGTCGAGCAACCACTGAATATCGCGGCCATGCTCGCGGCACCACTCGGTGCAGTCCAGAAACACCATGTACGTGCCCTGCGGACGCGAAAACGCGACGCCCTTCCAGTGCTTTTCTGCATACGTGCAGAAGTACTCGATATTGCCGGCAAGCACCTGGTTGAGCTCATCAACCCACTCATAGCCCTGCGGCTGGTAGGCACCGATAAGCGCATGCATGGAGAGGACGTTCATCTCGTTGTAGTGGGTCTTGTTGGACACGGCGCACACGCGGTCGCGCAGCGTCTCGTTGTAGATGATGTGGTAGCTGCCGACCAGGCCCGCCAGGTTGAACGTCTTGCTGGGCGCGTAGAGGGCAACCGTGCGCATGCGAGCATCCTCGCTCACCGACTGCGTCGGGATGTGCTTGTGTCCCGGCAGGATGATATCGGACCAAATCTCGTCCGAGATCACCACGCAATCGTGCTGGCGATAGATGTCCATGGCGCGCTCGATCTCGTCGCGCTCCCATACGCGGCCGCAGGGATTGTGCGGCGAGCAGAACACCGCGGCATGGATGTAGTTTTGGGCGAGCTTGCGCTCCATGTCCTCAAAGTCCATGCGCCACACGCCCTGGTCGCCGAGCTTAAGCGGGCTGTGGACAATACGATAGCCCGCGGCCTCGATGGACTTGGTAAAGCCGATGTAGGTAGGGCTGTGGACTAGCACCGCATCACCTGGCTGGACATACGCGCGTAGCGTCGACACGACACCGCCCAGCACGCCGTTTTCGTAGCCGATATGCTCCGGCGCCAAGTCCTCAACGCCGTTGCGACGGCTCTGCCATTCGATGATGCGGTCGAAGTACTCGGGACGCGGATTGAAGTAGCCAAACATGGGGTGCTGAGCGCGCTTGATGATGTACTCCTGAACCGTGGGCACCGTGGCGAAGTTCATGTCGGCCACCCACATGGGAATGCGGTCGAAGCCCTCGTCGGGTGCGTTCGGAGCCATACCGGGGATCTCGCCCCAAGAGTCAACGGCGATGGAGTCCATGCCGTGGCGGTCGATGATTGAAGTGAAGTCATATTTCATGCTGGACTCCCGTGCAGAGCGGAATGATTCGGTAGGCGTTATTGTCCACCAGCGTGGGCGGTTTTGGCGCGGGGTTTGGCGCTTAATTTGACGGGTGCGGACGAATGGCCGGTTAGTCTCGCGCGTCGTTGACGGCGACTACGGTTAGCTGGGTTTCATCGACCGTAAACGATATGTCGAGCCCGGCGTAGGCCAAGTGGTAAACGCGGTTTGGCTCGTGCTTGCTGCCCGCGCGGCGCGGATCTTGGCGAAGAACCTCGACCAGACCGGGGAGCTTTGCGGGCGGGACCATATCCTGCAGCGCCTGCGGGAACTCGACGTCGAGCTCTTGCCACGGAGCGTCCTCAATCCAGCCGCCGGTCGCATCCGGGTGACAGTCGGCAAATGGAATGTAGGGCTTAATGTCGTAGATGGGTGTGCCGTCACGCAGGTCGGCCCCCAGCACATGAATGATGGGGCCATTGTCGGTGAGCTCGACGCGATCGAGCTTGACGCAGGTAAGCCCAATGGGATTAGGGCGAAACGGACTGCGCGTGGCAAACACGCCCACGCGCTCGGCTCCACCCAGACGCGGCGGGCGCACGGTTTTCGACCACTTGGCATTGGTGCCGGACCTGTCCTGCGACTTGGCATCGGTAGCTATGTCCTTAGCCGTACCGCCGGGCGTTCCGTTTTCAAAGCGCCACAGCAGCCACAGGTGAGAGAAGAAGTCCAGACCCTCAACCGCTGCATTGGAGGCAAATTCCGGCTCAAAAACGATGCGTCCCTGCAGATGAGGCGCCAAAAAGCTGTTGCGCGGAATGCCGAACTTCTGCGGCAGGTCGGTATGTATGCGTGCGATAGGTTCCATGCCGGTCATTGTACGGCATGGAGGCGTGGGGCGCAGCGCGCAATTCTTCGCCGCGGTCCCCCGTCGTGCAACCAACGGTTGCTTGGAAGGGCGCCTGCCGCCGCGTATGCTTAAGCCATCAACCAGCAGAAAGGAGCCGTTATGGCCTTTGCAGAAAAGCTCATCGCCGTTCGTCGCGCCCATCACCTTACCCAGGAGCAGCTCGCCGCTAAGCTCTTCGTCACACGCCAAGCCGTCAGCCGTTGGGAACGCGGCGAGGTCACACCGGGCATCGACATGATGAAGCTCATTGCCGCCGTGACCGGCGAGCCCCTGTCTCACCTGCTCGAAATGCCCGAGCACTATTGCCAGAGCTGCGGCATGATACTCACGCCCGGCGACTGCGGCACCGATGCCACGGGCGCCGCGACCGATCATTACTGCAAGTGGTGCTACGACCACGGCCAGTACGCCTACGACACCACGATGGAGGCAATGATCGAGGACTGTGCCCCGCGCCTGGCGCAAAACACCGGCATGTCGCTCGACGAAGCCGTCTCGCTCATGGGCGCCGTCCTGCCGCAGCTGGAGCGCTGGCGCTCCGTGCAGGAAAACGAAGAGCGCTACGGCGCCGAGGCACGGGCGCGCTATGGCGACGAGACCATCGACGCGGCAAACGAAGCGCTGCTGGACATGGACCCCGAGACATGGAACGACATGAAGGAACTTGAACGCGCTATTCTGGGCCAGCTCTCGATTGCCATGGGCATTGGCGACCCAGAGAGCAACGAGGCCCGCAAGCTTGTCACGATGCACCGTCGATGGATTGGCCTTAACTGGGGACACGAGCCCCAAGACGAAGCATACCTGGGCCTCGCCCACGGCTATCTGGCCGACCAGCGCTTTGTTGACTACTACGACAAGCCCTGCGGCACCGGAGCCACGGCGTTTCTGGTCCAGGCCATCGAGTCGTCACTGGTCCGCGCATAGACCGCGGCGGCTTTGGGTATTTCAATCAAAACTGCAACCAATTGGAGACCTATGGCTACTAATCATGAGCTTGCGCTATTCGTTATGACCGGCTGCCCGTATTGCATAAAGGTCAAGCGCTTTTTGGCCGATAACGGCGTGACCATTCCCGAGCGCAATATCTCGACCGACCCCGAAGCCGAGCAGACGCTCATCGCCGTCGGCGGAAAGCGCCAGGTTCCCTGCCTGTTTATCGACGGAAAACCGCTCTACGAGTCGAGCTACATCATCGCATGGGTACAGAAGAACCTGCTCTAGTGCAACATATTCATCGGGGACGTTCTTAAATGACTAGTCGTTAAAGAACGTCTCCAATGGCTAGCTAGCCGTGGAAGCGGGCTATGGGTGCAAGTGGCTGCTCGCGAAAGACGCGCTCGACGGCGGCGCGGTATTCGTCGACCTTTTTAGTCTTGCGTACGAGTTTGTGAACGGTAGCGTGATCGGCGAAGGCGCATTTGGCGTAGAACCACCACTCCTTCATGCGAAAGACCGCATTGCCACCAATCTCTTCTGCATAGGCCGCGAATAGCATGTCGTGGAAACGCTGCAGTTCGGCTGCCGTGGCAGCAGGACCGCCGTTGACCATACGAGCCAGAGCGGGGTTCGCGAGCAGGCCGCGCCCCAACATCACATGGCGCGTGCCGGGATAGGCCTCCACCAGCGCGTCCATATCCTCAAGATCAAAAATGTCGCCGTTGTATGCCACCGGAAACGGCGCACGCTCCAGCGTTTCGCCATAGAACTCCTTGCGCGGCGTGCCCGTATAGCGGTCCTTTTGTACGCGCGGATGCACGATCAGCTCTGCCAGCGGCATGCGGCAGTACAGATCGAGCACACGCTCATACTCGTCATCGCGTTCCAACCCCAGCCTGGTTTTTACCGACACCGGCAACGGCGACCGCTCGCACACGTCGCTCAAGAACACCTCGAGCTCGTCGAGGTTGCGCAGAAAGCCCGATCCTTTGCCCTTGGCAACAACCGTTCCCGAAGGACAACCCAAGTTGAGATTGACCTCGCGATAACCCATGTCGGCGAGCACCTGTGCCGCCCACACAAACTCGTCCGCGTTCTTGGACATCAGCTGAGGCACTACGTTGAGCCCCTGGTTATTGGCAGGATCAATCTCCTTAAACGCCTTGCCGCCAAAGCGGTTTCCCACCCGCGGCGGCGGCAAAAACGGCGTGTAATAGCAATCGAGCGCGCCGAAGCACTCCGCATGCACGCGACGGAACACATGCCCGGTAATCCCCTCCATGGGGGCAAGCGAAAGAATCATCAACATCTGCTCTCAGATCAACGCGGCAAAGGGACCGCCCCTTTGTCACATGCATTATGCCTTGTGCTCCAGATGATTCACAAGGCAGAGGTAGCAGCTTGACGATAATCACCCTTCCATCCGTCGCCTCACGCAACGAAGGCGAATGGTTTTCCGCGAAGTGAACGAGTGAAATCGGATCCCCGAAGCATCGACACTTTTGGAGAGGCATTTCCTGCGGTTTTGTCGCTCAAATCCTACGGTTTTTGCATCCAAAAGTGCGAATGCTTCAGGGGTCCAGAATAGGTCGTTCACTTCTCTGAAAACCATTCACCTTCGATTTGCTGGCGCTCACAAACAGTGAGAGACTGTCCCACGGCAACCCCCTTGCGCGTCATTCGCCCCACGACAGCGACTCCGTGCTCCAAAAACGACGTTCATGATCGCGACGACCACCAACACCACGCTGTTGACACTATGTTTAAATAATAGACGCCCCACTCATTTATACTAAAGAGCGCGTGCGCATCGCCCCCGAAAACGATGAGGATCGAGGCCCCCATGCAGCAGCTCACCGAACAAGAAAAGAAACGCATCCAGCGGTACTGCACATACCCCAAGATCGCAGCGACCACACTCGTCATGTCGTTCGTAGCATGTCTGCTCATGCTGCCGCTCCAAATGATCAACGATATCGCGTTCCACCAAAAGGAATTCCAACCCGCGGGCATATATACCGCCATCGCACTCACCGTAATCGAGCTCGTCGTCTTTTGCTATTGCGCTCTTGCGCCGCGCTTTGGAATGCGGGGCAAACAGTGGAAGGAGCTGCAGAGCAGGCTTGCGGTAGCCCAAACCAACAAAGACCGCTCCGCGGAGGTCGCCAGCGCCGTAGGGGCAGTTGCCACCGCGGCGGACGTGCTAGCCGAAACCTCGAGCAATGCCGAGGCCATGGCAAACGCATACGACGTGACGATTCCAAGCGTCAAGAAGCAGATCATAGCTCTCGCAGTGGCGCCCGCCATTGTGCTGCTTGGCGTCTACATCCCGCAGTTTGTCCAGGGGAATAACGAGCTACAGGTAAGAAAGGCTGCAGCCGCTGAGCAGCTCGCCATCGCGCAAGATGCCTTGGAGCCCGTGTGCGAACGCGTTGCGGCAGACGACCCATATGAGTCGTATCACGACTACGGCTATCGCATTATCGGCTATCTGCGCGATAATGACCTCGGCGCTCAAGCAGCCTATGTCTACCTTTCTTTCGATGCAGACGGCATGCTCACGGACGTCGATTACACCAGCCAGATCGACCCCGAGGCAAGCCTTGCAGACAACCTCGCCCGCGCCGAGCAGGACATCGCGACGCTCTGTGCCCCGCTCAACGGGTTGGACATTTCCGTTGCCGCACCGGGCCTCCTCACGCCATGCAGCCTGTCGGATGAATTTAAACAGGCATTTTTAGCCGGATCCCTATATGAAGAAATCAGCATCAAGACGGAGGACGAATCTATCAAGTCGTACTACACCTTTGACACCGAGCCCGAGGAAGAGTTCGACGAGTACACCCATCCGGAAATTAGGCTCATGCTCTCCGCAAAGAAGAACTAAAGGCTTGCACTCTAATTGCCGCTCGCAAACATCGTCTATATCTCGAGGTCTAATACTTTTCCCGAGAAGTGAACGACCGTTTTTGGACCCCCGAAGCATCGACATTTTCAGACGTCAAAACCGCAGGATTTGGCTGACAAAACCGCAGGAAATTGCATCTCAAAAGTGTCGATGCTTCGGGGGTCCATTTTGACTCGTTCACTTCTCGAAAAAGTATTAGACCTCGATTTACAAGCCACTCAATGTGACAAAAGGGCTGTCCCTTTGTCACATTATTCGGAGCGTAGGGCTTCTACAGGGTCTTTTTTGGATGCGCTTCGGGCCGGCAGCAGACCGGCAACGACCGTCAGCAGCACCGAAATTGCAATGAGCACCAGCGCATCCTGCACGGGCAGGCTCATCAGATTGGGCACTTGTTTGGCAGCAAGCGCCCAGGCATTAACCGGAAAGCTCACGGCCACCACGACGACAATGGCAAAGACGCCGGCGATGAGGCCCTCGATAAAGGTCTCGGCATTGAATACGTTGGCCACGTTGCGCTTCGACGCGCCGATCGCACGCAGGATGCCAATCTCCTTTTTGCGCTCCAGCACGCTGATGTAGGTGATGATGCCGATCATGATGGAGCTCACCACCAGGCTGATACTCACGAATGCGATGAGCACCAAGCTGATGGTGTTCACGATGTCGGTCACCGAACCCATGATGATGCCCATGTAGTCGGTGTACGAAATTGCCCGATCATCATGGCCAGTGGCTTTGACCTGCTTGTTGTACGCATCGATGTGATCGAGTACGCGCTCCTTGGCCTCAAAGTCGCGCGGGAAAATCTTAACCGAGATGGGGTCCGCCTCATCCGCATAGCCCAACGTGGTCAGATTGTTGTCGTAGGTGAGCTTCGACGCCTTGGCATAGCTCATCATGAGCGAACTCAGATCCTCGGCGTCCATGTTGAAATGGATGGCACGAGCAAAGGCACTCGCATCCACGTGCATGGCGCTCGCCAGGTTGGCAAAACTCGAAGACATCTGTGTCGCCATCTGGTCCATGAGCCCTGCCGCGCCCGCCTTGAGCTGGGACGATACCGTCGATGCTATCTGCTCGCTGATCGCCTTCATCACCTGATCCATAGCCTGTTGCAGATACGGAGCCAGCTGCTTTTGCACATAGTCGGTCATCGCCTGTTGCAGGCGCTCGGCCAGGGCATCGCCACCGAGTGCCTTGAGCTGAGCCAGGATTTGCTGCGCCGTGGCATCGCTCTCAAGATACGTCGAAAATGCAGCAGCAAGCTTTGAGGCATCCTTAAGTTCTTCGGGCGTCAGCGCCTTAAACTGATCAGAC
Source organism: uncultured Collinsella sp. (assembly GCA_900549065.1). GTDB lineage: Bacteria > Actinomycetota > Coriobacteriia > Coriobacteriales > Coriobacteriaceae > Collinsella. The sequence goes on along the minus strand of URNC01000011.1, from coordinate 6,880 downwards.
TGCAAAAAGCCCTCAAACAGTTGGTTGGCAAGCGTTCCCACCTGCTGCATTTGCTCGGGCGTGAGCTCCAGACCGTCAAAGACGCCCGAGAAATCTGGGGTTGGCGCTTTGGCGATGATGTCACTAAAGTCGATATCCTCCCCAACGCCCGAAAGGTCAATGTCCAGCCCGGACAAGTCAAGACCAGACAGGTCCATACCGCCGGCCGCACCCGAGAGCGCAGATGTATCGAACGAAAACGCACTCTTCAGCGCCGCCTCGTCCACACTAAACATGCTGCCCAGATCCACGCCTTGCTTGGCCTCGCCTTGCAGTTCATCGAAAGACTTGCCCGTAAAGACATCCGTCTCGGGGTGAGCAAGCTGCTCCTGCACAATCTGCGAATTTGCGGCGCGTTCCATAAGCTGACGAGTCAGTGCATGCGTATAGGCGATGCCCGGGGTCAATGCGCTCGCGTTGGCCGTCTCATTGGGCCGCACCACGCCCACAATGTGTACGTCGATACCGTCGGCAACCTTGGCGGCCATAAAGTCGGTGTCGCCAGACATATCGGTCCACATGCCGGTCTCTTCGTTTTTGCGATACGCATCGGCCGGCGACAGCACTTTAAACGTCGTGGACAGCGCATCGTCGTAGGTAAAATCAGTACCGGCCTTGGACGTCTCGATCTTACCGTTAGCCGTCATAGCACTGTTAACCAGGTCGTTGAGCTCATCGATATCCAACGCACCGATACTGTAGAGCGTGTAATCGCCCACCGTGCCACGGCTCGAAAGCACCATCACGGCTTCGCTGGCAGACGTGGGCCAATGACCGGCGACGACATCGTACTGGCTGTCGAGCAGGCTCTGGTCGTCAATCATCTCGTTAAAGACCGAGGTTCCCATGGATTCCATGCTCACCGTTGCTGCTGAGCTCGCGCCGCCGCTCATGGCCTCGGTCATGGCGTTGGGCACCAGCCGGACAGGCTTCTCATCGCCCTTGCCGGCACGATAGACAACCGGCGATACACCGTAGCCGTACTGAATGGCGTTGACCTCTTTATCGATGCCGTCGCCACCGGCATCGAGCCATGCCTTAAAGCTCGTCATGTCGTTGGACTTAACGCTCGCAAACATATCCTTTACGGCCGTGACCACAGGGATCCTATCGGTCCCCTGAGCCTTGCCGCCGGCACTGTCGTCGGACGAATCCACGTTTTCAGGCGAGTCATCATCCGTGGCCCCCTGTCCGCCCATCATGGACGACAGGTCGTAATCCTGTTTGGAAATGGTGAGCGGGTAGCTCGAGAGCGTATCCTCCTCGACCTTTTTGATGTAGCCGTTTACGCCGTTGGACAGCGCCAGAATCGCCGCGATACCGATAATGCCAATCGAGCCCGCAAAGGCCGTCATGGCCGTACGGCCTTTTTTGGTCATAAGGTTGCGGGCAGAAAGCCCCAGCGCCGTCACAAAACTCATCGAGGTTTTGCGCGTAGGCTTGGCCTCGCGACGCGTAGCCTTTGCCACATCGAAAGGGTCGGAATCGTCGGTGATCTTACCGTCCGCCAGGTTGACGATGCGCGTGGCGTACTGGTACGCCAGCTCGGGATTGTGCGTGACCATGATGACCAGGCGGTCGCGTGCAACATCCTTGAGCAAGTCCATGACCTGTACGGACGTCGTTGAATCCAAAGCGCCGGTCGGCTCGTCGGCCAGCACAATCTCGGGATCATTGATCAGAGCACGGGCGATGGCCACGCGCTGCATCTGTCCGCCCGATAGCTGGCTCGGGCGCTTGTTAACGTGCTCGCCCAGGCCGACTTTCTCCAACGCCTCGCGCGCACGCTGGCGGCGCTCGCCATGCCCCACGCCCGTGAGCGTAAGTGCCAGCTCCACGTTTTCCAAAATGGTCTGATGCGGAATGAGGTTATAGCTCTGGAACACAAAGCCGATGCGGTTGTTGCGATAGGCATCCCAATCGCGATCGTGAAAGTCCTTGGTCGAGATGCCGTCGATGAGCAGGTCACCGGAATCGAAATGATCGAGTCCACCGATTACGTTGAGCATCGTAGTTTTGCCCGAGCCCGAAGGGCCCAGAATGGCCACGAACTCGTTATCGCGAAAAGACAGGCTCACGCTGTCGAGCGCCACCTGCGCAAACGACTGGGTAACGTACCTTTTGCAAATACCTTTGAGCTCCAACATGGACGGCAACCTCTCCCACGCGGGCGCACTCGCCCGCTCTCCCCCGCCGTTCGTATTCGACGCGTTTGTCCTACTCTATCCCCATTTTTTGCCGGCGCCAGTGAGGAATGTAGGGAACCGCGCCAAAAAACGAACGGGACGGCGCCCAAAAAAAGAGGTCCCGAGCGGGACCTCTATATGGTGGAGCTTATCTTGAAAGGGAGCGGACTACTTCGCACAGCGGCGCACGATCCTCGCCATGCCTTACGCGTTTTTTACTGCTCGCTATTCGCAATCGCCTGGTCGATAAGCTTGTCGAGCGCTGCGCGCTGCTCGGCGGAGCTGATGGCTCCCACGATTGGATCCCCTACGATGTTGCCATTCTGATCGATGACATACGTTGTCGGGAACGAGAACAAATTTGACGTAAACTTACCGGCCTCGCTATCCGACTTGAACCAGATGTTCTTATATGTCACGCCCTTCTTGCTCAGCACGTCCTTGGCATCTGCAATCTCGCCCTTGTTGCCATCGAGCGTAAAGGAATTGACGCCTACGACCTGGCCGCCCTTCTTGGCAAGCTCCTTATTCAGGTCCTCAAGGTCGCCCAACTCACCCACGCACGGCTTGCACGTGGTGAACCAGAAGTTCATGACGGTGACCTTGTTCTTAGAGAACAGCTCGTCGCTACTCACGTCGTTACCATCCAGGTCCTTGCCCGTAAAGCTGGGGAACTTCGTCGCCTCGCTCGAAGCATTGGCACCAGCCGTCATGCCAGCGGTCGAAGCGTCGACGCTCTCGCCTGCGCTCGGCGTGCTTCCACAGCCGGGGAACTCCTTCTCCAAGCTCTCGAGCTTGTCCTCGATCTCCTTGATCTGCTGTGCACCGGCCTTGAGCGTCTTAAGCTCATCCGCCGTGAACTCATCCTTGGCGCCGTCGATGGTCTTGAGCAGGAAATCGCCGTAATTGCTGCCGTCCTCAATCATTACCGAGTCTTTATTTGCCGCATTGAATACCTTTTCCCACAGCGCGTTATCGCTCGAAAGGATCTCGTTCTCCTTTTGCATGAGCTTCGCATACAACTTGGCGGCCTCGTCGGCATTGGCCGGCTTCTGCGCAGTGAGTTCTGCGATCTTAGGATCGGAGCCCGCAGATTCACACGCATTGCCACCGGGTGCCGAACACGCCACAAGACACAAGGCCAGCACCGGCACCATAAACAGGGCCGCAATCTTAGAAAGCTTCATGGTCATTCCTCCGTTTTGTCGAAGCTTGTTTTACTTTTCATCAGCGGTCAGAGGGAGTTTTTCTGCCGGCACATCCAGGCCATAGCGATAGCTGATGGCATCGACGGGACAGGCCCCGATGCACTTTCCGCACCGGATGCATTCGGCATGATTGGGCGCGCGGACCACATCAACGTCCATCTGACAAACCCTTGAACACTTGCCGCACGAGACGCATCTGCATGCATCGACCCGGATTCCCAGTAGGGACACCTTATTCATGAGCGCATAGAATGCGCCGAGCGGGCAAATCCATTTGCAGAAGGGGCGATAGAACAAAACGCTCAGCAGCACCACGGCAATGAGAATGAAAAGCTTCCAGGTAAAGAGCTGCCCCAGCGCAGATCGAATGCCGGCGTTGGCAGCCGCCAGCGGAATGGCGCCCTCGAGCACACCCTGTGGACAGATATACTTGCAAAAGAACGGATCGCCCATCCCCAGATCGTTGACCACCAGCGCAGGCAGCAGCACCACGGCAAACAGCAGCACGACGTACTTGATGTACGTGAGCGGCTTAAGCTTTTTCGTGGAGAACTTTTTGCCGGGAATCTTGTGAAGCAGCTCCTGCAGCCAGCCAAACGGGCACAGAAAGCCGCATACAAAGCGTCCCAGCAGCACGCCGAGCAAAATGAGCGTACCGGTAACATAGTAAGAAAAGTTAAACTTGGATGAACCTACCACCGACTGGAATGACCCGATGGGGCACGCACCCGATGCCGCGGGGCACGAATAGCAGTTAAGCCCGGGTACGCAGACTGTTTTTCCCGCGCCCTGATAGATGCCGCCTTTGGCAAAGTTTGGCAGGTGAATGTTGGTAATAAGTGTTGCCGCCGCCTGAATGAATCCGCGAAATCGGGCCAAAACATGCGACGCAGTGTTTTCTCTTTTATCCAATTCCGATACACTCCAAGCACAGCCTAATCGCCTTGGCCAGCACGGCATCCGCCTCGCCACGCATAACGCCAAAGCACACCATGGCCACACCGACGATCAGCAACGCAACCTGCATTACAGGTTTTATCGCTCTGAACAACCTGACCACTCCTTTCATCACGCGACCTATTTGACCATATCGACTATAAAATCCGTGTTAAGCGCGATTTGAAATGTGCAAGGAGACTGTTATGCGTATTTTGATCGTCGAGGACGAGCAGGCGCTGTGTGACGCAATCGCGCGCAGCTTGCGAAACTTGGCGTACAGCGTCGACTGCTGCCACGACGGACAGGAGGCGCTCGACCTACTGAACGTTGAGGCCTTCGACCTCGTGGTACTCGACCTCAACCTTCCCCATATCGACGGCATGACCGTGCTCAGGGAACTTAGGAAAACCGACTGCGAGACTAAGGTACTGATTCTGTCCGCACGTGGCGAAGTATCCGATAAAGTCGCCGGACTCGATGCCGGCGCCAACGATTACCTCGCCAAGCCGTTTCATCTGGACGAGCTTGCGGCAAGGATTCGCAGCCTTACCCTCAGACGCTTTACACAAAGCGACATAGTATTAACCTGCGGAAAGCTCAGCTTTGACACCAAGGCGCGCATCGCTTCCGTGGACAGCGAGGCCCTATCTCTTACGCGCAAGGAAACGGGAATCTTGGAATACCTGATGCTTAATCAGGGGCGTCCGGTAAGTCAAGAAGAGCTTATCGAGCACGTTTGGGATAGCAGCGTGAACAGCTTTAGCAACGCAACCCGCGTTCATATCTCGTCACTCCGCAAAAAGCTACGCAGCGCTTTGGGATACGACCCGATTCGCAATCGGATTGGAGAGGGCTACGTTATGGAGGATAGCGAATGAAAAGGCTTTCGCTGCAATGGCGCATAACGATTATGACGGCGCTGCTCACGTGCGCAGCGTGCGTGCTGACGAACTGCCTGGTCGGCTATACGGGCATGCGCTACATGGATGCCATCGGCAGCGACATCTCGGCCTTTACCGCTGCCGGCGCGGATTCGCCCCAGGCGTTTGACCCAACAAAAGCAGCCCTCGATGACGAGGTCACGATCGTCGTAAACGACGCACAGGAATCTTTTGGCACGACAGCCTGGTGCATCACGGCTGGAGTCACACTCCTTGGCGGCGCGCTGGCATACTTTGCAAGCGGCCGTGCACTCAAACCGCTACGGGATTTTGCCGCCCAGGTAGAGCGCGTGCAGCCTGACAACCTAAGCGAAATCAGACTCAGTGAAGATGTGCCCACCGAGCTACAACGATGCAGCGCCTCTTTCAACGACATGATCGCCCGTCTTGGCGAAGGGTTCTCTGCACAGCGTCAGTTTACCGGCAACGCCGCACACGAGCTGCGCACCCCGCTCGCCCTTATGCAAGCACAGATTGAACTATTCATCTCCGAGCACTCCGGTTTGCAACCCGAAACAGCCGAGCTGCTCGGTCTGTTACAAGAACAAACCGAGCGCATGTCTCGAATGACCAAGGTATTGCTCGAGATGAGTGAGCTCCGCAGCGTTCCTTGCGAGGACGATGTTGAACTTGGTCCCTTGTCCGAAGAGGTTCTCACCGACCTTGCACCACTTGCCGAAAATAAAGGCATAGCCCTCAATTGTGCTGGAGACGCTTTGACAATCGGAAGTGATACGCTCCTCTATCGGCTGGTGTTCAATCTGGTCGAAAACGCCATCCGCTACAGCCGCTCCGGCTCGACTGTCAACGTCTCCATCAGCGACAGCGACAGCCACGTGCTCCTGCGAGTCAAAGATGAGGGCCCGGGAATACCCAAGCAGTACCGTGAGAGCATCTTCCAGCCGTTCTTTCGTCTAGACAAATCCCGCAGCAGGGCATACGGCGGCGCAGGACTCGGACTAGCGCTCGTTTGGGAGATTGCAGCGCTTCACGGTGGCACGGTAGAGGTCGAAGCAAGTTCTGAGAACGGGACCACCATGCTCGTAAGCCTTCCAAAACGATCCGCAGCGTTAACCGAACAGTAAAACGAAAGGGGCCCCGAGCAACAGGAGTACAATTGCTGCATTGTTGCCACCTGATGGGAGATGGAAGATGAACTGCGATGGCTACCCGCGCATTCCCATGCCGTTGATGTGCACTGCCTTTGTGCCGGGGCAGATTGACACTGCGGTTGCAGGCATTTCCGACCCCGATTCACGCACCATCGCCACGGCAGAAGCACTGTACTTTCGCGGACAGGCCACGCTCGCCGCCGAGACAGCACGCCCCTATCTTGACGCCACCGACCCCGCACTGCGCTATTCCGCATGCTTTATCTGCGGATATGCCAGTCTGTCGCTCAACCGTATCGCCGATGCCCGCCGTTGCCTTGCGGGCATCCTCGATACGCCACCTGACGATGAATCGCCTGCCGTCCACGCCATACATATCCTGTTCGCCTCTGCCGCGAGCGGTAGTGTCGAGAAAGTTGGTGTAAGGGCCCTTGCGGCCCCTGTGTCCGATATCC
>URNC01000010.1 GCA_900549065.1 uncultured Collinsella sp. | reverse complement strand
ACGAGATGCAGCGTAGTCTCGTGGGCTCGGAGATGTGTATAAGAGACAGGCGTTGGCGCGGGCGCAAGGTCTCGCGCCGCACGCCGCAGCTCGATAAGGGCGTTATCGAACATGACGGTTTTAGAGTCGCGAAGCAGCTTGGGGTCGAGTCCGTGGAACACGGCGTAGTCCTGCAGCCACACGCGTGCGAACCGGTCGATGCCGGGCTCGAAGGCGCGATAGGCATCCCAAAAGGCCTTGATTTTGTTAAAACCATCGAGTGGGTCATCTACGCCAATGCCGCAGATCAGCTCATAGAGATACAGAAAGGCAAAGGACGTAGACGTTTCCTCGACGGTTCCGCGGCGCACTTGGGTGCGCCAGGTAAAATAGCCGCGCAGCTGCCGATCGCTCATGGCGTTATAGGTGGGAAAGTACGACTTGAATGTGCCGTTGTAGGGACAGTCGTCCTCAAAGTCGGCCATCAGCAGGCCTTGGCGGTAGAAAAGCTCGGCTTCCGAAAGCCAACGTCCCGCGCCACCCTTGGGGTCTTCTTGCCAACGCGATATCTCACGCATTTTGCGGTACTGGTCAGGAAGGAAGTTCTGCATCTGACGACCGGTTTTGAGAATCGGCTCGTCAGCATAGACTTCGTTTGAGAAGCGAGCAGACTGATGGGTCCGGGCCTCGGCCATAATGCGCTCGATGAGCATCTTGATGTCCTGGTCGGCCACCGTTTCTCCTCTCCTAACGCAGCTTCGGTGACCTCATATCATAGCACAGCATCAAACAGGTGTTCGAGATACCGCTACGTAGATAGATTTAGAACAGGAGGGCGTAGATGACGGCTATGACAACGGAGGGGAGCATATTGGCCGTGCGGAAGGTCTGAGGACGGATGAGATTGACGCCGACGCAGAAGATGAGTATAGAGCCCACGAGCGATAGACTGTCGAGGGCGGCGGCGGTCATGATGGGGGAGAGCGCGCCGGCAAACAGCGTAATCGTTCCCTGGAATACGGCAACGGGCAGGGCGGAGAAGATGCAGCCGCGGCCGAGCGAAGCCGTCATGGTGCAGACGATGATGCAGTCCAACGCGCCCTTGAGGGCAAGCGTGGACCAGTCGCCGAGCAAGCCGTCTTGGATTGATCCCACGATAGCCATGGCACCGATGCAGACGGTCAGCGATGTCGAGACAAAGGCATTGGTGAACTCGTTGTCTCCCTCGCTGCCGGTTTTGCGCTTGAGCCATTCGCCCAGGTTTTCGATGCCGGCTTCCAGGTTAACGGCCTCGCCGATGAGCGAGCCGAGGGCAAACGAGACGATGAGCATGGTGGTGCCGGTGGTCTCCAGCGCTTTCCCGTCAATGACGAGCATCTTTTGCATGGTGCCGCCCAGTCCGATAAACAAAACGCACAGCCCCGACGCCTTCATGAGCGTGTCTTGGATGCGGGGTGTGATAAAGCGTCCGCCTATAAGGCCCAGCAGTCCGCCCGCAATCAAAAGTGCGACGTTGATGACCGTTCCCAAACCCGGCATGAACCCTCCCATATTGATGCCAACCTGGCAATCGTAGCAGAACGGGCTGCAGGGTGCGTCATGCCTCATCCTATACGTTATATAAGTGGTATTAATGACGGCATTTGGTGCCCGAGCCTCAGCCTCCCATCACGACATAGGGGCTGTAATCGAAGCACAGCGTCATGAGTCGCTGCGGGGACTCAATGGCCGCGGCGATGATATCGGCATCTCGAGCTCGGTCAAATCCCACGAGCTCAATTTGATACGAGACGTCTTCCATTTTATGGAGTATCCGGTTATTCAGGAGATTCTCACCGTCGAATTCCTCGGTTTTGCCTCCGTCCGAGGTTACGGCATACAGGTGCAGTTTTGCGGTGGTCGCAGGGTCGGCGACCGTGAGGTTGTCGATTTGGTTGGCCGTGCCCTTTGCCCCAAGCAAGGTGAGCAAGGTGGGGGCTACGACCTCGCCCGATGGCAGAAAAACAACTTCGACGGTTTTAGGGAATGCGATAATGGCTGCTTTGCGGACGGGCTTATCGGCAGCGGTGACCTCAATGCTCGCGACGTCGACGGTTTCCGTGCGGTCGAGCGCGACCATCATGCAACAATTGCCCTCGTCGATGTCTGCCGGCATGGGACACCCCAAGTTTTCGCCAGCTTGCGTGCCGCCCACTGCGGTGGCTGTTTCGCTTGGCTCGCTGAAAGTGGCTGAAGGACCGCTCGATGGCGGTGTTATGCCGCCTGGTGCGCCATTGTCCCCAGGCGCTATTTCACCGCTGCTCTCGCTGGAGTCGCTTGCGATGTCACCTGTCGAGGGGGCGAGTCCGACCGCTCCTACTCCGCTCCATTCCATCTCGAGGAGCGCCGGATCGACAAGGACGTGATGCACATCTTGCGTTTCGGTACTGATATCGACAGGACCGGGATCTGCCCCTCGCGTCAGGCTGAGCGATCCGGTCCGCTGTTTGCCCCGAATCTCCTGGCTTTCTGTGCCGCTCGCGTAGAACATTAGAGCGATCTCGCCATTTGCCGTGGCGTCGGTGCCCGCCTTGGTCATTTTCAGCGATGCGGTGAATGAGATAGCGGGCTGCGTGCCATCGGCGCTCGAGGGGACGCAGCCCAGGCATACACCCCCTCCGTTTTCGAAAAACGTGCTGTCGAAGGCGACTGTTGCCCCGTCCGCCGAGTCATCGGACAGGGTGATGTCGAGGCACAGCTCCACGTCGCAGGAATCGCCATCGGCATCAGTTGCAGCTGCGCGCCATGTGCAGATAACGCATCCCGTTAGGGGGCCGTCCGCTGTGCTCGAGTGCTCGGTATCCACGACTATCGAGCTGTTCGTGCAGCGACGGAGGCACCCCGAGGCCGAAATGCTTGCCTGCGCAAGCGAGAAGCGTTGGCGCGCGATGGTGCTCATCTGGTTTGTGGCGAGACAGTTGACAGCAGGTAAGGGGGCGTCCACGGCGGGTGTCGCTAGAGCGGCAACGGGCATGCCGGTGGCAAGCGCACTACAGAGCGCGGCAACGGGCAAAAGGTTCTTTGATGCCATGGGTTCTCCTTACCTATGCTGGACGGTCTCGATTCGTGTGGCTACCGGCTGCGTTTGATGTGCAGGCCAAGGCCGATGGCGCTAGCGCCTGCCGTGGCGATTCCTGCTGCCAGGAGCTGTCGCGTGTCGCTCGTTTGCGCGAGGGGTTCATGTTGGCCACTGCGTTCGAGTTCCGATAGATCGACAGTTACCTGCGTGGCAGCCTGCGCCTGCTCTTGTTGGGCAAAGGCGGCGATCGGGGCAAACGTTGCAACGCCGATGATGACGGCAAGGACAATTGCCTTAGGCCGTGTGCGCACCGGGCTCGACCGTCCACGTAATGGTTGCGACCTGGTCGCCCGTGCCGGTCACATGGAAGATGTCTCGCGTGACGCGGGCGACAGTGCCGCTCGTCTTAAGCTTAATCTTGTCCGTACCATCGGCGATGCCCTGGTAGCCCATGTCGAAGGATGCATTTTTGGAAAGGTCGAGGCCCGCTTCCTGCGTCGCGGCGTGGGCGTCTTGGAGTGCCTTGTCTGGGCCGACCTTAAAATCGATGGAGTTCTGGGCGGTCCCCGTCTTGGCGTCGGCGACGATGCTCCAGGACTTCTGGGCGGCAATCTTCATGTTGGTAACGTGGATGCCATAGGCCGAAAGATTGTCGATGGTGGTTGTATTCTCGGAAGGGCCCTGGAGCGTGCCGTCTGCCTTAGCGACGAACGGAATGACGGTCGGGGCTTTGAACTTGATGTTGTCGATTTGGGTCCTGATGGTCACGTTGGTGGTTCCAGTGCGTCCCTCCGCCAGGGCGGTGGTCGGCGCGGCGCCCATTGCGAGTGCGAGCGCCAGCCCTGCGCCCACGACGAGCACCCTGGCCCCATTCAAGTTCCTGGTGATGTCCATAATCGTTCCTTTCTATTCGTCACGGACCGTTTCCGTGAGGGTTAGACGAAAGCGGCACGGGTGCGCATTTTCATAACAGGTGGCAGGTCTAGTCTTCTGTCTGCGCAACTCGCACCTTGACGCGCGTGGGATTGCCATGGACGTCGTAGGTCTTGGCGTCGAGCGCTTGAATCTCGATATACGCCTCGCCTTCTTTGATGTCGCCTGCAGGGCAGGTCTCAACGGTCTTGCCGGTCTCGACCACGCCCGATTCATAGATGGTCTCGTCGTTTTGGATCACGCGGAAACGCTGGGGAAACTTGTTATCCTGGACGTTTTGCACGTTGATGCGCAGCTTGCCGCCTTTTTGTAGCTGGGCGACCGGTGCGACCGAGATCGTCATCATGTTGTCGCGGACGATGGCATTGAGGTCGTCCTGGATTTCCTGACGCGACTTACCCTCTGCCGCTGTGACCGAGGCACCCGTCTCGGCGACAGGCTTTGACTGCCAAGCGTAAAGGCCGACGGCGATAAGGGCGCAGGCGATGGCCAAACAGACGGCGCCGAGCCTTTTTCGATGTTTTGACCCTAGGGGGCTCGACTGCTTCCTTACGCTCATGCGGCATCCTTAGTGGTATAGACGCGCGCGAACGTGGACGGATCGGCGCCAAAGAGCATGTGGAGCATGAGGCGTCGCGAGTAGATGAGCTCGTCGAAGTTTGGGTCGAGTTTGATGTCGTGGATGTGGGCGATGTGGTGGGCGAGTGTCGAAAACGATTCGGGATCGCAAATCACGTCGGTGGTGACGTGATAGACAGCCGCATCGGGAAATGCCTCCTCATCGAAGGGCAGAAGATATGGGTCATCGTCAACTTCGATGGCGATGCCGTACTGGGGCCAGTAATATGCCATGGGAACCTCCCTGTTTTTGGGCCAAACCTTCTATTGGTTTTGGCTGTCGATGCCGACCGTATCAGCCACAACTTGACCAATTTCTGACCAAATGCTTGACGGGTTTACATCGCCGCAGGTGAGAGACGCTAAAAAATATCTCAAGTTTTTTCGAGCGCCAATTGTGTGCGTGGCTGCGATGGAAAGGAGCGCGTTAAATAGAGCGCCTGCCGAGAAAACGCCGCCGCTCGCCGAATTGCGCAAACGTAAAATTCGCCAATTATGGAGACGGTCTCAGTCACGTCGACGAAACGATGCGGTAACATCTCCCTGCAAACACTGTAGTTAACTAAAGGGGGAGTTCGCGTGTCTGCAGCCATCAAACCCTTCGGCGACGAGTTCGAAGAATATGGTCGCGATGAATCTCGCACATCGGGCGAGGCGTCGAGCATCTCGTTTCCGACAACGGAGGACGAAGTCCGCGCCATTCTGCGAAAGCTCCATGCCGAGCATGTTCCAATAACGGTCCAGGGTGCTCGGACCGGTCTGGCTGCCGGCGCCGTGCCTCACGGCGGGCATATCCTCAACACTTCTCGTATGAATCGCTACCTGGGTCTTCGCCGCGACGAGCGAGGCCGTTTTCTGCTGCGCGTGGAGCCGGGCGTCGTGCTTTCGGAGTTGCGCAAGCAACTGGGTAAGAAGGCATTGCCGACCGCTGACTGGGATCAGGTATCGCTTGAGGCCTATGAGGAGTTCCAGGCAGCTCCTGAGCAGTTCTTCCCCACCGATCCCACCGAGGCGTCTGCCTGCCTGGGCGGCATGGCGGCGTGCAATGCCTCCGGTGCCCGCAGTTACGCCTACGGCCCCATGCGCCCGCACGTTACGGGGCTTCACGTGGCACTGGCGGACGGCGACCTGCTTGAGCTTCATCGAGGTCAGGCGCACGCTGACGCACGCCACTTGTCGCTCGTGACAGCGGAAGGCCGCGCGCTCGAGCTGGATCTTCCTGGCTATACCATGCCCAAGACCAAAAACGCGTCGGGTTATTTCGTTTCGGACGATATGGACGCCATCGATCTTTTCATCGGTGCGTGCGGCACACTCGGCGTCATTACCGAGCTCGAGATCGCCCTGCAGGCGGCACCTTCGGTCGTATGGGGCGTGAGCTGCTTTTTCGACAGCGAGGACAAGGCGGTTTCCTTTACCGATTCCGTGCGCCCCGTGCTGTCCCATGCCGCCGCTATTGAGTATTTCGATGCCGGCGCCTTGGATATCCTTCGCCGCCAGCGCGAGCAGTCGACCGCGTTTGTCTCGCTGCCGGCACTCGACGATGAGGCAAAGGTCTGTGTTTACGTGGAACTCGACTGCGACGACGAGGCGCAAGCGACCGAGGAGCTGTACCACCTGGGATGGGTTTTGGAGCTTGCGGGCGGCCGCGACGACGCGACCTGGGTTGCACGCACCGAGGTCGATCGCGAATGCCAGCGGTTCTTCCGCCACGCCGTTCCCGAGAGCGTCAACATGCTCATCGACGAGCGTCGCCGCACCGACCCCACCATTACCAAGCTGGGGTCGGATATGTCGGTGCCCAATGCGCGCCTGGCCGATGTCGTTGCCCTCTATCGCCGCACGCTGGCCGAAAGCGGGCTTGAGTCTGCCGCCTGGGGACATATCGGCAACAACCATCTGCATGTGAATATCCTGCCGCGCGATGCGCGGGACTACCGTCGCGGCGGTGAGCTGTTTGCCCAGTGGGCTGCGGAGGTAACGGCTATGGGCGGCGCCGTCTCTGCCGAGCACGGCGTCGGCAAGATCAAAGCGGGCTTTTTGGAGACGATGTACGGCCACGAGGCCATGGTCGAATCGGCTCGACTCAAGCTGCAGCTCGATCCTGCCGGGCAGCTGGGTCGTGGCAACCTGTTTTCGGAGAAGCTCTTGGATGAACTCGTCCAGAAAGGGGGCGCGTGAAGATGAGTGATTTCCATATGGTGGTGTGCGTCAAGGCGGTGCCGGGAAGCACCGAGGTCAAGATGGACCCCAAAACCAATACCATCGTGCGCGATGGCAAGCAGGCGGTCATTAATCCCTTCGATGCAAGTGCCCTCGAATGTGCGTTGGCGCTCAAGGACGACTTTATCGGCTTTGGCATGGATGTGCACGTGACGGTGGTATCGATGGGTATCCCTGCAACCGAATTGCTACTGCGCGACTGCATCGCCCGCGGCGCCGACGATGCATTGCTGCTCACCGACCGTGCTTTTGCGGGCGCGGACACGTTGGCGACCACCTATGCTCTCAAATGCGGCATCGAGGCGCTCGACGAGGACTTCGACCTGCTCATCTGCGGCAAGATGGCGGTGGATGGCGATACTGCCCAGATTGGCCCCGAACTGGCCGGCGCCTTCGAGATTCCCTGCGTGACCGATGTGAGCTGCGTACAGAGCGCGGGCTTTACGACGTGCGGCTCGCTGGCGCTTGTCCACGGCTGTGACGCCGGCGAGGAGACGGTCTATCTGGAGATGCCGTGCGCGATGACGACCGCCAAGGAGATCGGCCAGCTGCGCATGCCGAGCATCGCCGGCATTCGCGCGGCCGAAGATGCGGATGTGCGGGTGGTCAGTGCTGCCGATGTGCATGCCGACCCTTTGCGCTGCGGCCTTACCGGATCGCCGACGCAGGTCGTGCGCTCGTTTGTGCTCGACCGTGACCAAACGTGCGAGGCCATCGAGGGCACGCCGGTCGAACAGGCGGCAAAGCTTGCCAAGATTATCGAGGGGATGGCTTAGATGAGCGGACTGATAATCGATAGCGAGGCATGCGTTGGCTGTGGCCGCTGCGTTCGCGCCTGTGCCTCGGGTGGCATTGTGGTGGAGGGCGAGCGCCCCAACCGCTGCGCCCATGTGACCGACGGCTGCATCTTGTGCGGCGGGTGCGTCGACGCCTGTCCCGTCAACGCCATTTCGATCGAGCGCGACGAGGCCGCCGGCGCGGTTGACCTCGATGCGTATCGAGACATTTGGGTATTCGTTCAGACCGACGAGCACGATGACGTGGCCCCGGTGGCCTACGAGCTCATGGGCGACAGCCGCGAGCTTGCCGATGCACGCGGCTGTCGCCTGGTGGCGCTGGTCGGCATGGGCCCCGAGGGCTCGCTTGAGGACCTGGAGCATCTGGTTTGCGCCGGTGCGGACGAAGTTCTGGTCTGTCGTGACGAGCGCCTGCGTCAGAACGACGCGGAGGTCTATGCTCGCCTCATCTGCGATTTGGTAACCGAGCGCAAGCCCGAAGCCATTCTGTACGGTGCGACCGCTTTTGGCCGCGAGCTGGCGCCTGGCGTTGCCGTGCGCCTGCGGACGGGCCTTACGGCCGACTGCACCGTGCTTTCGATGGATACGGAGACGGGCCTGCTGCAACAGACGCGTCCGGCGTTTGGCGGCAACTTGATGGCCACCATTATCTGCCCCAACCACCGTCCCCAGATGGCAACGGTGCGCCCCGGCATCTTTAAGGCGCCCGACTTTGACTATAGCCGCTCCGGAACGATTACCCAGGTATTACTTGCGGAAGACGCCAAGGCTCGTGTCGAGATTTCGATTCCCGCCGAGGAATGGGGCCAGCAGGCTTCGATTGCCGATGCCGAGCGTCTAGTTGTTGTGGGTCGCGGTATTGGCTCCAAGAAAAACCTACCCTTGATGCGAAAGCTCGCCGAAGTCCTGGGTGCCGAGCTCGGCTGCACGCGACCCGTCGTGGAGGCGGGCTGGCTGGAGTATCGCCACCAGATTGGCCAGACGGGCGTGTCGGTTTCGCCTAAGCTCCTTGTGAGCATCGGCGTTTCGGGTGCCATCCAGCATCTTGCCGGCATCGGCGGTGCGGAGTGCATCATCGCCGTCAACGAGGACCCAGATGCCCCCATCTTCGGCGTCGCCCAGTACAAGGTCGTCGGCGACGCCGTCGAGGTCGTTGAGGAGCTGCTGGCCCAGCTTGAGTGCTAGGCACTTGCCAGCCAGCTGCGCAGCTCGTCCTTTAGGCGCTCCCAGGTCGCTTGCGTGGCGGAATCGGTGAAGGGGCGCGTGATACCAAAGGGCGCGTCGAGCAGGCGGTAGATATCGCCCTGCTCGCGAGCCAGCGCGCGGCTTGCCGGATAGACAAGCTCAAACATAAAGCAGATAAGCCCCACCAAGTAGTCCGCGGGCTCATTGCGCTCATCGCGCGTGACGCAGCGGTGCTCGTCAAAGGCGGCCAGCGTCGGTGCCGAGAAGTGGCTGGCAAGAAACGCGTCCTCATTCACTTTGAGGATGGTGTCGACGGTACTGTCGGCGATGGTGCGCATGATGTCGATCTTGTCGCCATCGCGCACGATATCGCAGAAGCGCCGCGTGCGCTCGCCGAGCTGCGCGGGCAGACGGAAATTGCTGTGATAGGCAATGCTCGCTCGAATGAGTTCGTCTTCTACCGGATCGTCGATAAAGTCGCGGATACTTGTTGCCGCGGGCGCATCTGCAGGTGTTTTGCCAAAGAGGACCTCGACGCCCAACGCCGCATGGCTCACGCTTTCGGCATCCTTAAACGTATCCCAGCGTCGCAGCTGCTCAAAGCGGCCCATATCGTGCAACAGCCCACAAAGCCACGCCAGATCAATGTCCTGCGGTGACCAGCCCTGTTCGCGTGCCACGGCATCGCATGCCTCGGCAACGTGGTACGTATGCTCGATTTTGAGCGCGATACGCGGATTGGCGGCATCGTAGGCATCGGTGTAGGTCTTGAAGGCCGCGGCAGCCCGCGTTCGATCGATAGCTGTCATAATGACTTCCTAAAAAGTTGTGTCTTTCTGTGTCTTTCGATCCGGTGGCAATTGTAGGTGAACTCGGTTGCCATCGGGCGATGGTTCTGCCGCGTCGTTGCATGCGGCTCGGAAATCTTGTCGGGACGAGGAACGCTATGGTGCTCAAAATCGTTAAAACCGTCTGGCCGGTGATGCTTACCTATGTTGCGATAGCCGCGCCGTGCGGAATGATTATGGCGCAGACGGGAATGGAACCCTGGATGGTTTTTGCTCTGAGCAGCACGTTCGTGACGGGCAGCGGGCAGTTTATGATCTGCAATCTGTGGCTGGCGGGTGTGCCTGCGGCGTCGATCGTCGCGAGCGTCGCCGCAATCTCCTCGCGCTTTGCGCTTTACTCGGCATCGATCGCACCGCATCTGAGGGGTGCCTCGAAGCGTCAGACGCTGGCTGTTGCCGCGACGCTTACCGAGGAGGCATATGGCATCTCGCTTGCCAAGTTGGTTAAAGGGGAGGATTGGGGTCCGCTCGAGTCCTTTGTGCTCAACGTGATCCTCATCGCAACATGGGGCGTTTCGTGTACGACGGGCGCCATCGTCGGCGCCGTTGTCGATGTTCCCACCGCTATTGCGGGTTTTGTCTGCACATCGCTCTTTATCTGCCTACTCTTTTCGCAGCGACTGTCGCGCGGCAATGTCGTAGCTGCCGGTTTGGCTGCGGTGTCCGTCGCCATATGCAAGTTCTTGGGGTGGACGAATATCGCCGTGCCGGCAAGTGTGCTCGTCGGCGTTGTCACGGCACTCGCGTGCGATGTCCTCGCCGAGGGAAGGGGCGCTCGCGATGCCCGTTAATGAGTTTTTGGTCCTATGGCTGTCGTCATGGGCGGCCATCGCGTTTTTCCGCATTGCCCCGGCGTTTGCCTTGCGCGGGAGAACGCTGTCGCCCCGCGTTACCGAGGCCTTGGGTTATATTCCGCCTGCCGCCTTTGCGGCGCTGGTCGCCAACGATTTGATAAGCCCTGGCGCTTTCGACGCCGGCTTGTGGCAGGGCTTGATTCCCTGGATTGCGGCCGCCGGCGTCGTGGCGGTGGCAATCAAGACAAAGTCGATGTTGTGGTGCTGCGTCTCGGGCATCGTGTTCTATATCGTTTTGAGCTTCATATAAGAGCGGGGCACGTTTAGCGTCCCGGCACAACGAATCGAATTTCTCACCGAGCCGGTCTGCTTCTTCTGGTACCATGGTCAAACTTTACTGTAGCAAAGTGTGACGTGGGCTTTTGTTCTGCGTCAGCGGAAATGGGAGTTTCATGGCACAGGAAGCGACCGCCAACGAGCAAAAGAAATTCAAAGTCCCGCGTATCCCGGGTGACATCATGATCTACCCGATGATCGTTGGCCTTTTGCTCAATACCTTCTGCCCGCAGGTCTTCGAGATCGGCGGCTTCTTTACCGCCGCCTGCCGCGGTGGTTCCAACACCATCGTTGCCGCGATCCTGCTGTTTGTGGGTGCTGGCATCAGCTTTAAGTCCACGCCGGGCGCCATCAAGACCGGCATCGTTGTGCTGATTCCTAAGCTTGTGGTGGCAGCCGCGCTGGGTCTTGGTGTTGCGTATTTCTTTAACGACAACCTTTTGGGCCTGAGCTCGGTTTCCATCATCGGCGGCATTACGTTTTGCAACATGGCGCTCTACACGGGCATCATGGGCGAGTTCGGCGACGAGTCCGAGCAGGGCGCCGTGGGTATCCTGTTCTTTACGGCCGGCCCCGCCGTCACCATGATCATCCTGGGCGTTTCGGGTCTTGCTAACATCCCGCTGGGTACCATCGTCGGCTCCATCCTGCCGCTTGTCATCGGTATGGTTCTGGGCAACCTCTTCCCGTTCATCAAGAACCTGCTGGTTCCCGGCACCAACCCTGCGATTGCCGTTATCGGATTTCAGCTCGGTGCGTCCATGAGTCTTTCGAGCTTTATCACCGGCGGTATTTCCGGCATCCTGCTGGGCCTTATCACGCTGTTTGTCGTCGGTCCTATCACCTTTGCGTTCGAGCGCCTGTGCGGCGGCAATGGCAAGGCCGCTGTGGCTTGCTCCACCATCGCCGGCACGGCTATGACCACACCGGTTGCCCTCGCCGAGGTCGCACCGCGCTACGCCGAGCTTGCGCCTACTGCGTACGCTCAGATCGCCACCGCCGTTATCATCACGGCGATCATGGCTCCGATTCTGACCGGCTGGGTCGACAAGAAGTTCTGCCAAGGCAAGGAGGATCTGTCGCCAGCCGGTGTCGAGGCCATCGAGGAGGCCGTCGCGACCGACATCGATGGCGAGTAGCAATCGATACCCATCAATGATGCCGGCGTGCAACTCGCGCCGTTTGAGCGCCCGAACGAAAGCTGTCTTGCGGTGACGTTCAGGCGCTCTGCTATGATTCCCCTTACCCCTGCGGAGTAGGGGGTGTTTATTGTCCAGACACGAATCGGGCGATTCTGACCACTTGGATATTGAAGGGATGGCGTCTAGTGGTTAAGGCACTCAAAATTGAGATATTCCTGCTATGCATGATTGTTCTTATCGGGCTTGCCGCGCGAAGTCGTCGCTCCTTGTTCTCGAGTACCCAGCAGCTCTTGTTTAGCATGCTCGGCTATACCTCTGCTGCCTACATTTTCTTCGATATGATCTGGACGCTCTCGGACGGCGTGAGCACTCCTGTAGGCATCACGGCCAACTGGATTTCCAACGCGGTCTCGTTTTCGCTGTTCGCCATCGCGTGCCTCATTTGGTTTTTCTATTCCGAGACAGTGCAGGGCTCACGCCTTTTGACCGCGCGCTATAGGGTGGCGCTCGTGACGTTGCCAACCGTATTGGTGGTCGTGCTGGCATTTACCAGCTACTGGACGCACACTATGTTCTATATCGATGCACAGGGCGTATATCGTCGCGGAGCGCTTTATATGATTCAGCCTATTTAGCTACTGCTACATCATATATACGTCTTTGCATGCCTTTATTCAGACTCGAAAAGTCGAAAGCCTGCAAAAGAAGGCCATTTATCGCACCCTCGCCTTTTTTGCGGTTCCCGCTCTGGTGGGCGGTACCTTCCAGGTTTTGTTTTCGGTACCGGGCCTTTGTGTCGGTATAACGCTGAGCATCCTGCTGCTCTACATCATCTACCAGGAGCAGCTGATCTCGACCGACCCGTTGACTGGCCTCAACAATCGCAACCGTTTTGAGACCTATATGCTGTCGCTCTTTTCAAATGTGGATCAGGCCGAAGATGTATATCTGCTTATGATGGACGCTGACGGCTTTAAGCAGATTAACGACCGGTATGGACATGTTGAGGGCGATCATGCCCTCCAGGTCATATCTGCTACGCTCAAAGAGGTCTGCTCGGCGTCTGGTGGCTTTATCGCACGTTATGGCGGCGATGAGTTTGTGGTGCTTCAAAAGGCGACGGCGGAGCAGGACATCATGTGTCTGTGCGCGGCAATCAGCGACGAGCTCGCGCGCGCCGAGGTCCCGTATCTGTTGCGGATGTCCATCGGCTACGCACGGGTTGGTGATGGCGTCGATACCTGGCAAGACTTGCTTCGCGCTGCCGACGCGGAGCTCTACCGCGTAAAGCGCGAGAAGAAGAAAGCCGGCGTCCAGATACGCTAGAAAAAAAGGGCGAACGCTGGCGTGCGTTGCGGCCCTCAGCTCACCGATGTACTCCATTAAGCTAAAGCATGCGAATCTCCTCTACTAAATAAGGGCGGTTCGCTAGGCTTTTTTGGGTTTGTTGACGATGATGATGCCGCCGCAGACCAACAGCAGGGCAACAAGTACGGTAACGGGGCTCGTGCCAGCGCCCTCGCCGAGCAGCAGTGCGCTCAACAGCACGCCAAAGACCGGGTTCATAAAGCCAAAGACCGAAACGCGGCTGACGGGGTTGACGGCGAGCAGGCGGGACCACAGCGAGTACGCGACGGCGGAAATGAGCGCCATATAAATGATGAGCGCGATGGCGGGGGCGATTTCGGTGGGGAAAAACGTGCCGCCCATCAAAAACCCGATTGCGGTAAGGACCACGCCACCGACTAAAAACTGCCAGCCGGCGAGCAAGACGCCGTCATGCTCGCGCGAGAAGATGCCAATGAGGCAGGTCGACAGGGCGCCCGCAACAGTGGAAGCCAAGATAAATCCCTCGCCGTCGAGCGTAAAGCCAAAGGTGCCATCCGCGCCCGAAAGGTTGACGAGCGCGACGCCTGCAAAGCCCAGCACACAGCCAAGCACCTTGGGCGTATTGAGCCTCTCGGTGTGAAATGCCAAGGCGGCAAAGAGAATTGCGAGGAAGTTGGCGCTGGCCTCGATGATGGAACTCGACATGGCGCTGGCGCGCGAGAGTCCTAGGTAGAAAAAGAAGTACTGCCCGATAGTCTGGAAGAGTGACAAGACAAAGATGGGCTTGATGTCACGAGCCTGCGGAATGAGGGGACGGCGTTGGGCCGCACTCATCCCAACGATAACCAGGGCGCCGGCAAGCGTGAAGCGCAAGCCCGCAAAGAGCAGCTGTGAGGCGCTATCGTGCGCGGGGATGCCAAAGAGCCCGTAACCGATCTTGATGCAGGGGAAAGCCGACCCCCAGAGCGCACAGCAGACGAGGCAGCCCAGGATGAGTCCGGGTAGGGTGGCGAGATACGGCTTGCGGCTTTCCATGATGTCCTTCCTGTATGCGCGAAGCAAAAAAGAACCCGCCACCGGGTGTGCCGGTGGCGGGTGTTGTTACCCGAGGGGATTGTACCCGATGGGACGCATTAAGCGAAGTAGGCCACGCCGCTCTCAAAGATCGGCATGAACTTATCGCCGGGGACATGCTCGGGCACGTTGCGGTACAGGTTGTCGCCACGACGCTCGGCATGGCCCATCTTGCCCAGGACGCGGCCGTCGGGGCTCGTGATGCCCTCGATGGCGAGTGCGGAGCCGTTGGGGTTGACGGAAAGATCCATGCTGGGCTTGCCGTCCTCGCCCACGTACTGCGTGGCGACCTGGCCGTTGGCGATGAGCTGGGCGAGCACCTCGTCGTTGGCGACAAAGCGGCCCTCGCCGTGGCTGATGGCGACGGTGTAGGGGTCGTCCAGGCTGCACTGCGATAGCCACGGGGACAGGTTGGACGAGATACGGGTGCGCACCAGACGGCTCTGATGGCGACCGATGGTGTTGAACGTCAGCGTGGGCGCATCGGGCGTGGCGTCGACGATGTCGCCGTAGGGCACCAGACCGAGCTTGATCAGGGCCTGGAAGCCGTTGCAGATGCCCAGCATCAGGCCGTCGCGGGCCTTGAGCAGGTCGCGGACTGCCTCGGTGACCTCGGGAGCGCGGAAGAACGCCGTGATGAACTTGGCGGAACCATCGGGCTCGTCGCCGCCCGAGAAGCCGCCGGGGATCATGACGATCTGGCTTGCACGGATGCGGCGGGCAAGCTCGTGGGTGCTTTCGGCGACGGCCTCGGGCGTGAGGTTGTTGATCACGAAGGTGTCGGCCTCGGCGCCGGCGGCGCGGAAAGCGCGGGCGCTATCGTACTCGCAGTTGTTGCCGGGGAACACGGGGATTACCACGCGCGGGCGGGCGATCTTGGCGCCGCTGTACACGTGGATATCCTTGGCACGGAAGTCGATGGTCTCGACCTTGGCAGTCTCGCCGGCGCTGCGGTAGGCAAAGACGCCCTCGATGCCGCTCTCCCAGGCCTCCTGGAGCTCGGAGAGCTCGATGACCTCGGAGCCGGTATCGATGACATAGCCCTCGACGGTGGTGCCCAGGGGCTCGACGACAACGCCGTCGGCGACCTCGGGCAGCTCGGCATCTTCGGCGAGCTCGACGATAAAGCTGCCATAGAGCGGGGTGAAGAGGCTCTCCACGTCCACGTCCTCGGCAAGCTCGATACCGATCTGGTTACCGACGCACATCTTAAAGAGGCTCTCGGCGCCGCAGCCGTAGCCGGGCGTGGAGACGGCCAGGGCGTCGCCGGTAGCAGTGAGCGCCTCGACGGCGTCAAACGCGGCGAGCAGCTGCTGGGCGTCGGGGCGGTAGTCCTGGCCATAGGTGGCGGGGGCGATGCGGACGACGCGGTGCGTCAGGCCCTTGAATTCGGGGGAGACGGCGCGCGCCGCGCGGCCCACGGCCACGGCGAAGCTGATGAGGGTCGGCGGAACGTTGAGCTCGCCGGCCTCGTCCTCAAACGAACCGCTCATGGAGTCCTTGCCGCCGATGGCGCCGGCACCCAGGTCGACCTGGGCCATAAGGGCGCCTAGGACGGCTGCCATGGGCTTGCCCCAGCGCTCGGCCTCGGTGCGCAGACGCTCGAAGTACTCCTGGAAGGAGAGGTAGGCGCGCTTGTGCTCAAAGCCTGCGGCCACGAGCTTGGCGATGGACTCGACCACGGACAGGTAGGCGCCCGTAAACTGGTCGGCCTCCATCAGATAGGGGTTAAAGCCCCATGCCATAGCGCTCGCCGTGGTGGTCTCACCGTCCACGGGGAACTTGGCGACCATGGCAGAGCTCGGGGTGAGCTGCGTCTTGCCGCCAAAGGGCATGAGCACGGTCGCGGCGCCGATGGTGGAGTCGAAGCGCTCGGAAAGGCCCTTGTTGGAGGCGACGTTAAGGTCGGTGACGAGCGAGGTCATGCGCTCGGCAAGCGTGGTGCCGGCCCAGCTGGGCTGCCACACGCTGCGGGCGCAGACGTGGGCGACCTGGTGCTTGGGCGCACCGTTGGAATTGAGGAACTCGCGGGACAGATCGACGATGGCGACGCCGTTCCAGGCCATGCGCATGCGCGGCTCGGCAGTAACCTCGGCGATGACGGTTGCCTCCAGGTTCTCCTCGGCGGCGTAGCGCATGAACTCCTCGACGTCACCGTCGGCGACGGCGCAGGCCATGCGCTCCTGGGACTCGGAAATGGCGAGCTCGGTGCCGTCCAAGCCGTCGTACTTCTTGGTCACGGTATCAAGGTCGACATACAGGCCGTCGGCAAGCTCGCCCACGGCGACCGAGACGCCGCCGGCGCCAAAGTCGTTGCAGCGCTTGATCAGACGGCAGGCATCGCCGCGGCGGAACAGACGCTGCAGTTTGCGCTCGACCGGGGCGTTGCCCTTCTGGACTTCGGCACCCGAGGTCTCGATGGACTCGGTGTTCTGGGTCTTGGAGGAACCGGTGGCGCCACCGATGCCGTCACGGCCGGTGCGGCCACCCAGCAGGATGATCTTGTCGGTGGGGGCGGGGCACTCGCGACGAACGTGGTTTGCCGGGGTAGCGCCCACGACAGCGCCAACCTCCATGCGCTTGGCCACGTAACCGGGGTGATAGAGCTCGTTGACCTGGCCGGTGGCAAGACCGATCTGGTTGCCGTAGCTGGAGTAGCCGGCGGCTGCAGTGGTCACGAGTTTGCGCTGCGGCAGCTTGCCCTCGAGCGTCTCGGAAACCGGGACGGTGGGGTCGCCGGCGCCGGTGACGCGCATAGCTTGGTACACATAGCTGCGGCCCGAGAGCGGGTCGCGGATGGCGCCGCCCACGCAGGTGGCGGCACCGCCGAAGGGCTCGATCTCGGTCGGGTGGTTATGGGTCTCGTTCTTAAAGAGGAACAGCCAGTCCTGGTCCTCACCATCGACATCGACCTTTACCTTGACGGTGCAGGCGTTGATCTCCTCGGACTCATCGACATCGGTCATGACGCCGGTCTTCTTGAGGTACTTGGCGCCGATGGTGCCCATGTCCATGAGGCAGACGGGCTTGGCGTCGCGACCGAGCTCGTGGCGCATCTCCATGTAGCGGTCGAAGGCCTGCTGCACCACGGCGTCGTCGATCGTCACGTCATCTAGGACGGTGCCGAAGGTGGTGTGGCGGCAGTGGTCGGACCAATAGGTGTCGATCACGCGGATCTCGGTGATGGTGGGGTCGCGATCCTCATCGCGGAAGTACTGCTGGCAGAAGGCGATGTCCGCCTCGTCCATGGCAAGGCCGCGATCGGCGATAAAGGCGGCAAGGCCGGCCTCGTCGAGCTCGCGGAAGCCGTCGAGCACCTCGACGGGTTGGGGCTCGGGGGTCTCCATGTACAGCGTCTCGGGCAGGTCGAGCGAGGCGATGCGCGCCTCGACGGGGTTCACCACGTAGTGCTTGATGGCCTCGATGGCGGCCTCGTCCAGGGCGCCCGAGATCATATAGACCTTGGCAGAACGCACGGCGGGGCGCTCGCCCTGGCTGATGAGCTGCACGCACTCGCTGGCGGAGTCGGCGCGCTGGTCAAACTGGCCAGGCAGGAATTCGACGGCAAAGACGGCGCCATCGCTTGCGGGGAGCTCGTCGTAGGTCACATCGACCTGGGGCTCGCTAAAGACGGTAGGCACGCAGGAGCGGAAAAGCTCATCGTCGATGCCCTCGACGTCGTAGCGGTTGATGATCCTCAGGGCCTCGATGCCCTTGATGCCGAGAATCTCGGTCAGCTCGCCCTTGAGCTGCTGAGCCTCGACGTCGAACCCGGGTTTCTTCTCCACGTAGATACGAGAGACCATTGGTTCCTGCCTTCCTGATCGGTTGGGCGTACGGTACGGTATGCGGCAGCGGTCGGTTTGCGGGGTCTGCCCTGCGGTCGCCTTGAGCCACATGTTTGTAAACCTCACTATGATACGACAGCTCGCGGCGCGTTGAGGACGGCGAGGGTGCTACAGTGATGCGCAAACAAGAGAAAGGCATCACATGGCATTCGTTTCACTCGCCATCATCGCGCTCGTGGCCTTTGCAAGCCCCTTCATCGCCTCGGCGATTCCCGGAAAGCCCGTTCCCGAAACGGTCTTTTTGCTCGTGTTCGGCGCGGTGCTGGGACCCCATATGCTCGGCGTCATCCATGTAGATGCCGAGGTCTCGCTCGTGTCAGAGCTCGGTCTGGCATTTTTGTTCCTGCTTGCCGGCTTTGAGATCGATCCCAAGAACATCACGGGCGTCGAGGGCCGCTACGGTATGGCCACGTGGGCTGTCACATTTTGTATCGCTTGGCTTGCCGTGCGCTTTACCCCGTGGTTCTCGGTCAGCCATTTCGACGGTATCGCCGTGACGCTCGCCCTTACTTCCACGGCGCTCGGCACGCTTGTGCCCATCATGCGTGAGCGCTCGCTCACCGGCACGCGCGTTGGCGACTCGATTCTCGCGTATGGCACCTGGGGCGAGCTCGGTCCCGTGCTCGCCATGTCGGTGCTGCTGTCTGCCCGCACCGGCATCCAGACGCTCGTGATTCTCGGCCTGTTTGCTGTGGTCTGCGTGCTGCTGGCCGTGGTCCCAAGTCGTTCCAGGCGCGTCGGCAGCCGCTTCTTTTCGTTTGTCGAGGAACGCGCCGACACCACGTCGCAGACCTTCGTGCGCCTGACGGTGCTCATCCTGGTCACGCTCGTGGCGTTCTCTGCCATCTTTGACCTCGATATCGTGTTGGGTTCATTTGCCGCCGGCTTTGTCTTGCGCTTTATCATCCCCGAGGGCAACCATACGCTCGAGACCAAGCTCGACGGTCTTGCCTACGGCTTTTTGATTCCGGTGTTCTTTACCGTATCGGGCGCAAAGATCGACTTGACGGCAGTGGCGTCGCGCCCGGGTCTGCTCGTGGGCTTTATCGTGGCGTTGTTGATTATTCGTGCCGTGCCCATTCTTATTTCTATGAGCATTTGTCCCGCGACGCGCGATGTGTCGGCGTATGGTCGCATTACCGTGGCGCTTTACTGCACTACGGCGCTGCCGATTATCGTCGCCGTGACGAGCGTTGCCGTCAACGCGGGCGCGCTATCGCAAGATATTGCGTCGGTCATGGTTGCCGCCGGCGCCATCACGGTGTTCTTGATGCCATTGCTCGCGCAGCTCTTCTACCGCGTGGTCGACGCCGCACCGGTCGCCGCCGTGGCAGAGGTTGCCGAGCATCCATCCGATGCGCTCGACATCCTGCGCGCCCATCACGATTTGGCGAGCCTGCTCGCGCGCGAGCACGAGCTGCTGACCTCGCATGGACACGGTCGCGTATTTGAGGGCCTGCCTACGCTCGATACGATTGCCGAGCGTCTTTCCGCCGAGGCAGCGAGCGGCCACATTGATGCCCGCATCGTGGACGCGGCGCATCTTCTTGCCGATAAGACCTATGGTGATGAGGTTGACCCGTCCGAGTTGACTCCGCGTGAGCGCCGCCGCCTGGAGCGCGCCAAGCTCGCCGTGCACGAATATCGCCGCCGCATGCTGGAACTCTATGCGAGCGATGAAGCCCAGGACGACGACGGCAAGTAGCAAGGAATGTCGGGATACGGGTTCCGTCCAAATAATAGAAGGCGCGCTGCCTGCGGTTGATGCGGACAGCGCGCCTTTTGCGTTGAACTCTGTTGATGTTCGAAGCCGAAACTTTCGACCTTTAGGAGCGGGCTGCCCCGTCGACGGGGAGGATGGCGCCCGTGACATAGGATGACATGTCGCTCGCTAGGAAAACGAAGGCGTTGGCGACGTCCTCGGGCTCGCCCATGCGGCCGAGCGGAATAGTGGCGATGATGGGCTTGATGACCTCTTCGGGCAGGTTGGCGACCATGTCGGTCTTAGTCACTCCAGGGGCAACGGCGTTGACGCGGATGCCCATGGGGGCGAGCTCGCGCGAGAGCGACTGGACCATGCCGTTGACGGCAAACTTGGACGTGGGGTAACCGACGCCGGAGGGCTGGCCGTACTTGGCGACCATCGAGCTTGTGGTAGTGATGGTGCCGCCGTGGCCGGCCTCGGTCATGATCTTGGCGGCAGCCTGGTGGCCGTTAAAGACAGCGACGACGTTGAGGCCCATAACTTTGGCGAACTCCTCGGCTGTATAGTCCAAAAGGGGCGAGCGCTGGGAGATTCCGGCGTTGTTGACGACCGTATCGAGACCGCCCATGTCGGCTGCAGCCTGGGTAAAGGCCTCGGTCACGGCTTCGAGTGAGGTGAGGTCGCAGGAGCGACCCCAGACCTTGGCGTCGGGATAGACGGCTGTCAGCTTCTCAACGGCCGCATCGGCGGTCTCCTGACGCGAGCCAAAGACGGTGACGGCGGCACCCTCCTCGATAAAGCGGCAGGCGATGGCATAGCCGATACCGCGCGTGCCTCCGGTGATGATTGCTTTCTTGCCCTCGAGCAACATGGTGCCTCCATTCTTCGGGGGGTGGACGTACGCAGCACAGGATAGCGGCGGACAAAAGCAAACATGCCTGCTTATCGGTGAGCGGTATCCCTGGTTGACACCGAACGGTCAAATTGTTCAAACGCGGATCGCGTCAATGCGCCCCGAGCGTGCAAATAAAAGGGCTCCCGTCCAAGACCAGACGGGAGCCCTTCGAGCAAATGCGTTGTGGGGTGTAAACCGAACTAGTTAGCCATGACGCCTTCGGTCCAGGCCTCGACGTCCTCGATGCGCAGGACGTTGGCGACCTCGGCCACGCAGTCGACGCTGGCAAGCTCGGCGGCGGCAGCCTGGACGTCCTTCTCGAGTGCGCGGTGCGTCAGGAAGATGACCGAGCAGGCATCGCTGACACCCGACTTGCCGTCCTCGACTTGGTTGATGAGCGAGATCGAAATGTTGTGCTTGGCAAAGATGTCGACCGTCTCGGACAGGGCGCCCACGCGGTCGGCGACCTTCAGGCGCACATAGTACTTGGTCTGGAGCTCGTCCATGGGCTTAAAGACGAGGTTGTGACCATAGGGCTCAATCTCGGGCAGCGGAGCCACGCCCCGGCTGATCTGCTCGGAGAGCGACAGGATATCGCCCACGACGGCGCTCGCGGTGGGGAAGGAGCCTGCGCCGGCACCGTAGAACATGGTCTCGCCCACGGCGTCGCCCACTACGTAAACAGCGTTCATGGCGCCGTTGACCTTGGCAAGCATGTGGTCGGCGGGGATCAGCGTGGGATGCACGCGGACGTCGACGCCGGCGTCGGTGTTGCGGGCGATGCCGAGCAGCTTAATGGTGTAGCCGAGCTCACGGGCCTGGGCGATGTCCTCGGCGCCGATGGTGCGGATACCCTGCTGGTACACATCATCGGTGGTAACGCGGGTGCCAAAGCCGATGGAGGCGAGGATGGCCGTCTTGCTGGCGGCGTCGAAGCCGTCGACGTCGGCGGACGGGTCGGCCTCGGCATAGCCCTTGGCCTGCGCGTCGGCGAGCACGTCGGCGTAATCGGCGCCCTCGGCGTCCATGCGCGACAGGATATAGTTGGTGGTGCCGTTGAGGATGCCGGCGATGGTCAGGATCTTGTTGCCCACCAGGTCGTGCTCAAGCGTGCTCACGATGGGGATGCCGCCGCCGCAACTGGCCTCGCACTTAATCTGCACGCCGCACGCACGCGCCTTCTCGGCAAGCGTCTCGACGTGGCGGCCCAGCAGGGCCTTGTTGGCAGAGACGACGTGCTTGCCGTGCTCAAAGGCAGTGGTAAAGATCTCGGTTGCGGGATGCTCGCCGCCGATCAGCTCGACGACGATGTCGACGGCGGGGTCGGTGACGACGTCGTGCCAGTCACTCGTAAAGGCCTCGCGCTCAATGCCTGCCGACTCGGCCTGCTCCCAAGCAAGCGCGCAGGCGCGGGTCAGCTTAAGGTCGATGCCGTAGGCTGCCAGGTACTCATCGTGGTGGCTCTTGATCAGACGGGCCACGCCGCCGCCGACGGTTCCCAGACCGATGAGGCCGACGTTCACGGTG
Source organism: uncultured Collinsella sp. (assembly GCA_900549065.1). Taxonomy (GTDB): domain Bacteria; phylum Actinomycetota; class Coriobacteriia; order Coriobacteriales; family Coriobacteriaceae; genus Collinsella. The sequence goes on along the minus strand of URNC01000010.1, from coordinate 2,868 downwards.
CGCAGGGGTTCGCTCATAGATAGCTCCTTCGTGCATCTTATGGATGGATTAACCGCTTAAAGGTTGAGTGCATTCTAGCGTGAACCGAGGGCGCGTGCTCGCCAGTTAACAGGAGTCGCACAAAACGGCACCACCGAAACGCTGCGGAAACATTGGAAACACGCTCGCTACAAACGAACTTCCGTAACAAACTGTCAACGTTTGCACCATAAGGTTTGCCCTGTGCGACTGGGGCATGCAGGCGCTCGTCGGCCCCGTCACCACCGGTGCCGCCGTCGCCGTCTCGGGCGAGATCGCCGATGCCTTTGCCGAGCAGGCCAAGGCATCCAAGCTCGACATCGTCGATACCGAGACCTTTAAGGACGACTCCTCCACGAGCTTTATCAACCAGCCGACCAAGGCCATGCGCAAGATCAAGATCGAGGGCCTGACGGGCGAGCTGACGTGGAACGACAAGGGCCAGGTTGAAAAGCCCGCTACGGCATATGTGATTCAGGGCGGCAAGTACATCGCCGCCTAGGTGCGTACAAAACGCGACCGGTGAGGCTGTTTTAATCAGGGCAGGGGCGCTTGTAACAGAATGGAAATATTACTTTCACACAATAAAGTGGCTAAACTGTATAAACCGATAGAAATACGCATAAATATGGATAAATGGACAAAGCAAAAGAAAAGTTGAAATAATCGTCACTTTTCTCAACTAAAGCGTCTACTATTTTGCGAACGCCGAACACGGCGAAGGATGGCCTGTCGGGTAACCGAAACCCGACGAGATTTGAGAGGAGAGCCGCATGTCGAGCCTCACCGGTAAGTCATTGAACCCTGTTATGAATCGCAGGAGCGTTATCGCGAGCGCAGCAGGTCTGGGGGCGATGTCCATTCTAGCTGGCTGCTCCTCCAACGGCGGCGACAGCGGTTCCGCTTCGGGCGATGCTTCGTTTAAGATCGGCACCATCGGCCCGCTGACCGGCGCCAACGCATCCTACGGCAAGTCCGTTACCCAGGGCGTCGAGCTTGGCTGCAAGGATTTCTCGACCAAGGAGCTGCCGCTTGCCAGCAAGGCCGAGGATGACCAGGCCGACGGCGAGAAGGCCGTCAACGCCTTCAACACCCTGCTCGACTGGGGCATGCAGGCCCTCGTCGGTCCGACCACCACGGGTGCGTCGGTTGCCGTTGCCGCAGAGTGTGGTAACGACCCCAAGACGTTCATGATCACCCCGTCCGCGTCCTCCGAGGACGTCACCGACGGCAAGGATTGCGTCTTCCAGGTTTGCTTCACCGACCCCAACCAGGGTGTCAACGCTGCCAAGTTCCTGGCGCAGAAGTATGCGGACGAGAAGTTCGTGCTGTTCTATAACTCCGGCGATGCCTATTCTTCGGGCATCGCAGATTCCTTTAAGGCCCAGGCCGCTGAGTCCAAGCTCGAGATTGTCGATGAGGAGACCTTTAAGGACGACTCCGCCACGAGCTTTACCAACCAGCTGACCAAGGCCAAGCAGGCCGGCGCCACCATGATCTTTGCGCCGATCTACTACACACCGGCGTCCGTCCTGCTCAAGAACGCCAAGGACATGGGCTACGACGTCAAGATGATGGGCTGCGACGGCATGGACGGCATCCTGGGCGTTGAGGGCTTCGACACCTCTCTTGCCGAGGGCCTGCTGCTCATGACCCCGTTCTCCGCCGATGACGAGAAGAACGCCGACTTCGTCAACGCCTATAAGGATAAGTACGGCGATACCCCCGACCAGTTTGCCGCCGACGCCTACGACGGCGTGCACGCGGTGGCCGAGGCCGTCAAGGAGGCCGGTCTTGGTGTCGACGCCGATCCGACCGAGGTCGCCGAGAAGCTGTCCAAGGCTATGCTCAAGATTACCGTTGACGGTCTGACCGGCAAGCTCACCTGGAACGATAAGGGCCAGGTTCAGAAGGAGCCCACGGCGTACGTCATCACCGACGGCAAGTACGTACAGGCCTAATTGGCCGCCTTACATAGAGCGGTTTTGATCCCAAGCAGGGGAGGTTTTGGCCTTCCCTGCTTGCTTGGTATCTAGGGACAGTGTAACGTCCCTGTTTCATACATTAACTGGAAACCTATTCGAAAGGGGGATGTGGAACATGACGGTTTTTATCCAATACCTGGTCAACGGCCTGTCCATGGGCAGCGTCTACGCCATCATCGCGTTGGGCTACACCATGGTCTACGGTATCGCCAAGATGCTCAACTTCGCTCACGGCGATGTCATCATGGTCGGTGCCTATGTCTCGTTCTGCGCCACGTCGTATCTCGGCCTCCCGGGCTGGGCATCTGTAGTTCTCTCTTGTGTGGTCTGCACGGTTCTCGGTGTTCTCATTGAGGGTCTGGCATACAAGCCGCTGCGTCAGGCGGGCCCGCTGGCCGTTCTGATCACGGCCATCGGCGTGTCTTACTTCCTGCAGAATGCCGCACAGCTTCTGTGGGGCGCCACGCCCAAGAACTTCACTTCGCTCGTCACCTTCCCGGTGCCGGAGTTCTTGGCCAAGTTTAACGTAAGCGCCGTCTCGCTCGTCACCATCGTCGCCTGCCTGGTTATCATGGCCGGCCTGATGTTCTTTACGGGTAAGACCAAGATGGGCAAGGCCATGCGCGCCGTGTCCGAGGACAAGGCCGCCGCTCAGCTCATGGGCATCAACGTCAACCGCACCATCTCGATGACGTTCGCCATCGGCTCCGCCCTCGCCGCCATCGCCGGCGTGCTCCTGTGCTCCTACTCGCCGGTGTTGCAGCCCACGACGGGCGCTATGCCTGGTATCAAGGCCTTCGATGCTGCCGTTTTCGGCGGCATCGGCTCCATCCCCGGTGCCTTTGTTGGCGGTATTCTCATCGGC